>JBBRAW010000029.1:0-33579 GCA_038206385.1 Bacteroidia bacterium | reverse complement strand
GGGGAAAGCAGGAAGCAAACCTAAAAGCTATGATATGGGGATTGATAATGGTGCTGGAGAAGATGGTAAGAATGCTGCGACAATTAAATCTATCGATAAAAGAATTGATGGGTTTGGAACGCTAATGCAAAATTGTTTATCTGATAAATATCTTGGAAAAAGAGTCCGTATGAGTGGTTATGTAAACTCAAAAGATGTTAATGAAAAAGCTGGACTTTGGTTGCGTGTTGATCAAGCAAATTCACAAAAACCACTTTCATTTGATAATATGCTTGATCGTCCAATTAAAGGAACGAGCGAGTGGAAGAAATATGAAATCGTTTTGGATGTTCCATTGAATGCTACAAATCTAGCGTATGGTGCATTACTTGTTGGCACAGGACAGATTTGGTTTGATAATTTAAACTTTGAAGTTGTCGTTAATACAACTCCTGCAACAAAAGATATAAAGGATAATTACATGCCAAATAAGGAGCCAGTGAATCTTGACTTTGAGAAATAATTTGAATATAATTTTATAGAATTCTAACTCCTAAAATCAATAAATTGATGATTCAAAAAAGAAGTAAATAGTAATTTTGTATATGTGATTTTTTCAATTCGTCGACTTAAAAAATTATAAAAAGTTAGACGAAATCAGTGGAGAAATTTAGTTGCAACTGGAAATAAAATTAGAAGCAATTAAATATAACAATTAACATTGACCTTGAAGTGGTCGAATGAAATGGGATTCAACAGAAATAGTAATAATAAAACGCAACAAATTAATAATGCAAGTACAAAGTAGAAATATTCTTTTCGTAATTGCTAAAATTGCAGCAGTGCTGATTTCATTATTATATATTGGCTATCACATCGAAAGTAGAGCTGCATTAATTCACGATAGTGAGCGTTTGTTAAATTCACTTACGACAGGAAATTCACGTTATTGGATCGCGGTCAGTTTAATTTTAATGTTAGTTAATTATTCTCTTGAAACACAAAAGTGGAGGTTGTTAGCTTCATCCATTGAATCAATTAGTTTTTTGAAAGCCATTAGGAGCGTATTCACTGGAACTACAATTAGTTTTTTCACACCTAATAGAGTTGGTGAGTTTGCAGGAAGGATTCTTCACCTTGGAGAAGGTCATCGTATTAGAGGCGCCTTAGCAGCTTTTGTTGGAAGTTCAGCGCAACTATTAGTTACCATACAAGCAGGTTTTATAGCATTGCTTTTTTATACATCAACAATTCTACAATTAAATCAAATTACGATCATTCTATTGCAAATTGCCATTGTTGTTTCAGTGGTTTTTTTAATGATAGGATGGTTTAGAGTTCCGAAGTTGTCGTTATTATTTGAGAAAATTGAATGGTTAAAAAAATATAATAATTTCGGAGAAGTGTTTTCACATTTTCACAAACGAGAATTAGCTATTACCTATATATATTCGTTGTTGCGGTATTTAGTTTTTTGTTCGCAGCAATATTTACTCTTCAAGGCTTTTCTTATTGATATAGATTATGTAACTTGTTTGAAGTTATCTGCAATTTCTTTTCTTGTAATTACATTAGTTCCTAGTATTGCATTAGGAGAATTAGGTGTACGTGGAGGAATAAATCTTGTCGTATTCGCAACAGTGACCAATGATAGCGCTGCAATATTAATAAGTACATTTAGTTTATGGAGTATTAATTTAGCCTTACCTGCATTACTTGGCTCATTTAGTTTGTTGTATATTCGATTTGGTAAAGTTGAATAGCATTTTTATTTTCAATGGAATAATTAAAATTATTAGCGTTAAAATGTTTAGTAATTCATCAAATGAAAATCTTATTTTATCTTACATTATTTTTTGATATTCTTTACGGAGGATTGTTGCTAAGCTATTTTTTAAAGTGGAGAAATCATAACAGAATAACTATTTCTAAATGGAAGGACGAAACGATATGGCCAACTGTTTCTATTATTATCCCTGTACGGAATGAAGAGAAAAATATTCCTGCTTTAGTTAACGATTTAGCATCGTTAGATTACCCATCCGATAAGTTGGAAATTATTTTTGTTGATGACCACAGCGATGATAATACACTTCAACTATTAGCATTTAAAAAACATTTTTCTTTATCAAATACCTTTGGAAAAAAAGCAGCATTAGATTTTGGAATCCGACAATCAAATTCGGAATGGATTGTTACTATCGATGCTGATATTCATTTCAAATCGAATTGGCTAAAACAATTAATTCATCCTTCGATAAATTCAAACGCTAATATGATTTGTGGATTAGTACAGATTAAATTTTACAATAATAAATGGTGGTCAAAATTCCAATCGATGGAGTTTGCTAATTTGCAAGCCGCAGGTTCTGCAGCACTTTTGCAAAGCCGAATGTTATTAAATTCAGGAGCGAATCTCGCTTTTAAAAAAGACGCTTGGCTGAAAGTTGGTGCATACAATTCTCACAATCATTTAGCATCTGGCGACGACACTTTTTTAATGTTTGAGATTAACAAATTATTTCCTGGAACAGTATTTCCAGCATTCGATGCAATCGTTTCTACTTCTCCCGAAAAAAATTTCCATGATTTGTTAAAGCAACGATTAAGATGGTCGAGTAAAACAATTCATTACAAAGAGTCTTATGTGTGGTTCGTTGGAATCTTAATAACTACTTCAGCAATGCTTACCACTTTGTTATGGATTACATCATGTTTACTTGTACCAACTGTGATTATATTCCCTATTGTGATTTTAGTAACAAGGGCAATTCCAGAATGGTTATTACTTGATGAATCTCTTAAAGAAAGTGGAGTTGAATTTAGCATTTTAGATAAGGTATTGATGTCAATTATTTATCCGTTTTTTGTAATAACGCTTCTTCTTATCCAACCTTTCAGCAAAAACACTTGGAAAGGCCGTCAATTGTGAATAACTCGGGTAATTTGTTGTGGAGTTTTTACGAAATATGAAACATATTTTATCTTATTTTGCAGAACATTTTATTGAAAATCACTATGAAAAAATACATTCTATTATTCTTGTTCGTTTTGCCATTATTCTTATCGGCACAAACAAAACAGCCTGCAATTAAACCGTATTTAAAAGATGATGTGAAAGATGCAAAAAAGGAAGCGGATGATATGTTCAAATCACAAGGTTTTAATCAGGCAATAAAAATTTACGAACGATTAATAATTACTGATCCGAATAATGCAGAGTATAATTATAAATTAGGATTGTGTTATTTGAATACAAATATCAATAAAGCAAAAGCAATTCCGATGTTAGAATATGCTGCAAATGCAAATACGAAGGATAAACCGAAAGATGTATTGTTTGATTTAGCACGAGCATATCATTATGCTGGATTGTATGATAAGGCAATTGAATATTTTGAAAAATACAGAGTTGAAAAGAAAGGTAGTGTAGATGCGAAGTTGAAATTCAATGATTGGGTAGACTGGTCAACATCTGCAAAAACGTTAACTGCTAATCCGGTAAATGTTAAATTTGAAAACCTTGGAAAAACAATTAATTCCCCATCTGCAGATTACCGTCCTGTTATGGGGGTGAGTGATACAATTATTTATTTTGCGTCAAAAAGGAAAGGAAATACTGGTGGCTTAACAGATGATCTCGGTGATGTTACCTCGGACGTATATTTCTTTCTTCAAAATGACACATCGCGAAGTAAAGCAAAAAATGCTGGAGTGAATTTGAACACTGCTTTTTACGAAGAAGCAATGTATATAAATCCTTATGGTGATAAAATGTTATTGTACCGTGAAAGCCCTGAATCAAATGGTGATATTTATATTGCACAATTAAAAGGGAAGCAGTGGGACAAGCCCGTATCATTGGGGAAAGATTTTATTACAAAAACAATGGAAACTGGTGCGTGCATGTCGCCGGATGGATTGACACTTTATTTTTCAGCAGAAATGGCGGGCAGCAAAACTGGGAAAGATATTTATAAGTGCACAAGAACAGAATCGACTGGTTGGAGTAAGCCAACACGACTTGGTGATAAAATTAATTCCAATGGTGATGAAGATAATCCCTATATGTGGATTGATGGCAAAACGTTTTTCTTTAGTTCAACGGGTCATGGAAGTATGGGTGGATACGATTTGTTTAAATCAGTTTTGGCAAGTAGTAATGAAGATTTCTCGACACCAGAAAATTTAGGATTTCCAATCAACAGTGCTTATGATGATATCGGTTTTGCATTGGAGCCTGATGGAAAAACATTTTATGTTTCTGCAGTGCGTGATTCCGGATTAGGTGATTATGATATTTATAAAGCTACAACTGATAAACCATTAACTTCGAATCCTATGGTTTGGATTCAAGGCGTTGCAATGACTAGTGCAGGAACACCCGCAAAGGGTGCATTTGTTGTGGTAACAAATGCAACAACAGGCGATAAAATTGCGAATTGCGAATCGAATGATGCCACTGGTCATTTTGATATTGCGGTTCCAGCAGGATCTTATAAAGTTACATTACGTCACGCTAAACTTGGGAAAGCTGATGCAGATATTACCGTCGATCCAACAATAGCAAACAAAGTTTATTTGGAAATTAAATTTCAATAATTTTTTTATTATTCTTCCTATGACAAAAAAGTCGAAAGCAAATATTGATTTGTTGTCATCACAATTGGACTTATTCTCCGTCGAGAAAATTAAACTTGAATCTATGAACCTTACTCTAAACAAACCGCTTGCATTTATTGATTTAGAAACTACAGGCGTTACTGTTGGCTCTGATCGTATAGTTGAAATTAGTATTTTGAAGTTAATGCTGAATGGAGATAAACTAGTTTTCACGAAACGCATTAATCCTGAAATTCCAATTCCATTATTTGCTTCTCAAGTACATGGTATTTATGATAATGATATTGCTAACGAACCAACCTTTGGACAATTAGCATTGGAGATTGCTAACTTCATTGGCAATGCTGATTTAGCAGGGTATAATTCAAATAAATTCGATGTTCCTTTGTTGGTTGATGAATTTTTAAGAGTTGATTTCTCCTTTGATATGAAAGGTCGGAAAATGGTTGATGTCCAAAATATTTTTCATAAGATGGAACAAAGAACATTGTCTGCTGCCTATAAGTTTTATTGCAATAAAGAAATTATAAATGCGCATTCTGCTGAAGCAGATATCTTAGCCACCTACGAAGTATTCATTGCGCAGCTTGAACGTTATCCTGATTTGCCAAAAGATATTGAAGGATTACAGCAGTTTACGGCAATGAATCAAAATGTAGATTTAGCAGGCAGAGTTGTATTTAATGATAAGAAACAAGAAGTTTTTAATTTCGGAAAGCATAAAGGTAAAACAGTTGATGATGTGTTTTCGAAAGAACCCTCTTACTATGATTGGATGATGAAAGGAGATTTTTCCGCTGAAACAAAACAAGTTTTAACTGCATTACGTTTGCGTACTTTCAATAAAAAATAATTCACGATGCTTACAAATAATGATATCCTAAAAAAGATTCGCGTCGCTCTTGAATTAAAAGATGATGATATTATTGAAATTTTGAAGCTCTCCGATTTTGAAGTTTCAAAGAGTGAGTTAGGAGCATTATTTCGTAAAGAAGATCATCCGAATTATAAAGAATGTGGAGATCAACTATTAAGAAACTTTTTGAATGGATTGATCATTTATAAACGCGGACCGTATCCAGAAAAAAAGGATAACTAACTCAACGAAACATTCCCTTCATCACTATTCTTAAATCATTGAAGACTTTGTATTCCTTTGCATAAAGGGCATTCAAGCGTTCAGTAACTCCAGGATCAGAAGGGAGCTCTTCAAGCATTTCAGTAGGAGAAAAAACGCCATTACGAATTCCCTTATAATGTTTGTTTTGTGAATCTTTATAACCTACCCAACTTAGTTTTCCAATAAGTACATTTAAAATATTGCTAAAATATTTCGACTTATTATTTGATGTCCAAATTAAAATTGGCGAAAGTAAAAGCAATACAAAACTAGTTGCAAGATCAAATATTTTCTTGTTTCGCTTATTTACTGGATTGTTAAGCGTTGGTACATCTATCAAATAAAAATCACCTTTATCGTTTATCGAATTACTCCCAATTATAAATAAACTTTCAGGTGGTGCAATTTTATATTCTACTTGTGGATTTCCCATGTGTAGCATTTGATGTATAATTTCGCTAGAAGAGATATTCTTACCACAAAAAATTACTTCATTGATTTCATACATAGAGATTAGATCTGACAATACTTTAGTGTTTCCAAGATAAAAATTTTGCATTGATAGAGCTTGTTCTTCTTTTTTACCAGATTCTGTAACATATCCAACAAAATTTGAACTCGTACCACTCATCATTAGCAATGAAAGAATCCGTTGACTCTCCGATGCATCACCAACAATTAACATTCGCTTACGAATTGAATCCGCTAATTGAAATCCAGATAATTTGCTAAGGTGGAAAGCAACTCTTAGCAATGTAATCGATAAACTTGCCCATGCAGTTCCTAGTAGAATTAAAGCTCTTGAGAAACGATAATTCTCTGGCAGCAATGCATAAATTACGAGGATCACAACAGTTCCTGTTAACAGTCCGCGAATGATTCGTGAGATACGGATTGGGTAATCATAACCACCACCTAAATAAGCACTCAACAACCAAATAGAAATGTAAATTGGTAATACTATCTGCATAAAGAACTCCGGGTAATGCACATCTTTAACAGTGAACTCCCAATAGTTTTTTATAAAAATCATTCCTGCATAAATCACCGATGCATCTAAAGCAGGAAGCCAAATTCTTTTTACTGCTTGTTGTAGTAACGCTATTCCCGCACGCATCCAAATAGCAATATTTATCAAGAAGGAAAACAATGCTGCCCGTCGTGGTGCAAAATGTTTTTTCGCAAAGATGACCATTGCACGATAAAACACAAGCACGTAATTTACTGAACTCTTTTTTGTGCTTTCACCTTTATAATGGATGATATGTGTTTCCGGGAAATAATAATTTTTATAACCACCTTGTAAAATGCGATAACTTAAATCAATGTCTTCGCCGTACATAAAATAATCCTCATCCAACAAACCAATTTTGTCGAGTGTCGATTTTCGCAATAACATAAAAGCTCCTGATAAAACTTCTACTTCATGTGTTTTATCTTTATCAAGAAATCCTAAATGATATTTTCCAAAAGTTTTTGATTTAGGAAATATGTTTGAAAATCCAACTATTTTGTAGAACGCAACGAGTGGAGTAGGTAGTCCTCTTTTTGATTCAGGAAGAAAATTTCCTTTGCCATCAATCATATGAACGCCAAGTCCACCAGCATCTGGATGCCCATCCATAAAATCACAAACCTTTTGAATTGTTTCTTCCTCTACAACAGTATCAGGATTTAGCAGCAAAACATATTCACCTTTTGATAATTTTATTGCTTGATTATTCGCTTTTGAAAAACCTAGATTTTCTGTATTAGCAATTAATTTTATTTCTGGAAATAATTCTTGCACCATCTCCACTGATCCATCTTCGGAAACATTATCTACAACAAAAATTTCAGCATCAATATTTTCAATTGCTTTCTTAACCGACTGCAAACATTGTTGCAGAAAGTATCGCACATTATAATTGACAATGATAATGCTAATCTTCACTTTACGAATTGACAGTTTTTAGAATGAATGAGATTTGATTTTCAAAAAATATTATTTCACCAATTGATTATCGTAAGGAACTCTATGCACAATTGATCTACCTAAAGTTACTTCATCCGCATATTCAAGTTCGCCACCAATTGCAACTCCACGAGCAAGTGTACTTACTTTGATTTCAAGTGGCTTAAGTTTTTTATAAAGATAAAATAATGTGGTGTCACCTTCCATCGTTGTACTCAATGCAACAATCACTTCATTTACGAATCCATTTCCTGCTTTACCAACAAGTGAATCAATCGTTAGTTGTGAAGGTCCAACGCCATCCATCGGACTAATCAATCCACCAAGAACGTGATATAGGCCTTTGAATTGTCCTGTGTTTTCAATTGCGATTACATCACGAATATCTTCAACAACACATACTAATCCTTGCTCGCGTTTAGGGTCTCTACAAATATTACAAATTTCTTCCGTAGAAATATTGTGACAGTTATTACAATATCGCAATTCTTTGCGTAGGCGAATTAAGGTTTCTCCGAAACGATCAACACTTTCAGGCGGCACACGCAAGAGGTGTAAAACCATACGTAAAGCACTCTTCTGACCGATTCCGGGAAGCTGTGCAAAAGCCTGTACGGCATCGTCAAGTAATTTTGAGGGAAGATTCAAGCTATTCAGATAAGCTACAAATTTACGAATCGTAACATGTTCAAAAAATAAGAATGCAAATTTATTTACTCATCTTTCAACACTTAAATTCGCAATACTATGTCGCCTATAATTATCATCTCCATCATTACCGCTTATTTTTTGGTTTTGCTCTTCATTTCTTGGTATACGTCACGAAATGCTGGGAATTTCAGTTTTTTTGCAGGCAATAAATCCTCACCTTGGTATATTGTAGCCTTTGGAATGATCGGAACATCGCTTTCTGGCGTTACGTTCGTGTCGGTTCCAGGTACAGTTGAAGTACAAGGATTCTCCTATTTGATGGTTGTTTTGGGATATTTTATCGGATACTTGGCGGTGGCTTATATCCTTCTTCCTATTTATTATAAACTTTCTTTAACCTCTATTTACGATTATTTGCAACAACGTTTCGGTAGGATTTCCTATAAAACTGGAGCAATGTTTTTTATTGTTTCCAGAACAGTTGGTGCTACAGCACGATTGTATCTTGTCATTCGTGTTTTGCAATTTTTTATTCTTGATGATGCAGGAATTCCTTTTTGGATAACTGCAATAGCGATATTAATATTAATCGTCGCATATACTTTTAAAGGCGGTGTAAAAACCATTGTTTGGACCGACACATTACAAACAACATTCATGTTAGGTGGATTGATAATCTGTGTAATCTATATATTGAAAAATTTAAATATAAACTTTGGCGAAGCTTGGCAAATGATGCAGGTAAAGCAATATTCGAAGTTATTAGTAAGTGATCCATTGAGTCCATCTTTTTTTATGAAGCAACTTTTAGGTGGTGCTTTCATTGCGATAACCATGACTGGATTAGATCAAGAAATGATGCAAAAAAATATCTCTGTAAAGACATTAAAAGATTCGCAAAAAAATATTGTATCACTAAGTTTAATCTTGATTTTTGTCAACTTCTTGTTTCTTTTTCTTGGCGGATTATTGTACATCTTTGCTGCACAAAATCATCTTAATTTAAAAGGTGATGATTTGTTTCCAACATTGGCATTGCATTATTTTCCTCCTGTGATGGGATTGGTATTTATCATCGGATTAATCTCTGCATTATTTCCAAGTGCTGATGGTGCAATTACTGCTCTAACATCTTCATTTTGTCTCGATATGTTAGGATTAAATCGACGAGCATCATGGTCGGAGAATGATCGATTACGTATCCGTAGAATCGTACATATTTCCTTTGCAATATTATTCCTAATGTGTGTAATGATTTTTCATTGGATTGATAACCGTTCAATCATTGATCTCATTTTAAAACTTGCAGGATACACCTACGGACCATTACTTGGCCTCTTTGCATTCGGTGTTTTTACAAAATATAAATTGAAAGAAAATCTTGTTCCTATTATCTGCTTATTATCACCATTTATTTGCTGGTATCTTGCTGAGCATTCTGTACAGCTAATGGGAGGATATAAATTCGGTTATGAATTACTAATAGTTAATGGAATGATAACCTTTCTTGGATTATTCTTTATTCGAAAAAATGAACCTATTGAAATGAAATAATTCGATTATTTCGTGAAGTGAATTTCTAAATCAACTCTTTCACAACAACCATTGCTGAAGATTGTAATCCCGTAACTTCAACAGGCTTTCCTACTTCAATAAAACCTGACTCTGCCGTTGCAGATAAAATTCTACCGTTGATTTCAACTTTTCCTGAAGGGCGAAGTGTTGAGTGAGCAATACCTTTTTCTCCAATGATAATTGCATCTAAAGAAGTTACTTTAAATCCATGTGATGAGTTCATACTTTCATGCAACACCATCTTTTTAAATGCAGGACTATTTGAAAATACTTTACTAGAAAAAATAAATAAGGTTAATGCACCAACCATCGATAAAAGAACAACAGCCAATGCACTAAACGTTTGTTGAACACTCACTCCGCTAAAATCAAAACCACGATTATTAAGCATGCTTGTAGTTAATCCGAAGAGTAAGAGTAGTATTCCAGAAATGCCGACAATCCCAAAACCAGGTATGACAAATATTTCGAGTACTATTAAAATTATTCCTGTGATGGAAATTAAAACCTCCCAATTTTCTGCCAATCCTTCTATATAAAGTGGCGCGAAATAAAGTAAGGCTGCGGTTATAGATGCAAAAAGTGGAAATCCAATTCCTGGGTGTTGTAGCTCGAAATACAAACCACCTAACATCACCAAAATTAACACACCAGAAACTGCAGGATTAATTAAAAATCCAATTAATTTATCTGTCCAGCTGACTTCATATTCACTTAAAGTATAATTCGTAATTCCTTCTGCTGAAATGACTTCTTTTATTGATTCAGCAATTCCATCGCAATAGCCTTGTTTTTGTGCTTCGGCACTTGTCATTGTTAATACTTTTCCCGAATCGTTTACACCTTCAATATATGTTCGAGGATCAACCATTGCCTCGGCTATAATTGGATTTCTTCCTCTTGCCTGAGCTGTAGAACGCATCATACTTCGCATATACGATTGGTACTTATCAGGCATCGCCTCTGCTTTTTCATTTACAACAGTTGCCGCACCAATGCTCGCACCTTCACGCATATAAATTTTATTACATGCAATCGCAATCAATGCTCCAGCAGAAGCCGCATTATTATCCACGAAAACTGTTACAGGAATTTTGCTATTTAACATTTGTGTTCGAATACTATCAGCAGCATCAAGTAATCCGCCATACGTATTCATGTGAATCAAAATACGATCAGCCTTCTTGTTTTTTGCCTCAGCAAGTGCCTTAGTAACTTGTCGTGCGATGCCAGGATTGATCTCACTTTGAATGTTAATTTGATAAATTAGAGTTGGAACTTTTGGTAAAGAATCAACCTGGGCACATACCAAAAGTGGACAAAGCACCGTTAACCAAAGGAATACAAATTTTAAACCTGTAGATATTCGAGTCATTTCGTGTTAATTAAAATGTTGATAATCATGACCAACAACCATAAAGGATTTATACGGCATGTACTTACTTTGTGTAAAGATATGAAGAGCAATAACAAAGACAGTTTTTTTGGGATAATGATAATTTTATGGATGTTAATGGCATCTGTTCAGGTTTCAAATGCTTACCCTCCTGATTCATTACGGACAAAATGGATAGATGGGAAAAAGTTTTTACTGCATAAAGTGGTCGCAAAAGACACCTGGACAAGTGTAGCTAAAAAAAACAATATTAGCATTGAAAATTTACAACATGCGAATCCAGGAGTTTCTGTTTTAAAGATTGGACAAATTATTCAAGTGCCTGCATCTGGATCTTCGTCTGTGTCAGAAAAAACGAAAGCAAAAACTATTGCGAAAGTGAAGGTTGAGATAAAAGACACAAAGCAAATTCCATACTCATCAAGCGAGAAAATTTTGTATCATGTTGTAATAAAAGGTGAAACACTTTATCGTATTTCGAAAGAAAATTTTATCACCATTGATGAGTTAAAAAAATTGAATAATCTTTCATCGAACAATGTTAGTCTTGGTCAGAAATTGATTGTTAGACGAACTAAAAATTTGGTAGAAGAAGTTCGTGAGCCTTTGCCAACATCAACACATGAAATAAAAGATACCTCATCAGAAAAAAAAGATGAAAATAAATTCGAAACAAAAAAGGAAATAAAAGCTGTTGTTGCAGAAACAACCATGTCAGTAAAGCAAGAGCCTATTAGAACTCTAAAAATTGATTCACCATCGGTATATAGCACGCTTGGAAATACAAGTTCATCGGCATTAGAAAAAGATCCTAAAACAGGAATTACCACCGAAAAAATTTCACAAAGTGGACTTGCAACATGGATTACTGATGGCGAATTAAATCAAAATAAATTTTATGCAATGCATCGTACAGCACCAGTTGGAACGATCATTAAAATCACCAATAAGATGAATAATAATTCTGTTTTTGTTAAAGTAGTGGGATTGTTACCTGACACCGGAGATAATGCAAACATCATCATTAAAATTACCCAAGCTGCGGCGCAACGCATTGGTGCTTTAGACCAACGTTTTCAAGCTGAGCTGAGTTACGGAATTACAAAATAAATTATAGATAAAAAGGTAGAAGTGAAAATTTCAATTTGAAAAACTATCATCTTCTTCCTTTAAAGAAGATTGAAAATGTAAATCACAATTAAAAATACAATTAAAATAGTAAACCCAATTTTACATTTTCAAATTTTCAAATCAGCTCATCATCAAATTTTTCTCCTTCTCTTTTTTTCCGCAACTAACAGTGATAATTCTCTTCCCATTTGACCGGAGATGGAAGTGTTTTCTTGCGCTCTTCGATTTAGATATGGAAGCACAGCAGCAATTGGTCCGTAAGGAAGGTATTTTGCAACTCTATACCCCGACTTCGCAAGATTAAAACTGATATGATCACTCATCCCTAGCAGTTGTGAAAAATAAATCCGCTCATCATTCATAGCAATACCTTTTTCTTCCATCATCTGAGTTAACAACAAACTGCTTGCTTCATTATGTGTTCCAGCACAAATTGCCATACGGTCGATATGTTCAATACAAAACTTTAATGCTTCGTTGTAATCACGATCACTAGCATTTTTATTATTTTGTATCGGTGAAGGATATCTTTTTACTTTAGCACGTTCACGTTCTTTCTCCATATAAGCACCACGAACTAATTTAATTCCCAGATAAAAATTATCATTCATCGCTATATCAAACGACTGCTTTAAAAATGATAAACGATCATGACGATAAAACTGAATGGTATTATAAATAAAAACTTTTTCTTTGTTATAACGATGCATCATCAACATCGCTAAATCATCAATTGCTTTTTGAATCCAGGATTCTTCTGCATCAATAAAAACTTTCACTTTCAAATTAAATGCAAGTGCACAAATTTTATTTACACGATCTTCCACACGTTGAAATTCTATTTGTTCTTCCGAAGTTAAAGTATCATTTGAACTATATTTTTCTAATAAAGCAAATCGCGCTAAACCTGTTATTTTAAAAACAGAGAATGGAATATTTGCATCCCCTTTTGCTCGTTCAATCGTAGCTAATATTTCATCACAAGAATGATCAAATTCTATTTCTTCTTCTTTGCCTTCAACAGAATAATCTAAAATACTTCCAACTCCATACTTACCAAGCTTCTCTATTGTTTTACTACAATCTTGTATGTCTTCCCCACCACAAAATTGTTGGAATATTGTTGATCGAATTAAACCTTTAACAGGCAAGTGATATTCGAGTGCGAGTTCAGCTAATTTACCACCATATTTTACTAACGTTGGAATTCCAATCGCTTTAAATAATAAATAGGCATGATTTATTTCTGCATCACTTTTTGAAGCAAATGCATTTTCTAAATTATCGAAGTTTACTTTAGGATCAGAATTCATTGGTGCCCAAATATAGCAATAACGATTTATTTTCATGCTTCAGTTTAATGAACATTTAAGATATCGTAGCAGTAATTTTTAAAATGAGAATTCGATTTTGCGCTAGTAATTTTACCAATCAGTTATTAATTAACGCTTAAAATCTATTGAACTTTCTAACTTTAAAATTGTTCTACATTGTTTACATTTGTATACACAATGATAATGGGAATTAAACCGCTTACCCAATGGGGTTTTGGATGGTCTGGCAGACCGATAGTATTCGCTGGACCTTGTAGTGCCGAAACTCCAGAACAAGTTTTAGAGACTGCTCAAAAGCTTAAAAATATTGGAGTTCACGCCATTAGAGCTGGTATTTGGAAACCTCGAACGCGCCCTGGATCTTTTCAAGGGATGGGTGATGAAGCCTTGAAATGGGTTGTGGATGCTGGTAAAGAAGTTGGATTGCCCGTCATGGTGGAAGTCGCAAATCCTCGTCATATTGATGTTGCACTTAATGCAGGAGTGAATATGCTTTGGCTTGGTGCGAGAACTACTGTAAATCCATTTTTGGTTCAAGAACTCGCAGATGCTTTAGTAGGGATTGATGTTCCCATTCTTGTAAAAAATCCTGTTAACCCGGATCTCGAATTATGGCAAGGTGCTATCGAGCGAATTTTGAAGTCAGGAAATAATCGAGTTGCAGCTATTCATCGAGGTTTTTCAAGTTATGAAAATAGTACTTATCGCAATAAACCGAATTGGGAAATTCCAATCGAGTTACGTCGTCGTATGCCGGAGTTACCAATGCTTTGTGATCCTAGCCATATTTGCGGAAATACTTTTATGTTAGCATACGTTTCTCAGTTTGCTTTAGATCTTCAGTACGAAGGCTTGATGATTGAATCACATCGCGATCCTAAAAATGCATTGAGTGATGCTGCACAACAATTAACTCCTGAAGCATTATCGGACTTGTTGAAAACGTTAATCGTAAGAAAACCTACTTGTGATAATATTTTCGAATTAAGTAGACTCGAAGATCTACGTGATCAAATTGATGAAGTAGATAATGATATCGTAAATCTAATGGCAAGTAGGATGGAAATTGCTCGTAAGATTGGAAATTATAAATATAAAAATGAAGTTACGATTCTTCAACCTGAACGTTGGGAAGAAATAATTAAGAGTCGTACTCAACTTGGAATCAGTAAGGAACTAACGCAAGATTTTATTTTGAAATTGTATTCGATCATTCACGAAGAATCAATTTTTCAGCAAACGCAACAGATGAATAAGATTAGCAAATCAGAGGAGCATAAGATGAATGAATCGGAATAATAATGAGTAGCAATAAACTTAAAGAGTCAAAGATTTTAATTGAGAATAATAGCTTTGATTCTTTATCGAATTTTCTTGTTGCTGAGTATAAATCAAGTAATATTTTTGTTTTAACGGATGAGAATACTAGTAAATATTGTTTACCAATTCTTGCAAAGGGGTTACTCAATCAGCTAGGATTTGAACTAATTGAAATCGATAGTGGAGAGCAAAATAAAACTATAGAATCTTGTATAGCTATTTGGAATCAACTATCAAAAGCTGGTGCAGATAAAAATAGTTTGTTGATTAATTTAGGCGGCGGTGTTGTTACTGACATTGGCGGATTTATAGCATCAACATATTTACGTGGAATTGATTTTATAAATATTCCAACTTCTTTAATGGGCATGGTAGATGCGGCAATAGGAGGGAAGAACGGTGTTGATTTGAATTCAATTAAAAACCAAATCGGCACAATCAATTTCCCTGAAATGATTTTTAATTATCCTTTATTTTTGAATACGTTGGATGATCGTCACTTTAAAAATGGATTGGCAGAAATTTTTAAACATGGTTTGATTGCTGATAAGGATTTATGGCAGAATTTATCTTCTATGGAAATAAATCGTGATGTTGTCGACGTAGTTTTAGCTAATGCAATTGAAGTAAAAAAAAATATTGTGAATGAGGATCCTTATGAAAATGGAAGGCGTAAAATATTAAACTTCGGACATACTCTCGGTCATGCGTTGGAAAGCTGCTATCTTAATACTGATGATAAAATTTTACATGGAGAAGCTATCGCAGCTGGTATGATTATGGAAACATGGTTGTCAGAAATGCAAAATGGTTTATCGAAAGAAGATACAGATAAAATAACAAATAAATTATTTTCACTTTTTGGTAAACATGATTTTGAAAAATTAAATTTCAGTGATATTCTGAAATATCTTCGGCATGATAAAAAGAATCATGACAATCAAATAATATTTTCTTTGTTAAAATCTATTGGTAATTGCTCATGGGATATTCCGGTTTCACATTCAGATATCGAAGTAGTTTTTAATCGCTATAAATCGTTTTCACTTTATTGATATGTGGGTTATAGTCACTCCTCCAATAAATAGTATTGATACAGAGATTCAAATTCCAGGGTCTAAAAGTATAAGTAATCGTTTATTGATTATTCGCGCATTCTGTGAGGAAAAATTCGAGATTGAGAATCTGTCAACGTCAGATGATACAAGAATTTTAAATGAACTAATAAATTCCGACTCTAAAAATCAGAATACTGGAGCAGGAGGAACAACATTCCGATTTCTATTAGCATTACGTGCAATGCAAGGAAAAGAAATTACATTGTCAGGTTCAAAAGAATTCAACACAAGACCAATTTCACCATTAGTAAATGCATTAAGAGAACTCGGCGCATCAATTTCATATTTAGAGAAGGAAGGATTCGCTCCTGTTAAACTAAATGCATCAAAAATGAATGGTGGTAAAATCTCAATTGATGCAAATGTTTCTAGCCAGTTTATTAGTGCTCTCATGATGATAGCTCCCTTTTTAGATGGCGGACTTGAAATAACATTAATCGGAAATCCTGTTTCTGTTTCCTATATTATTATGACTGCATCATTAATGAAGGAATTTTCTGTTGATGTACAACTAGAAAATAATTCGATTCAAATCAAACAAGGAAATTATATATCAAGAAAGTATTCCTGCACACCTGATTGGACTTCAGCTTCCTATTGGTATGGATTAATTTCCTGTACTAATGAAAGTAAAATTAAATTACTAAATCTTTCAACTGATAAATTTCAAGGTGATTCGATTCTTGAAATATGGATGAAGCAATTTGGAGTTCATACGCAACATGTTGGCAACGATATTTTAATTACAAGTATTGATTCTGAAAATAATGCTCCCATCGAAATAGATTTTACAAATAACCCTGATCTCTCATTAACATTAGCTGTTGTTGCTGCGGTTAAGGGTATTTCAATTTATTTCACTGGTCTTTCTACTTTAAAAATTAAAGAAACGGATCGTCTTTTTGCCCTTAAAATTGAATTAGAAAAAACAGGCGTTCATGTTTTGATAGATGATAATTCATTACGATTGTCGGGTAAAGCGGATGCAATAAAAATTGAGAAATCAACATTTAATACTTATGAAGATCATCGAATGGCAATGGCATTGAGTATTCTAGTCACAGCAAATGCTAGAGTGAAAATTGCTAACCCGAATGTTGTTAGTAAATCATACCCAAATTATTTTGATCAATTAAAAAATATCGGTTTCGGCATTTCTTACGAAGGAAGTTGAATTTTATTGCAGTAAATATTTCACTGCATTTTCTGCACATCGTTCACCATCCATAGCAGCAGATACAATTCCACCAGCATAACCTGCGCCTTCTGCACATGGAAATAATCCAGCAATCTGTGGATGCATACATGTTTCTTTTTCTCTAGGAATTCTTACTGGGGAAGAAGTTCTTGATTCAGTAGCAACTAATACTGCTTCATTGGTATAATATCCTCTCATCTTTTTTCCGAAATCCTTTAATGCGAATTTTAATGCATCAACAATTGTAACTGGTAAAATATCTTTGAGTTGAACACTAGTTACTCCTGGTATGTAGGATGTTTTTGGAATTTTAGCAGTACGTTTTCCTTCACAAAAATCTACCATACTTTGTGCTGGTGCTACTAATTTTCCTCCTCCAGCATCAAAGCATTTTTTTTCTATGGCCGATTGGAATTGCATTGCCGCTAAGGGTCCATGAAAATTATATTCCTTGAAATCATTTTCATCTACGCTCACAACAATTCCTGAATTTGCAAATGGATTGTTCCGCTTCGATGGTGACCATCCATTCACCACTAATTCTCCTGGAGCTGTTGCTGCTGGTGCAATAATTCCTCCTGGACACATACAAAAGCTATAAACACCTTTGCCAGCCACTTGGCCTGCTACACCATAAGAGGCAGGTGGTAAAAAGGAACTGCGTTCATTACAATGATATTGGATTTGATCAATTAAGGATTGTGGATGCTCTATACGTACTCCTAAAGCGAATGGCTTTTGTTCAATTAAAATATTTTGTTGATGCAACAAACTAAATACATCACGTGCTGAATGTCCAGTTGCAAGAATAACAGCATTCGCTTTAAATGAAAATTCACCTATAGTATTATTTACTGCTTTAGCTTTCACGCCCTTAATTTTACTCGATTCAATTGTGAATTCTATAAGTCGAGTATTGAAATGAATTTCTCCTCCACATGATTCGATACGCTCACGCATTGCAGAAACTATTCCTGGTAATTTATTAGTTCCAATATGTGGATGAGCATCAATTAATATTTCTTCGTTCGCACCAAACTCTACAAAACTATGAAGTACTCTCTGAACATTTCCTCTCTTATCTGCACGTGTGTATAATTTTCCATCGGAATAAGTTCCTGCACCACCTTCACCAAAACAATAATTTGAATCCTCATTAATTATTCCTTCACGATTAATAACTGCAAGATCTCTTCTTCTGCTTCGTACATCTTTTCCTCGTTCAATCACAATTGGTTTATACCCTAATTCAATTAAACGTAATGCGGCAAACATACCTGCAGGGCCAAATCCTACAATTAAAATTGGCGTTGCATTATTTACGTTCTGATACTGACGAGTTTCTTTAATTTCAGGTGGTAAAGATTCATTCGTTGCGACATCAAAAAACAAACGAATTTTTACATCTCGAGAACGCGCATCAATAGATCGTTTTACTAACCTGAATCCCTTTATTTCATCAGAACGACATTGAAGATAATGTGCAATATAATTTGGAAATTGTTGCTCAAGGGCCGCTTGTTCAGGCAGCAACAAAAGCTCTACACGTTGCAGCATTTATTCGAATAAAAGTGATACAGTGAAAACTCGCGACTTCAATGACGATAATGATGTAGTATAAATCGCTTGATCATTTTGTAATACGTTTGGTATTCCTTGAAACATTTTTATCTCCGGTGAAAACTTAAAAAGAGGCATATAGAAATCAAATCCGAAGCCAATAAAATATCCATAATCTTTTTTCTTTAATTTAACTAGTTGCTCATTATTTTCAACCTTAGCTTGAGAAACTAAGTCAATCATATATTTGAATCCACTAGAAACATAAATGCGATAATTGTTAATGCGGTTTGATTTAAATTTTATTTCTAAAGGAAATTCGATGAATGTAGACTCTATCTTTTTTATTACTTTAATAGGAGCTTTGCCAGGATTTATAATTTGATAATTTAAATTGCGTTGAGAAAAAGCTAGATCTGGAACGAAGCGTAAGTCAAAATGATTGGAGAGTTGTAAGTCGGAAACGATACCTAAGTTAAATCCAGTTAAACCATCAGGTTCTACTATCAAAGCACTATCGGATTTGTATAATTCACTTGAACGTGTTACTTTGAAATCTGTATTGTTAATGCCTAAAAGAAAACCAAAATGCATAAGTTGATTATCATATTTCTCGAGATTCTTAACTTTCATTTGTTGTGCATAACAACTTTGAAATCCTGTTAAGGAAAACAGTAGAAATAAAACTGTAAAATAAATGATTGAAATACGTTGGTTCATTATTTTCTCGCGGTATAAATACTTGCAATCCCAAACGTTTGTGGAAGGCATTTCGTATCCTTAAAGTTTACTTTTGTAAGAACTTCTAAAAATTGATCTCCATAAGGAAATGCTCTCACTGATTCAGGCAAATATTCGTAAGCAGATCGTTCTTTTGAAATCAATTGACCTACTAAAGGTAAGATATATTTTGAATAGCAAGAATAGATTTGTTTAATTGGGAATGATGGTGGTTGAGAGAATTCTAATATCACAACTTTTCCTTCAGGTTTTAAAACTCGATACATTTCTGATAATCCAATCTCCAAATGTTCGAAGTTGCGAACTCCAAATGCAACAGTTATTGCATCAAAATAATTATCATTGTAAGGTAAGTTTTCTGAATCGCCTTGATCTAACCGAATTATATTTTGAAGATTACGTTGTTTAATTTTTTCTCGACCAATTTCCAACATATTATTAGAAATATCAAGGCCAATAATTTCTGATGGTGATAATCTAACACATTCTAACGCAAGATCTGCTGTGCCAGTTGCAATATCAAGAATTCTTTTTGGCTGAAGATTTTTTAATTGATCTATTGCTTTTTTTCTCCATGAACGATCTATACCTCCTGATAAAACACGGTTGAGCAAATCATATCGTGGAGCAATGCTGTTAAACATTTCTTCAACACGTTCACGTTTACTTGTTCCTTTATACCGTTGAGGGATTACCGTCATAGTTTAATCTGCTTCGCTTCTTCTAATAATTGTTGTTTGTCGATAGGAACAACTCCAACTTTTTCGCAAACCAATCCTCCAGCAAGATTTGCTAATGCAGCTGTCATTGCCGATGATAAGTTAAGTGCTAAACATAATGATGCAACACTTATAACGGTATCTCCAGCTCCAGATACATCAGAAATATTTCTAATATGCGCTGGTATTACTTCACTTTTATTTCCTTCACAATAAAATACTCCCGCTTCCGATAAAGTTACCATCAATGTTTTTATGTTGTGATCTATTCTGAATTGGCGAGTACTTTCTTCAATATTTTTTGCAAATGGTTTTTCAACCTCGATTTTTAATCCTGTTTTTAATTCGTGTAAGTTGGGCTTAAATAAACTAACATTTTTATAGGATAAGAAATTTTTCTTCTTAGGATCAACAGCTGTTGGTATTCCTTTGTTATTGCAAACCGAAACTATTTTTGAAATTAACTCTTCGCCTAAAACGCCTTTGTCATAATCTTCAAAAATTACAACATTGGGTTTTGCAGATTCAATTAATTTTAAAATCATTTTTATTAATTCAGCATTTTCGAGTGCTGATAAATCATGAATTACTTCATCATCAACGCGCAAAAGCTGGTGATTGTTGCCAATAACTCTTGTTTTTACTGTTGTAACTCTTTCGGATGAACTTACAATACCTACGCTGTCCATACCAATGTCGAGCATCAAAGTTTTTAACTCCTCACCATTGCGGTCATCACCAACCACTGAACATAGAATTGGAGTTGCTCCCATAGCACGAATATTAATCGCAACATTCGCAGCTCCTCCTAAACGACTTTCTCTCTTTTGTATTGCTACAATGGGTACAGGTGCCTCGGGGGAAATTCGATCAACTTTACCCCATAGATATGCATCTAGCATTACATCGCCTATTACCATCACTTTAAGATGGTTAAATGCGTCGAATATTTCTTGAATTGATGTGAATTTGCTCAAAGCCATTAATTAGGAGTACAAATTTAACAAAAATGAATTAGCTTGACGATAATGCATCATTGAGAGTTAATATTAAAAATGACAGATCAAAAAATATAATTCTGTTAGGGTTCAACCAATTTCAAGTGTTTCGAGCTTATTTTAATTTTGCTAATGATTCTTTAATTCGCTTCATCGATTCAATCAATAATTCATCCGATGTCGCATACGATAATCTCACACAATTATTATCGCCAAAAGCTTCTCCAGTAACAATCGAAACTTTCGCATCTTTTAGTAGATACATACAAAGATCCGTTGCATTATTTATTTTATCCTCTTCATTACTTTTTCCAAAATAGGAGGAAACATCAGGAAAAACATAAAAAGCACCTTTCGGAATATTGTATTTTATCCCTGGAATATCTTTCATCAATCCTAATACTAAATCTCGTCGGCGTAAAAATGATTCACGCATAAAATCGTACTGATCCCATTCGCTGCTCACCGCTTCTAGCGCAGCTTTTTGTGCAATAGAACATGCACCAGAAGTAAACTGTCCTTGCATCTTATCACAAGCCTTTGCAATTTCTAAGGAAGCGCCAATATAACCAATCCTCCAACCAGTCATTGCATATCCTTTCGACACTCCATTCACAATGATTACACGCTCTTTTATAAAATCGAACTGCGCAATACTTTCATGCTTAGCTTCAAAACGAATATGCTCATATATTTCATCTGAAAGAATAAAAATTTGTGGATGCGGATGAATAACATCAGCAATATTTTTCAATTCCTCCTTCGAAAACATGGATCCCGTTGGATTACATGGTGATGAAAAAATAAACAACTTTGTTTTAGATGTAATCGCTGTTTTTATCTGCTCAGGAAAAGGTTTGAAATCATTATCAACAGATGTTGTTATATATATCGGAATTCCTCCAGCAAGTTTTATTATTTGCGAATAACTCACCCAATATGGTGCAGGAACAATAACTTCATCACCAGGATTAATTAAGCTAAGCACAACGTTTGCAATACTCTGCTTTGCACCTGTAGATACAATTATTTGATCAGGAGAAAAATCTAAATTGTTTTCTCGTTTAAACTTTTCACTTATTGCAATTCGTAAATCTCTAAAACCAGCAATAGGAGGATAAAATGTAAAACCATCATCAATTGCTTTTTTTGCTGCATCGCAGATATTATCTGGAGTCACAAAGTCGGGCTCACCTAATGATAAACTAATTATATCATGACCTTGTTCCTGTAATTCACGACTAAGACGAGCCATTGCAATTGTTGCCGATTCTTTTAAATCGTTAATGCGGGTAGAGAGATGATTCATATTGGCGTTAAGCCTTTTTCAAGCACCGCAAAACTATCAAAAAATGCCTTTCAAATTGGATTCTATTTACTTTACAATTCATTTTTGTTGAAGTAAAAGTCTTCTATTTAAGAGGTTTCATCCGTTTCTTTTGATTAAATGACTAATTATTCGATTATTAGCTCATTTACCTCTTCTCCTATGTTTTTCCGATATTTGGAACCTCTCAACAATATTATGGAATTACCAAAAGGCATTATCGATTTCTTAGTGTATTTAGCCCCTTCTTTGCTGGTTTTTTTTACCGCATGGACGCTTATCAAAAAATTCTTAGAAAGAGAACAAAATCTTAAACTAATCGAAACAAAGATTTCTTTGCAAAAAGATCTTATCCCTTTGCGATTACAAGCGTACGAACGATTAGCAATTTATTTGGAGCGCATTTCACCCAATGTAATGCTGGTTAATAATTATCATCCAGGAACAACTGTACAAGAATTTCAAGCTAATTTATTAGAAGTAGTTCGAACAGAATTTGAACATAATTTTGCGCAACAAATTTATGTATCTCCAGCCATCTGGACTGTAGTTAGAAATGCAAAAGAAGATATTGCACGATTGATTAATTTCAGCGCTGCTTCACTTGATCCGAATGCACAAGCGTATGAGTTGAGCAAAAAAATATTCGATGCGATGTTAGAGAAAGAAGATTTTCCAACTCAAAGAGCACTTATTATCCTGAAAGCAGAAGTTGCACAATTATTCGGTTAATTTTCAAAATAAATTTAATGATAGAAGATAAAAAATCTGCACATAACAATGATTCTGGAATAGAAGTGAATCGTATTTACAAAGATGCTTCATCACTAAATGAAGATGCTGGAGAATACCCATTCACTCGAGGTATTCAACCAGATATGTATCGTGGTAAATTATGGACCATGCGTCAGTATGCAGGATTTTCAACAGCTGAAGAAAGTAATAAACGGTATCATTATTTACTCAACCAAGGAACTACGGGATTATCAGTTGCATTTGATTTGCCAACACAAATTGGTTATGATTCTGATCATGCATTATCGGAAGGCGAAGTAGGTAAGGCAGGAGTAGCAATTGATTCGTTACGTGATATGGAAATATTATTTGATGGAATTCAATTGGAGAAAATTACAACTTCAATGACTATTAATGCATCAGCATCGACATTGTTATGTATGTATATAGCTCTTGCAAAAAAGCAAGGTGCTGATTTGAAAAATATTTCAGGCACTATTCAAAACGATATTTTAAAAGAATATGCTGCGAGAGGAACCTATATCTATCCTCCTAAACCAAGTATGCGTATCATTACTGATATTTTTGCTTACTGTGCTAAGGAAGTTCCCAAGTGGAATACTATTTCTGTTTCTGGATATCATATTCGTGAAGCCGGTGCAAATGCAGTACAGGAATTAGCGTTTACTTTGGCAGATGGAAAAGCATATTTGAAAGCTGCTATTGATGCAGGATTAGATATCAATGTTTTTGCAAAACGTATGTCATTTTTCTTTAATGCACATAATAATTTATTTGAAGAAGTTGCTAAATTTCGTGCTGCAAGAAGAATGTGGGCAAGCATTACTAAAGAATTAGGAGCCACCGATCTTCGAGCACAAATGCTTCGATTTCATACACAAACAGGAGGCTCTACATTAACAGCACAACAACCTCAAAATAATATTGTAAGAGTAACTATTCAAGCATTAGCTGCTGTAATGGGTGGTACGCAATCGTTACATACAAATGGATTTGATGAAGCGCTCGCCTTACCTACCGCTGACGCAGCAAGGTTAGCATTACGAACACAACAAGTAATCGCATACGAAAGTGGAGTTCCAATGACTGTTGATCCATTGGGAGGCAGTTTTTATGTTGAAGCATTAACGAATGAAGTGGAACAAAAAGCTTGGGAATATATTCACCGTATTGATGAAATGGGTGGTGCCGTTAGTGCTATTGAAGCTGGATATATTCAACGTGAAATCGCACAATCAGCGTATCAATATCAACGCGATATTGAATCAGGTGATAAAATAATTGTTGGAGTAAATAAATTTCCTATGGAAGAACCACCATTCGAAGATTTATTTATTGTTGATGATAGCATCCGAACAGTTCAAACAGATAAAATAAATAAAGTAAAATCGGAAAGAAATAATTCAGATGTTCAACATTATTTAGCTGATCTAGAAAAAGCTGCGCGAGATGGTTCTAATGTAATGCCACATATATTATCAGCAGTGGAAGCTTATGCAACTCTTGGAGAAATATCTGATACGATGCGTAATGTTTTTGGAGAATATACAGGAGCGTAATTGCAAAGTAAATCGTTACTCTTTAAACTCTTTCTTTTTCTCAACTGAATCCTGAATTATTAAAAATATTTCTTCACTGTCTTTCTTCATCATATAATGTTCCCTAGCATATTTTTCTAAATGCGCCGGATCCGACATAAGTTCTTTCATGTCGAGTTTATTTTGTTCGATTTCTTTTAGATAATATTCTTTATCTAATTCTAGTTTTTTGAGCTCCTTGCGATAGGTAAGCTGCGAGTAAATATCATTACGATCAAAGAAAATTAGCCATATCAAAAAGAAAATACTAGTAAATAAATACTTGTTCTTTAAAATTGGTGCTAGCTTTTTCATGTCAATTAATTTTCTAAACGCTAAGATAGCACATCATTTCCTAAATTTCTAACGCTTTCCACTTGTTTATCCATAATTAGATGTGAATTACTATCATCGTTAACTTTCCTTGAATTTATCTGTTATCAGTCCATAATTCAACTTCTATTCATGTATTTTTGTGCATAATTGAGGCGTTAATTTACAACTTCATTTTAATGATGTATCTACTCTTTAAATGCGAATTATTAAAAATTGCCGCTAGGCCAAGAAGCTACATTGGCTTTATTGCGATTGCCGTAATTGTAGCACTTATCCATCTCGCGATGTACCTCGATGGTTTAAATTATATAAGTTTCATAACAGCCCCAATACAATCAGCTTTTTCCCTTCAAGGAAATATAGTAAATGGAAATCTCGTGTGCTTTATTATTCTCCAAACATTAATTATTCAAATTCCACTTCTTGTCGCACTTGTAACTGGTGATATGTTAAGTGGCGAGGCTGCAATGGGCACGATACGACTTATCGCAACACGTCCTATCAGCAGGTATTCAATTGTGATGTCAAAATTTTTTGCAGGAGCCGCATATACTTTTGCGTTGCTCCTTTTTTTGGGACTGATTTCTCTTGGTTTAGGACTCTGGATTTTTGGACCTGGAGATTTAATTGTTCTTAAGAGCGAAGAGCTTATTATAATTCAAGGAAATGATACCTTATGGCGATTTTTTTGTGCATTTGGAATTGCATTTCTAAGCTTAACTGTCGTAGCTGCATTTTCTTTAGCGCTCTCTTGTTTTGCAGATAATTCTATAGGACCAATCATTTCTACAATGGCTGTAATAATTTTATTTACAATTATCGGGACAATGGAAATTCCGTTTTTTGATAAAATAAAACCTTTCCTTTTCACAACTCATATGGTTGTCTGGCGTAATTTTTTTGAAAACCCACTTCCTATGGAATTAATTAGAAACTCAATGTTAATCTTGATAGCACATATTTGTGTTTTCCTATCAATTACCCTTATCGCATTTAAAAGAAAAGATATATTAAGCTAATGAAAAAAATAATTTTAGTTTCGTGCTTGCTATTTATTTCTATTTCTGTTTCGTATTCACAAAGTGCATATGACCCAATTGCGATTATATCGAAAATAAACAAAAAGTTTAAATTGATAAAAGATTATCAAGCGGACGCCGTAATAGATGCCAGGATTTCTTTTTTGAAAATTTTGCCGCAAAAAGCAATTATTTATTTTAAACAACCAGATAAATTTCATCTCCAATCAAAAGGTATTGCTATCTTACCCAAACAAAATTTTGAAAACCTATATTCATTGCTTGCTGATGAAAAAAGTTATCAAGCTTTCGCAAGTGGAAATGAAATTATTAATTCTAAACCAACTATAATTTTAAATGTAATTCCAAACCAAGATACTAGTGACTTAGTCCTTGCAAAAATCTGGGTTGATATCTCAAATGAGCTAATTTTAAAAGCGCAACTCACAACAAAAACAAATGGAACTATTTTAATAGAATATAGTTATAGTAAAAATAGTGATGTTGGATTACCAGATCAAATTATTTTCACTGTTGATGTTAAAAAATTTAAAATTCCCAAAGCAGTTTCCGCAGATATCAACTCAACTGCTAGCCCTTCTTCGAATTCAAGTAAAGAACCTAAAAAGGGACGAATCATAGTTAAACTCGTAAATTATATTATCAATAAGGGAATTTCTGATACAGTATTTAAATAATCCTTCACATTTTATTATAAATGGCGAAGGCCACTCGTTACAAGTGACCTTCAACCAAACCTGACAAGAATATCGTTTTATTTATTAGGGTTTTACTGCTTCATATTGCTCCCCTTTTGTTTGATTAATTGCTAATGGATTATTTAAACTGCTTAATTTAATTTTATAGCTATAATCCTGTTGTCGTTTCCACACGAGAACAATATCAGTTGAAATAGTTTTTTCTAAACCATCTTTTACTGTGGTGATTGTCCACTTTCCCAATTGATAAACAATTTTACCACTTCCACCTAAATCCATAATCTCCGATTTTAAATTCGTAGTTGATGAAAGCGTATACCAATATTCTGCAATCGCTTTTCTTCCTTGAACTTTTTTGCCGCCAGGAAGTACAATTGATGCATCATCAGCATACAAATCAATAATGCTAGCAAAATCTTTGTTCTTGATGTTATCTTCAAATTGTTTATTTAAATTTTCTACATCAATTCGTGTTTCAGCACTAATATCATTCGATTGTGCTTTGGCTGTTGAAGAGAATGTCATCATTCCAACAACTGTGATCACTACAGTAACCATGTTACTTAGCGCTTTGTAAGTGAAGGTGTTTTTCATTTTAAAAGATTGTGTTTTTAATATTTATTTGACAATAGTATTTCAGTCCACATGATAATGGAATTTTTAATGTGAATAATAGTAGATTTTAGAGTAAGACGTCCGTACTATTTAATAAGTTACACAATCCAAATTAAAATTTTGCGAAACAAATAGGAATTTTTTTTACGTCTTTTTATGTGGCATTAAACATTCTTAATGATGCAAACTTAATTCAACACCTTAAAGTTAATGTTGTTATTATGATAAATCTGCATTATTAAAAATTGATTCGAATTCATTCAATGATAAAATGTAGTATCATAGTTTAATTCGCTATATTCAATATTAGTTATTTATCTTTAGCATCAATAACTACACCCTGACCATTGATATGAATTTTCACATCCTTGTTGTCCCAGTCAATAGTGTCTTTATCGTCTTCGTTTGAGTTAATATCAATATCTTTTCCATTAACACGAACACGCGTATGCTTTTTCTCATTGGTTGATTCTTCTAAAATGCAACCGATACACTTTAATCCATTTTCCGTCATGGTCCATGTTTTATCAATCATATCTCCATCATAAGTATTCGTTACATTTTTGATATCATAAATTATATCATCCATTTCATGATTAAAGTGTACGCTCTTACCAACAGGAACTTTTAAAATAAGTTTAATTTTTTGATTTCTAAATTGCATCCCCTTTGCGATATTAAATCCTTTTCCAAATTTCAATACAGAATCTTCTTGCAATAAGTCATAATCAATGTTTCTTAAATTCGATTCTGCTTCTTTGCGATCTGCACCATTAGCCGAGATTATTTTTACAAGTTCGAATTTGTCACCATCAGCTCGCATCACATCCAAATTTACATTACTGATTTTAAATGTATCATCGTGATTAATTGTAGAGAAAATGTCACTAATATTTATATCATTATTGCTATCGAAACTGTAATTATTATTGCTCTCATCTTTTATTAAATCGAGATAAAGTGTATTGTTAGCAGGTTGTGCAAGCGGAATATCTACACGTTGTTGTTCTCTTTTTCTGAAATTATTGGAAATCGATATTGCAAGCCAAACAGCTATAATCACTCCGGCTGTCCAAAGAATTTTCGCAGAATAATTTAATACACGATGCTCCGTTTTTAGCTTGAATAACGATCTTGCTAAACTATATATCAAAGCAATGATTGGAATTCCTAATACAAGTATCATTGCAATAATTCCTAATGTTAATTGCCAATCGCTCAGGAAACTTTCTGTCATAAATACTGGCATGTGTGCATTACCTATAGCGCCTGTTAAAGCTAAGACACTAACAAAAAGTCCAATTAATAATACTGTAAATAGTACCATCAAGAAGCCACCAATAACCTTTACAACTATTTTAATCCCACCTATAAATATTTCTCCCAATGCCTCAATAAATTTCGAAATTTTGCCTGTACTACGACTAAAATTAAGTTTACCATTATTACCTTGTAATCGATTTTTAATATCATCAACTTCATCTTGAATAGTTTTTTTGATATTATCAATATTTACAGCTTGTCCTTTCATTTCTAATTTTTCAGCAGTTGTTTTTGCCTTAGGAATGATAATCATTAACAATATGTAAAGTAAAAATCCAGACCCATAAACGAAGAATGCAATGGCAAAAGCTAATCGCATCCAAATGGGATCAATACCGATATAATAACTTATACCACTACAAACGCCACCAACAACTTTTTCATCTGGATCACGATATAATCTCCTATGCGTATTAGATGAATTATTTTGATACGATTGATTATAATTCGTTGATGAGTTTGATTTATCATCGTCTGATTCGCCTGCTACTTGTTCTGGACGACCCATTGTGTCAATAACAAATTCAACATCTGCTTCGATCACAACTTGACGATTACTTCCAATTCGTTCAGTAAACATTTCAGCTATTCGCGATTCGATGTCTTGTATGATTTCATCTCTTCCATCTGAAGTAGTAAAATATCCGCGTATAGCTTCTAGATATTTTTTTAATTTGTCGTAGGCTTGTTCTTCTATATGGAAAACCATTCCTCCAATATTTACGGTGACTGTCTTATTCATTGTGATTAGGATTAAGAGTTGTTGTATTAACAGCATTCACCAATTCTTGCCAGGTTGTGCTGAGTTCTTTTTGAAATTGTTCACCTAATGGTGTAAGTACATAATATTTACGTGGTGGTCCGGATAATGACTCTTTCCATGTGTAAGAGAGTAGACCTTGATTTTTGAGGCGTGTAAGTAATGGATATAAGGTACCTTCCACTACAATAAGCTTTGCTTCCTTCATTTTCGCAATGATATCAGAAGGATAAACTTCTCCTTTTGAAATGATACTAAGGATACAAAACTCTAACACCCCTTTCCTCATTTGTAATTGGGTGTTTTCTAGATTGCTCATTTTTTCGAGTTGTTTTAATAAAGGTGAATTTTGTTTTGCTAGCACTTACGCCATCCGTTGATTTTCATTATTCGAAATGTAGCTATCATTTGAATTATTCGATCAATTTTACCCCTACTTATTTTTTGACTTTGCAAACATAAGAATATTAAAAGGTACTATGCAATACATAGTACTAAATAAATATGTAATATATTGAAAATCAATTTTAAAAGTTTTATAATTTCTCAAAAAAGTATATTTTTTTAAGTAATTAAAGATTTCTGGGAACATTTTGACCTAATTGACATTCAGTTTTAAGACCAAATAAATGTCAAAATCTCAATTGAATTATCTTTTATTATATTTGACTTACAAACCATATATGCCCGCATCTGTTTTTCATTTTAAACGATTTACTATCCTTCAGGATAAGTGTGCAATGAAAGTAGGCACTGATGGAGTTTTACTTGGTGCATGGATAAGTTTAGAAAAAGCGGAGCACATTTTAGACATTGGCACTGGTACAGGTTTAATTGCATTGATGATGGCCCAGAAATACGATGCACAGATCGATGCGATTGATATCGACAACGATGCTTTCATGCAAGCTTTGGTAAATGTAAATACTTCTCCTTGGTCAAATCGCTTGAGGGTAATTCACGCATCTCTTCAAGATTTTCAACCACATAGTAAGTTTGATCTCATCGTTAGTAACCCTCCATATTTTATTGATTCATTTGCTCCTTCTGACGAAGCAAGAAATAGAGCGCGACAAGCTTCTGCGTCTTTATCATATGAAGAATTATTGCAAGGAATTATTCGTTTACTTACGTCTTCAGGAAAATTTTGTGTGATCTTGCCTTCAAAAGAAGGAGTAATCTTCAGAGAAAAAGCAGAACAAGATGGATTGTTTTGTAATCGGATAACTCACGTGCATACTATCATCGGAAAACCCGCAAAACGTGTACTGATGGAGTTCAGTAGAATTGACGAAGTATTAAAAGAGAATGATATTATTTTACGTGAATCCGACACTACTTTTACTGAAGCTTACAAAGAATTAACAAAGGAGTTTTATCCTGCGTTTTAAGTTAGTATTAAATATTGATTTCCATTTTTGGAAATTAATATCTCAACTAATATTTTTTTCCGTTTCCACAAATCGAATTCCCATGTTCGTTAATTCTTTTAATATTGGATTGTAAATTTCTTCTAAAACAGGAATATGAATTCCACATAATTTGATAGTACCATTAAGGATTAATCGAGAAGCAATGCCAAGAGGCAAGCCAACGGTTTTTGCCATCGCAGTTTGTACATTATCATCACCATTTACAACTAATGATGAGGATAAAATTTTTGCTTGTCCATCAATAGAAAATTCAAATTGATGTTGCATTAGAATCATGTCTTTATCGTTTGCTTTTAAAACCCATTTTTGCTCAAGTAAATGTTGAAGTATTTGTGCAGGAGTAGCTTTTTTTAATCCTATTTTTTTGTCATCTAATATTCCCGTAAATCGAATTTTTTCCATCGCTGGACCATCAGGATCAATATTGCATAATCGAGATATTCTTTCTTCTAATGTTGAACCAAAAATGGAAGTAGGAATAAAAGCTTCAACAAACTGTGAGTAAGTTAAATTTTCTAAATCGGCAACATCAAATGTGTCATCAGTAATACCAAGTGTAACAAAAACTTGCCAAGCACTGCAATAACCTTCGTTTCTTAATGTGCCACGAATTATTGTTGGAATATTTTCTATTCCGTAATGTTTTCTATATGCTAGAGAATCACGATTTGCATATCCATCGTATTTGCCATATCCATCAATTTCAATTCGTGTTATTTCACTAAATAATCTGTTGTATGGAATGTAACGATACTTTCCATTCATAATATAACTTGCTGTGCTTTGTCCTGCAACAATTACATTGCGTGGATTCCAAGTAAATTTATAACCCCATGGATTATCATTTGATTCAGGAGTAATTAATCCTCCTGTATAAGATTTGAATGATTTTATTTCTGCACCTTGTTGTTTTAAACGATGAATAATTTCAACTGCTGACATATGATCAATGCCGGGATCCAATCCACATTCATTCAAAAAAAGTAATCCAAGCTTTTTTACATCTTCATCCATTGCCAGTAATTCAGGAGAAACGTAACTAGCGGTCACGAGATTTTTCTTAAATTTCAAACAATCTGTAGCCGCTAAAATATGAAGCGTAGGAGGGAGAAGAGAAATGATGATATCAGCTTCACCAATTTCCTTTTCACGTTGTTCTGTATTTTCAACATTAAAGCTAAATGGCTGTGCTTTAGGATGATTACCTGTTTTGTCCTTTGCAGATTCAAGAGATCGATCTCCAACCCTTAAAATATAATTATCAGCACTAGCGTTTTCAAGTAAATATTTGATCAAAGCTCCTGATGACCTTCCTGCTCCAAGTAATAGTATCTTTTTCATGTAATTCGTTTGCAAAAATAGATAAGATCATCCTGAATTAGCGAATAATAATAAATGAAAGAAAGTATTACTTTTGTAAATGTTAATGTTAAACTCTGGAAAGGCAAAATTTATAACTCCCAAATATCTCATTTAATGAAAAAAATATTGCTCATAATCATCACATCTTTCTGTTCTTGTCAAATTTGGGCGCAAACAGCAAATGCGGTATTGTTTACTGAAAATGGCGAAAAATTTACTGCAATTTTAAATGGTATTAGGCAAAATGATCGATCTGAAACAAATGTAAAAATTACCGGATTAAATGCAGAATATTATAAACTGAAAGTGATTTTTGATAACAAAGAATTTGGAGAAAAGAATTTTAATCTCGCAGTTCAGATTGGAAATGAATCAACATATTCAATAAAGAAAAATTCGAAAGGAGAATATGTTTTACGTTTTGTAAGTGTAGTACCTATTGCAGATGCTCTTGCCACTTCTATTACACAAATCGAAAGTGAATATACGAATAAACAATCCGAAGAGCCTTTAATTTCTGGAACTGTTACACATAAAACTACAACAACTACTATTGTAAAGGGGGGGCAAACAAATCCTGATGATATTAATTTTAATATGGGAGTCAATGTTGGTGAAAAGGAAGGAAATGTTAATATAAATATGTCAGGTATTGATGACTCAAATTCAAATTCAACAACTACTACAACTCAAACTACAACAACTACTACAAGTACAAATAACATTCATCAACATGAACAGCCCGTTCCACCTCCACCAGCTTATTTGCCTGGATATAATGGTCCTTACGGTTGTCCAGTTCCATTATCGCAAAATGATTTTAATGAATTAAAGCAAACAATAAAAACTAAAAGTTTTGAAGACACAAAAATGACGATTGCAAAACAAGTAGTATTAAAACAATGTTTGTTTGTATCTCAAGTAAAAGAAATAAT
>JBBRAW010000028.1:0-33747 GCA_038206385.1 Bacteroidia bacterium | reverse complement strand
CATAAAATTATATTCGATAGCCGAAATTAAAAAATCAGTGAAAGAAAATGTGCATTTCCTAGGTTACTTTCTTTTGCACACCAAAAGAAAGTGACAGAACAAATTTGGATAACGATTAATTATACACTCATAAAATTATATTCGATAGCCGAAATTAAAAAATCAGTGAAAGAAAATGTGCATTTCCTAGGTTACTTTCTTTTGCACACCAAAAGAAAGTGACAAAATAAAATTGGATAACGATTAATTATTAAACTCACAAATAAAAATCGTAGGAAGCAAATTAAAAATAGTTAAAGTAATTGTCTCGTTCCAAAACGGATTGCACAAAAAAATGAACAACTCTTTATTGCCATTAGATAAAAAAATAACTTACATCAATAATAAAAATTAATTTTTCTTATAAGAAGAATACCATCCTTTCACTTTCATACTAATCACACCAAAGATAGCTTCTTTAAAAATTCCACCGCTCATCTTCGATTGACCTTCGCTACGATCTGTAAAAATGATCGGAACTTCTTTTATTTTGAAACCTAGTTTCCATGATGCGAATTTCATTTCTATTTGAAATGCATAACCAGTGAAACGAATTTTATCGAAGTCTAATGTTTCTAAAACTTTTCGCTTGTAGCAAACAAATCCTGCTGTGGTATCTCGTATATCCATACCCGTTACGATACGAACGTACATCGACGCAAAGTACGACATCATCACTCTTCCCATAGGCCAGTTCACCACATTTACTCCTGTGATATAACGCGAGCCAATACTCATATCTGCACCACCAATTACGCAAGCGTTGAGCAACCTAACAAGATCATCGGGATTATGTGAGAAGTCGGCATCCATCTCAAAAATATAATTGTACTTTGTTTGTAATCCCCAACGGAAACCGTGAATATATGCTGTTCCTAGTCCTAGTTTTCCTGCACGTTGTTCCATGAAAATGCGATCAGGATATTCTGCTTGCAAACTAATTACAATTTCAGCAGTACCATCTTGAGAATTATCATCAACAACAAGCAAATGAAAAGGATGAGGCAAGTTCATCACCGTGCGCAACATTTTGCCGATGTTTTCTTTCTCGTTGTAAGTGGGGATGATAACTAAGCAGTCGGACACGCCTCGCAGATTGATTGTTGATTGGTAAAAATAATGTAAAACTAGATGCTATCTATTTTCGAAATTTTGTTTACACAGAAATTACATCTTTAATATCCATGCGAATACTAAAGGCGCAACAATACTTGCATCCGACTCGATGATAAATTTGGGAGTATGAATGTCAAGTTTTCCCCACGTAATTTTTTCGTTTGGAATTGCTCCAGAATATGAACCGTAGCTCGTTGTTGAATCAGAAATCTGGCAGAAATAACTCCAGAAAGGAATCTTTTCCATCTCCATATCCTGATAAAGCATTGGCACTACACAAATTGGAAAATCACCAGCGATACCGCCACCAATCTGGAAGAAACCTACTCCTTTGCCCTCTGAATTATTGATATACCAGTTTGAAAGCCACATCATGTATTCGATTCCGCTTTTCATGGTCGATGGTTGAAGTTCGCCTTTGATGCAATACGAAGCGAAAATATTTCCCATCGTTGAATCTTCCCAACCTGGAACGATGATCGGAATGTTACGTTCAGCGGCAGCAATCATCCACGAATTTTTTGGATCGATCTCATAATATTGCTCCATCTCTTTTGAAAGAAGCATCTTGTACATGTATTCGTGAGGGAAAAAGCGTTCGCCAGCAACTTCTGCATTTTTCCATTGCTTGAAGATATGCTTCTGAATCCTACGAAAAGCTTCTTCTTCTGGGATGCAAGTATCGGTAACGCGGTTAAAGCCTCCTTCCAACAAATCCCATTCATCCTGCGGGCTCAAATCACGGTAGTTAGGAACGCGTTTGTAATGCGAATGCGCCACCAAATTCATGATGTCTTCTTCTAGATTAGCGCCTGTACATGAAATAATATCTACTTTACCTTGCCGGATCATCTCTGCAAAAGAAATTCCTAGCTCGGCAGTACTCATCGCACCAGCCAACGTAACCATCATTTTACCACCCTCCAGCAGATGTGTTTCATAGCCTTTAGCGGCATCCACCAATGCAGCAGCATTAAAATGAAGGTAATGTTTCTCTATAAATTGGGATATCGGTCCTCTTTCCATGGGTATGCTGATTTTTAAAATGTTCGGGTCGCAAAAATAGGAAAATCAATCAACCATCAGCTATTCGAAGTGTCCTTTAAAGCACGAAATAATTCATCAGCACGACTTGTCCCTACTAAAAGTTCTTTTCCACTCGCTAAAATAATTTTTACAGCATCTCTACCATTGGTATAAAATTTCACACGCTTAGTGTCATTTACTTTAAAGGCGGGATAATTGAGGTGGTAACGATTATAAATTGTTTTTTCTGCCGAACGAATATCTTTCAACGGAACAATTACCACTTGATTTTTCCACATTCCACTCAATGTTAAATTTTCGTTATCAACACTGATGTGAATGTATTTTACAAAAAGTAAAACGATGCTGAGCAATAAAATTAAAATTCCAAGTAGAAATAAGATATCTGCATTTTGCATTCTGTTTTCAGAGTAGAAAAAGGCGATGAAGCAAAATATCGCCAACAGCATTCTAAAGGCGAGTGAATAGGAATTAAATCCTAAATATTGTTTTTCCTCAAAGCGCATTGTCGGTTCCATGTGGTCTCCATTCTAAAGCTAATACTTGCTCGGTTTTCTCTGTTAGGCGATAGCGTTGATCGATACGCTGACCAATTACCCATGCGATATCTTCTCCTGCCATCAATACCCAGCTAATTTCTTTTGTTGTTAAAGGTACTTTATGATCTATAAAATAATCACTTAACTTCTGGCGATGTTCTAATCCAAGAGGATAAAAATAGTCTCCTTTGATCCATCTTCTACAGAGCAACGGATAATTTAACATTCCAGCGTCTAAGTAAGCAGTCTTTGGATCTTTATTTTGAAGCATGATTGGAAGATCAGGATCGATCATTTGCATGCGCAACAATCCATCCGGTAAGGAAATGACGGTATTTCCTTCTTCAACAATTATATCTAGTTCTTCGCTCACGTTCTGTAAAGATGTGATAATAATCTGATTTCGGTCAATAAGTACCCGAAAATTCTTTGAGAAAAAGATTTTCCCTGTGCGGTTCTCTCGAATAGCGGTAGTAATTGTAGCGATAACATCTGCATTAAACTGGAATTTGCTTAGAAAAGGATGCAACAAACTATTGAGTGCAGCATGATCAGCAATAGTTTCCGTTTTTAGAAACGTAGAATTAATTTCTTCATAAATCAACCCGTGAAGTTTATGCTCAATAAATTCTTCAATTAAAATGGAACTCTCCAACATAATTTTACTGAAATCAATTAATGTTTTTTCTAATGATGGATTGATTTGTTTTAAGATTGGCAATACTTCTAACCGAATTAAATTGCGTTGATAATCTTTACTTTGGTTACTACTATCTTCTCGCCACTTTAAGTTTTTCGAAAGTGCATATTGATCTAATTCTTTACGTGTAAATGGTAACAGCGGACGAATAATATTTCCGTTTCTTTCTGCGATTCCTTTTAACCCTGACAATCCAGTTCCACGAATAAGATTTAGTAAAATTGTTTCTGCATGATCATTTGCATGATGCGCTGTTACGATAGAAGTATATCCGTGTGCCACACATAATTCATCAAACCATTGATAACGTAAATCACGCGCCGCCATCTGAATGGAAATTTTATTATCAATCGCATATTTATCCGTTTGAAATGAATGTTGATAAACGGGAACTTTTATTTTAGTACAATATTCTTCAACAAATATTGCATCAGTATCGGACTCAACTCCTCTCAATTTAAAATTACAATGCGCAACAGTAATGTTATAGCCAAGTTGATGTAAAATTTCTAGCAACAACATAGAATCCAATCCACCACTAACTGCCAACAACAACCTATCATCTTGCTTGAACAATCGATGCTGATGAATATGCTGCTGTACTTTTTTTATTAACGACATTCGTAATTTTATTTCTTTTTAAAGATTGGTAAGATCATTATTGTTTATTCTTAAATTTTCTTAATTCGCCACATAGTGGCCCCTACGGAGTAATTCTTTCCACTTAAATTTTCGTAATTCTTAATTTTTAATTTTCCACATAGTGGCCCCTACGGGGTAATTCTTTCCAAGAGTGCTTTCGCTTTCAACAAACATTCTTCATATTCACTCTCCGGATTGCTTTTGTCTGTTATCGCACTTCCTGCTGGAATCAACACTGTTTTTGTTTCTTCATTGTAAAAGATACTTCGTATGATCACATTAAAATCAAAATTATTTTCCGGACTAATATATCCAACGGCCCCTGAAAATAATCCACGTTGAAATGATTCGAATTGTTCGACAAATTGCATCGCAGAAATTTTTGGAGCGCCTGTCATTGATCCCATCGGGAATAAAGATTTCAAAATATCTGTAAAGGAAATGTTGTCTTTTATTTCTGCTGAAATCGTTGAAATTAATTGATAAACTTGTGGAAATTCATACAAACCAAATAACTCTTCAACATGTACTGTTCCTCGTTTTGCAATACGACTTAAATCGTTTCTAACAAGATCAACAATCATTACATTTTCTGCACGTTCTTTTTCACTGTTGATTAATTCTACTTTTAATTGCTCATCAATTGTAGGATCTGACGATCTTCTAGCTGTTCCTTTAATGGGTTGACTAACTATTTTATCTCCTTCCTTACGCATAAATCTTTCCGGACTAGCGCTCATGAGCCAGCGATTTTCCATTCTATAAAAACAGGAAAGTGGCGCAGGAGATTTTCTAGATAAGTCATTCCAAATAGTTAGTGGATCAATGTTACACTTCTTTGCAATAAATGGAACACAGTAATTTAATTCATAAATATCACCACGATGCAAATGATTTTTTATCTCCTGAATAGTAAAAATATATTTTTCTCTTTCAGGAATTTCGAATTGAATTGCTGACTTTATATTTTTATCAAAAGATGATTCCTTGAAATTATATTTATCAAGAGTCAATTTTATTTGAACTGATTCTGACCTTGACTTTTCAGTAAACCAAAGTGTAAGAATATTTTCTTTAACCGCAATTACAATTTCTGGAATAAAAAAACTTAGTATCGGAAAACCAATTGGATCTTCGTGATGCGATGTTAACCGCAGTTCGATATCATTTTTTAAATCATAATTCAAATGTCCGAAACACCAATTACTTTTATTTTTATCTAGAAATATTTGTAACTCGATTAACGGATTTTCGCCTACAATTAATTCTTCTTGTTTTCCAAATCCAGCCAATAAGCGATAACAATCATTTCCATTCGTATTAAAATTTTTAGGATATGCATGACTATCTAACACACAAAAACGTTTGTATTTTTCTGTTAAAGATGCAACCATCGCTGATAGTTGAATCAATTGCAGATCTGATAAAACAATAATTTCTTGTTGCCAATTCACTTTGCGAAATTATCAAAGCTGGAGCTATTAACGATTAAATTTTAGAATATAAAAATTTCATACTTTTGCAATTCACAAAGGGTAGTTTTTCTAGCTCCCGTTAAAAATTTTGAAGATGCTAATGAAAGCCTACGGCAGTGCCGTGATTGGAGTAAATGCAACCACTGTAACCATCGAAGTTCATTCAGGAAAAGGGAAAGTTATGACCATGATGTCGGGCTTACCAGATAATGCTGTGAAGGAAAGTCAGCAGCGTGTGGAGGCAGCTATTAAGGTAAATAATTTTCGGTGGCCTGGTAGAAGAATGGTGATTAATCTCGCGCCAGCCGACATCCGCAAAGAGGGTTCCGCTTATGATCTTCCGATCGCAATGTGTATTCTTGGCGCTTCGGATCAATTGAAGTGTAAAGATTTTAGTGAGTTTCTCATCATGGGTGAGCTTTCGCTCGATGGAACATTGCATCCAATAAAGGGCGCATTGCCAATCGCAATTCAAGCTAAAGCAGATGGATTTAAAGGTTTTGTTTTACCTAAAGCGAATGCAAAGGAAGCCGCTGTTGTGGATGGCTTGGAAGTTTATGGAATGGAAAATTTACAAGAGGTCGTTGATTTTTTTGATGGCAAGAAAAAAGTAGAACTTACTGTTGTAGATCTACGTGAAGCTTTTGCTATTTCGCAAACAGAAGGTGAATTTGATTTTTCAGATGTTAAAGGTCAAGAAAATATAAAGCGATCATTAGAAATTGCAGCATCAGGTGGACATAATGTAATATTGATTGGTCCGCCAGGTGCAGGAAAAACAATGCTTGCGAAAAGATTGCCAACAATTCTTCCACCACTCACAATTGAAGAAGCATTAGCAACAACAAAGATTCATTCTGTTGCTGGAAAAATAAATCGCGATCATGGATTAATTACTATTCGACCATTTCGATCGCCGCATCACACCATTTCTGATGTAGCATTGGTTGGTGGTGGAGGAATTCCTCAGCCAGGAGAAATTTCATTAGCGCATAATGGTGTTTTATTTTTAGATGAATTACCAGAATTTAAACGAACAGTATTAGAGGTGATGCGACAACCATTAGAAGATCGAAAAGTAACTATTTCAAGAGCGAGATTCTCGGTTGAATATCCTGCAAGTTTTATGTTGGTAGCAAGTATGAATCCGTGTCCTTGTGGATATTATAATCATCCCGATAAGGATTGTGTTTGTGTTCCAGGTGTCGTACAAAAATATCTCAACAAAATTTCAGGACCGCTATTAGATCGCATTGATTTGCATGTGGAAGTTGTTCCAGTTCCATTTAGTGAATTATCTAAAGAAAGAAAATCTGAAAAGAGTTCTTCTATTCGTGAACGAGTAATTCTTGCACGTGCAATTCAAGAGGAACGATTTATTGAACATGCAGAAATATTTTGCAATGCTCAAATGACAACCCGAATGTTACATGTTTATTGCAAATTATCAGAGGAAAGTTCTCACTTATTAAAAACTGCGATGGATCGATTAGGATTATCCGCAAGGGCGTATGACCGTATCCTTAAAGTTTCTCGTACCATTGCCGATTTGGTAAATTCCGCCGATATTAAAACAGAACATTTAGCAGAAGCAATTCATTATAGAAGCTTAGATCGTGATGGCTGGGCAGGATAAACGAATCAATTGAAAAGAGTTTTTTTACATGAAATCAAAATAGTAAAAAACTATTTGTAATTTTTGTAAAGTTCAGTTTTTATAAATAGTCGTTTAAAGTGATTTGTGGAATGAACTAATTTATAACCATTATTTAAAAGTAAATCGGTTGATTTTTTTATTCTAAACAAATAGGGAAAACCTTTCGAATGATAAACTTCATCGTACTCCACTAAAATTGCTTTAATATCAAGATGATCTTCAACTATTGTTTCAATTACAGTATACTCCGCTCCTTCAATCTCTAGTTTTAATAAGTCAATCGTGGTATGTCCGAGTGATTTCATTATATTGGATAAACGATCAACAGGAACTTCAATAAATTTCCCTGATTCATGAAATAATTTGATCGAATGGGAAGCATAATTTTCAACGGTGGGTTCGTAAAATTTAATTACTGTATTAGCATCCCAAACACCTTTTTCAATATACTTAATTTTCGATAATTGCGCTTTGGAAATTCTATATTTGAATAAAGAATTATCATGCCCGATGGACAAAGATTTATTATTATTAATTTTGTCTGTTAATAAAGTGAAATGTTGAATTCCCTCTGGAGCGGGATCTAATATAACAACATTACAGTTATAATTTACAACTAATTCTGTATCGAAAGATATGTCTTCACCAGCGCCTACACAATAACAAATGGAAGATGAAGTAATGAAGTTTTCAGGTAAAAAATAACCATGATTTTTCGAGCCAATATGTACAACCTTTTTAATAGGACTTACATTGGATTGCGAGTCAATGGCAAGAATTTTTTTTAAAATATTTTTAGCAAATTGCATAAATAGATTATTGATATTATAAAATTATTAATTAGAATAGAACGATTTTAAAAGAGGTTATCACATAAATTTTTCTTGCAAATTTAAGAACGAACCTAACATTTTTGCATAAGCATTCATCAATGGTGCTACTTTAGGATTATATTTTTTCCATAATTTATGGTTATCGGAAACAAAGTCATTCCAGTTTGCAGCATTTAATTGAATTCTACCTAATGAAATACATGGTTCATGAATTTGAGTTGCATGCCACCAGCCTGTTGGAAAAAAAATCGTTTCTCCTTCATTAACCGTCACTTTAAGGGGTTTCGCATTTCTAAAAAGTGGATGTTTTTCATAGTCAGGATTAAAGATATTTACTTCCGATAATTTATTGTTATCTGATCTTGGATACATGAATTGGCTTTGTTCAATACCATATAAAATAAATTCTTTACTTCCATAAACTTGTGTGATTTGAGTATGTAAATAAAGAGCGTCGATATGAAGTGTAGGAAAAAAGGAACCATTTCCACCAAAGAACAATTCATAAACTTCAGTTCCTTTAAGCATAAACTTGGGCAATAATGGATTGCTTACACGATCCGACTTTCCATAAAGTAAATGTGGCATTATATCTTTCATCAATTCGGGAAAATATTTCTCTACATTTAGATTAAAGGGATAAGGTGCAGGATTTTCTGGTGATGACTTTAACATCAATTCAATAAACTCACTTATAGTATAATCTACTCCTTTTACTTTTTTTATTAATTGTCCGTAATTCAATTTGAAAAAATCAGGAGTAAACTTTCCCATTGCATTCCAATTTTTTGCAGCATCCATCACCACTACTGGTATACCACGAAATACATATTCATTTAGAAATTCCTTTTTCGATAGCTTCTCTCTCTTATCAATTGAACTTAGTGTATTAGAATCGTTTTTAATGTTAATCATAATTAGATATATTAAAATTTTTGATACAAGGAAATAAATTAGTGAATTTAAAATTGCCTTCTAATATGTTTATGCAAATATATAAGAGATTGTTTACGAAATAAAATTTTATAAGTTACATAAACTTTATTTTTGTAGATACGAAACCATATTTCATAAATCATCTTTTAAAGGATTGTCAGATTTACTTTTAAAATACTTCTTTAGGGCTTTCTCTCCATACAATGAAAAAACCACAGGACTTACAATCATATCGAGTAAAGTAGAGCTCATAAGTCCGCCAACAATTACCGCAGCAACGGGATATAAAATTTCTTTCCCAGCAGCATCTTTGTTGGTGAGCAATGGCACTAAGGCAAGAGCTGCTACTAAAGCTGTCATCATAACAGGCACTAATCGTTCAAGCGAACCTCGAATGATAAGTTGATTGTTGAATGTTTCGCCCTCGTGTTCTACTAAGTGTATGTAATGTGAAATACGCATAATTCCATTCCTAGAAGCGATACCCGTGAGTGTCACAAATCCAACCATTGTAGCAATTGACATTACTCCACCAGTAACTTGAATAGCGATAATACTTCCAATTAAAGCAAGCGGTATATTCATCATAATTTGTAATGCGATTGGACCAGAGCGATAGTGTGAAAATAACACTAAGAAAATACCTAGAAATGCAATGATAGTGAGTAGAATTATTGATTTTGATGCAGCCTGTTGACTTTCATACTGTCCTCCATAAACAATAAAATAACCAGTTGGAAGTTTTACATCTTTCGTAATTTTAGCTTGTACTTCTTTTACTACGCTACTTAAATCACGTCCTGAAGTATTAAAGGAAACGGTAATTTTACGTTGCGCATTTTCATGGATGATTGTGTTAGGTCCTGGCTCCTCACTTATTGTAGCGATCTCTTTAATGGGAATCATTTCGCCACTTGGTAAACTTATTAATGTATTTTCGATTGTCGATAAATCTTTTCGCGAATCATCAGGAAGCTTCACAACAAGATCAAATCTTTTTGCTCCATCTATTATTTGTGAGATGGCATCTCCTTGAAATAATGCTTGTAATTCTTTTACTACATTTCCCTTTTGTAATCCATATTTTACTATTTTATTATCATCCACTTTAATATTAAGTTGTGGAATTAATACTTGTTGCTCTATTGATAAGTCAACGACACCTGGAATATTTTGAATTGTATTTTTTAATTGATTGGAATAATTCCTTAGCCCTGATAATTCTTCTCCAAAAATAGTAATTGCAACTTGAGCTTTAACTCCTGAAAGTAAATGCTCAAGTCGATGTGAAATAGGTTGGCCGATGATTACATTTACTCCTTTAAGAGGAGCTAATTTTGCACGAATATCATTCAATACTTCATTTTTATTTCGTTTTGATTTTGAATAATCTAATTCTACTTCAATTTCATTTGCATGTACACCTTCTGCATGTTCATCTAACTCCGCACGACCAGTTCTTCTTGCAGTATATTTTACTTCCGGAACTTTTAGCATTTGCTTTTCTGCAATCTGACCAATACTATTTGATTCTTGTAGTGAAGTTCCAGGACGAGCAAAAACATTTACAGTAAGGGAGCCTTCATTAAATTCAGGTAAGAATTCAGAGCCAAAAGTTGAAAAAATTAGAAGCGAAATAATAAATAAAATAAGTGTTGAGCCAATTACAGTCCTTGGATTTTTTAATCCCCAATGCAACATTTTTGTGTTTATCTTTTTTAACAACTTCACTACTTTTGTATCTTCCTTATGCTCCATAATTTTTGCTTTCGGCAATAAATAATAACACATTACTGGCGTAACTGTAAGCGAAACTAATAGCGATGCAATAATAGAAGTGATGTAAGCATATCCTAACGGTGAAAATATTTTTCCTTCAACACCACTCAATGAAAAAAGTGGAATGAATACGAGAACAACGATTATTGTTGCGTACACAATCGAATTCCTAACTTCAGTTGATGCATCATAAATTACACGAATAACATTTCGAGGTTCTTTAAGTTGTCGATTTTCTTTTAACCTCCGGTAAACGTTTTCAACATCAACAATTGAATCGTCTACTAATTCACCAATAGCAATTGCAATTCCTCCAAGTGTCATGGTATTTACTGATAGTCCGAGATATGAAAATATAATTGCTGTAATTACTATTGAAAGTGGAATGGCAGTGAGTGAAATAATCGTTGTTCGAACGTTATAAAGAAAAATAAACAGAATAATTATCACTAAGATTGAACCATCGCGTAACGCTTCTAAAACATTACTGATAGAGTTTTCAATAAAATGAGATTGTTGAAAAATATCGGGATTCAGTTTTACATCAGCAGGCATTTCTTTCTGCAAATCATGCATCGCATCTGATATCGTTTTTGTTAAGTCAAGTGTGTTTGCGCCAGGTTGTTTTTCTACTGCAAGTATTACTCCCGGCTTGCCATTAACACTTCCATCTCCACGTTTAGGCTTAGCCCCAAATTTTACTTCTGCAATATTTTGAACAAGAATTGCCGTATTATTTTTATATCCAACTACTAAATTTTTTATTGCATCCAAAGAATTAATTCTTCCCAAATTGCGAATTAGAATTTCAGTACCACTTCGAACATAAAAATTCCCTGTGCTATTTTCATTGGAATTTTTTAGTGCTGACTCAATCTCTTCAACAGAAATTCCAGCAGCATTCATTTTACGAGGATCTAGCAAAACTTGGTATTGTAATTTATCACCACCAATTGGAATTACTTGCGATACTCCTGCAATTGAAAGCAATCGCGGACGGATTGTATAATCTGCTAATGTTCGTAGTGCAGAATTTGATGTTGTATCAGATGAAACACCAATAAGCATTATTTGCCCCATTATGGAGGAAACGGGTCCTAGTTCTGGTGTAACTCCTATTGGTAATTGTGATGAAGCAGTTTGTAATTTCTCCGCAACTATTTGTCGGTCTTTTAAAATATCTGTTCCATACGCAAATGTTACAAACACCATCCCTAAACCAATGGTAGAAGTGCTTCTTACATGCTCTACACCCGGCGCTCCATTCAATGTTCTCTCAATTGGAAGCGTAACTAATTGCTCTACCTCTTCAGGCGCCATTCCATCTGACTCTAAGAAAATAGTAACTTGTGGTTTGTTTAAATCTGGTAAAACATCTACAGGTAAATTTGTAGCAGTATAAAATCCATATACAAGAAGTAATAATGCAAACGCAGAAATTATCAGCCGATTACTTAAAGAGAATTTTATTATTTTATTGAGCATGATAATTTTTTATAACAAGAATGTTGTTGCTATTTTATAATACATTTCATTGCGTTTTTACCTTTAACATTTTGGCATTAATGGCAACAACAATAGTACTCAAGCTCATCAATACAGCACCTGCTGCAGGACTTAACATGATGTTCCATTTGTAAAGGACTCCTGCCGCAAGCGGTAATGCTACGATGTTGTATCCTGTTGCCCAAACTAAATTTTGAATCATCTTTTTGTAAGTGGCTTGTCCAAACAAAATTAATTTCGTAATATCTTTGGGATTACTATTTACTAAAATAATTCCTGCGGTCTCGGCTGCAATATCGCTTCCACTTCCTACTGCAATTCCAATATCAGCTTGCGCTAATGCAGGTGCATCATTCACCCCGTCGCCAGTCATCGCTACAAACTCTCCTTTGTTTTGCAACTCTTTTATCTTATCTAATTTCTGATGAGGTAATACTTCTGCAAAATATCCATCCATGGATAATTCATCACTAACACTCTTTGCAACTTTTGCATTATCACCAGAAAGTAAGATAGATTTAATCCCATGTGCATGCAACGTTTTTATGGCATCAAACGACTCAGGTCGAATTTTATCTGCTAACGCAATATATCCTGCTAATGCTTCATTTATTATTACATAAACAATAGTCTCATTTTCTTTTACATTTATTTCGAGTGTAGTATTTGTAAACTTCTCTTCAACATATTTAGGACTGACAACCATTATTTTTTTGCCATCAAACATTCCTTGTATCCCTTTTCCAACCATTGCCTCAAAACCTTCCACTTTTGGAAATGAAAGATTTAATTCTTTAGCTTTTAATAGTATTCCTGTTGCTACGGGATGTTCTGAATTCTGTTCAATGCCTGCTGTTAATTCAAGGATATTTTCATCAGAAAAAATATCTAAATAGGATTTATACCGAAGTACTTGAAATTTTCCATAAGTAAGTGTTCCCGTTTTATCAAAAATAACAGTAGTAATTTTTCTTGAATTTTCAAACGCAGTTCTGTTCTTTATTAGTAAACCATTCTTTGCGGATAGTGATGTCGATATTGCAACTACTAATGGCACTGCTAAACCCAACGCATGCGGACAGCATATTACAATTACGGTTACCATGCGTTCTAATGCAAATACAATACTTTCTTTTGCAATCAACCACCAAAAAAAGAATGTTCCAAAACCGGCAACTAAAGCAACGATTGTTAAAATGCGCGCTGCCCTATCAGCTAATAATTGCGTTTTTGATTTTGATTTTTGTGCATCATCTACTAACTTGATTACTCTTGACAAATAGGAATCTTTACTCGCATGACTAACTTTTACTTTCAAGGAGCCATTTCCATTTATAGAACCAGCAATAATTTTATCGCCAATTTGTTTTTTAATGGAAATTGATTCTCCCGTTAACATTGATTCATTTAAGTAGCTTTCTCCGTCTGTTACTATGCCATCCGCTGCTACATTTTCACCAGGTTTTATTAAAATCATATCCCCTTCTTTTAGTGAATCAGTTTTTACCTCATGCATCATTTCGCCCATCACCATGTGTGCATTTGCAGGCATGAGTTTCACAAGCAATTCTAATTCTTTGGAAGCACCAGCAACAGACTTCATTTCAATCCAATGTCCTAATAGCATGATTAAAATAAGTGTGCATAGTTCCCAGAAGAAATCCATTCCTTGCAAGCCAAAAACTGTTGCAGCGCTATAAGTATATGCAGCAGTAATTGCAACAGCAATCAATGTCATCATTCCTAATGCTCTTTGTTTTATTTCTGTTATTAACCCTTTTAAGAAAGGCATTCCACCATAAAAGAAAATTATAGTAGATAGCGCAAAAAGTAAATACGTAGCACCTTTGAATTGAATTTCGAAATGGAACCATTGCTGAATCATTGGGGAAAGCACCATTACAGGTATGGTGATAACAAGCGTAACATAAAATCTACGCTTGAAATCATCTATCATCATTTTATGATGGTCGTGATGCATCTCACCAGTTGATATTTTGCCATCATGACTGGAAGATTCATGACTAGAATGATGTGGATCCATTTTTATAATTTATTATATCTAAAATTAAAAGCTAATAAAATTTTTAATGATGTAAGTGATAATGGCGATCATTTTTTAAATGTTCTATTAATGGTGTCCCATAGATTCCATCTCATTGTTTTCTTTCGAAGTGTCTTTCTTTCCTTGAACAACATTAAAAACAAAATCTACGGTATGCACTTTTCCGGATGATTGAAATTGTATCCATCCACGATAGATTCCAGGTTTGTCGAATGTCGTATGTAAATCAAATTTTCCATTTTCAACACCTGGATGTACATGTAAATAATTTTTATCTTCTACTCCAATTACAACCATGTGCGCCTTTGCTCCAAGATAATTCTCTAAGGTGTTTGGATCAACTGGATTTCCACCTTTAGTAATTGCTCCAATAATATGTTGCAAATTTCCACTTTCTAATTTCCCTGATTCTGATGATAGTGAAACTTCGAAACCATCAACATCAGAAGTAAGTTGTGATTTTGAATATCTTTTTTCAGGTAACTTCTGCCCTTTAACATTTATATAAATTTTATCCACTGTATGATTTCCACCTGATGGTTTATAGTCAGCAAATAAAATGTAATCACCTCCATTTTTAAATGTATAATTTAAGTCATAACTACCTTTTGAATTATATTCTGGATGCTGATGATCAAACCAACTTAAATCTTTACTAACCATAATGAAATGTATTTTTTTCTCATGCGCAACATCTAAAGGAACAAGTTCACTTTCTTTTCCAATAATTTGTGGAGTCATGGAAAGTGTAACTTGTTTTCCTGCTTCTACTACTGTTGGGTTAGTAGTAAATTTCATTTTGTACTTATTAGAATTTAGAACACCAGCATTATCATTGTGCTCCAATTTCATCCCACACTTTGGACAAATGTCACCTTCTTTTCCAATTACTTCTGGATGCATCGGACACGCGTAAATATGTGTACCCTCATGTGTTTTTTGGTTGCTATGTATTGTGTCAGAATTACTAATGTTTGCATTCTTTTCTTTATTAGAATTAGAACATCCAGAAAACATTAAAGAAGCGAATAAGATGATGAATGAATTGCTGATAATTTTTGTTAATGTCATTTATATATTTTTATTAAATGTTTTCTGAATATGATTTATAAAAAAGAAGGAGCTCAAATAAATGCTATACCATCTTTTGTTTTAAATAAAATTTCTAATTTGAAAATGAAATTTTGTAACTACTACTATTTTTGTTTTACAAGTTCTAAATCCATCCCACATTTCGGACATTTCCCAGGCTTATCACTTTTTACATCTGCATGCATAGGGCAAGAGTAACTCGCATTCATAGAGGCAGTATAATTTTTAAATTTTGCTGAAACTGTTTTTCCTTTCATTGTGAAGGATGCAATGCAACTTTTATATTTTGCAAATGATTTATCTTTTACCATAAAACCATCATCACCACTTGCAGTTAGTGTTACATTCATACTTTTTCCATCTAACATTAGGAATGTAGCTTTCGCAGTCACTCCGGCATTGTTAATCATTTTAGCATCGCCATCAAGTAAATAAAGCATCACAATTCCGTCTTTAATTAATATCTCTGCATGATTAGGATCTGCTTCTTGAATTGTTCCTCCATGCGGTCCTTTTCCAACTTCACCCACATGGTGGTTAACTTCTTTTTTCGCCCCTTGAGCGTTAATGTTTAAACTTGAAATTACTATTCCAATAGCAATCACAAATGATTTTAAATTAATTGTTCTCATTTTATTTGTTTTTGATTTTTGAATTTTAAAATATAAATGCAATGCGCTAACTACTGATTTTGGTAAATTGATTTTAACGAGTAGGTGCCGCCAACTACCAAACGTTCATCACCATTCAATCCACTTTTAATTTCTGTTCCTTCGCTATTCTGTAGTCCTAATTCTAAATATATTATTTTAAAAACTTCTGGTTCATGATGAACAAATACAGCTGATTTACCATTTATAATTGAAATGGCACTATTGGGTACAATCATTTTCGCACTCTTTGCCTTAGTCATCATGTTGATGTTTACTGCTTGTCCTGGAAGAAAATCTATATTTTTTTCTATCTGTAAAATAAGTGTTGAAGATTGATTGGTTGGATTAAAAGATTTATTAAGTGATATCATTTTAGCAATTACATTCGATCGATTTCCATCAATATTGTGAATGCTAAATATCGCAGCATTTGAAATTTTTGAAATGTCTGATGAGTAAACGGTAACTTCAACGTTTAATGTCTTGTTGTCATATACATTCATCAACACCTCACCTTGTTCTACTTGTTGACCAACAGTAAGGTTGAAATTGTCAATTATTCCATCTATTGGTGATCGAAGAGAATATTTCACACTTAAATTGGAGTTCAATTGCTCATATAAATTTTTGTTTGATAACGCATTCTTATAACGGATCTCTGCATTTTGTAATTCTTTTTGAGCAACATAATCCTTAAGCGATTGAAGTCGATCGAAATCTTTTTTTGCTGATTCATATTCAGCTATTGAGTTCGTTTTATTTGACGAAAGCGTAAGTTGATCCGCAGTGGATTGCACTTGTATTATTTCTGCTAATAGTTGCCCTTTTGAAACATGTTGCCCAATAGAAATAGTAAGTTTTGTTATCACACCATTTTGTGGAGAAACAATTTCTGCATGTCCATTTGTGGAAGGTTTGATAATACCATTTAATGTTAATTCAGAAGAATAATCACTAAATATTGGCTTTTCAGTAAGTACGTTAAATAGAAACTGTGATTCTTTTCCAATTTCAATTTCATCTGATTGTCCTCCTTTACTTTCAAATGAAGGTTCATTATGTGCATACACTTTGTTGTTATTATTAAATGGAACACTCATCAATAAAATAAATAAAAACAGGTTGACTTTTCCTCGTAATGATAATTTATTTAGCTTCCTCTGCATAATAAAATATACAATTAAACAGCCAATAGCAAATGCTAAGAATATCCACCACCACTTAAAATCAGATGTACTCGTTTCACTTTTTTCAATATTTAGCAGAGGTAATTTTTTGCCTACTTCTATTGGTGTAATTAGCATTAAGTCACTTTTGCTCCCTGATTTTATATTAAAAACTAAGGAGTAATTTTGATTTTTGGGAAATGTACCATCGATATCATACTGCCCTTTTTCAGTTTTAGATACAGTAAATTTAATGCTCGAATCTTCAGATGATGTAACTGTAATTTCTGCTGTGTCAATAGCTAAATTCGTTTCAAAATCAGATAAGAAAACTGTTAATCCAGTTGATTTTCCTGCTTCAATTTGTTTGTATCGTAAAACCAATTCAAATTCATCGCTACTAGCATTTATCGTGAAATAATCCTTCGTCGTGACTTTCGATTGCTCTTGTTTCTCATCACCATGAGCTACTGCAACGAAAGGAAGCAGAAGTAGAATATTTATAAACAAATGATATACAATTTTCATTGTCCTGTGATTTTTTGAATTTGAATGACTGAAGTGTTATAATTTTTTATTGCATCGGAATAACTTAAACGAATCTCAAATGCATTATTTAGATTTTGGGTCAATTCAATGTAGCCTATCTCTCCTGCTTCGTAACTTTTTGTCGCAACTTCAATAATTGTATTTGCATGTGGCAATGCGTTTGTTTCGAAATACTGTAACGCTATTATTGCTTTGCTAAAATTTGTGATTGCATTGTGATATGTTGATTGAATAGTCAAATTTGTATTCATTGTGGCATATTGAGATGCTTGCCATTTATATTTGGCAGCTTTAATTCTTGTAGTATATGTCCAAAACCAAAGTGGAATAGACAATCCTAAATCAAATCGGCTACTAGTAATTTCTTTTTGTTGTCCGCTATTTATAAAGTAGGTTGCGAATAGTCCTGGAAGCATTTTTGTTTTTTCTAATTTCCAACTTTGAAACATTATTGAACTGTTTTGCTCGGCAAATTGAAGGGAAGGTGTAGTTTTAATAAATGTGGTGTCCGTTAAAGTACTCCATGAAAAATTAGATTTGGATAATGAGTCAATTGGAAAAGGATTTATGATTTTTATATATGTATTGATGATGAGTTGATTTTGTGCATTTTCTAAATCACTATTTGTTTGTAGCAATTCACTATGTTTTTTATTATACGATTCCATTGCATTCATTTTTTCTAATAATCCAATTTCACCAGCATTATATTTGGCGATAGTGGCAGTTAAAATGTTTTGCAATAAGCTATCTTCTTTTGTTAATTCTTTTTGCTTGGAAATAATATATTGCAATTCAAGATAAACAGTGCGAACGGTTTCAGTTAGTTCAGATTTTATAATCAATAATTGTTTTTCTGTTAAGGATACATTTTGTTTATTGAGTTTCCATTGACTTGTATACACTAGAGGGAATTCAATATTTTGGGAAACACTATAATTAAAATCTCTTGCAGGTATTTCAATTCCGATTTCAGGATTTGGCAAGTTAAAACTTCCTTTTTTTAATTGGCTTGCCCGTGATATCTCTGCCTGTGATTCAAGTATTAATGGATGATCACGTAATGCCACTGCAAGTAAAGTATCGAGAGAAACAACTGTTTGCGCTTGTAACGTGGGGGAATTGTAAATGAGAAACAAAAACAATAACGCAATATTAATACGAGCAAATTTTAGAAAATTAATGGGCATCTTCAAAACAGTACAAATCGATTTAAAAATTGATCCGCAAAATGTTTTAAGATTTATTATAACTTTCATTTTTGAAATTATCTATTTTATTCTTGTCATAAATATTAAACGATATTTAATTCTTTAAATTACATCTTTAATGCAATTATCAACTTAGGTATAAACTACTTTCGTTTAAAGCTACAAAACAAGAAATTCTGAATCGTATTAAAAGGCGTAACATGATTTTCTTCCATGCATTTTATTCTTTCAAATGATTTTTCAAATCGCGATGACATGCTAACTTCATTGTATTGTTTAATTTCTAATCCACTACATTTTGTCGGCCCAGTTTCGGAAAATGTTCCAAGTACTAAATATCCATCACGGTCAATATTCTTTTCAGCAATCCCAACATAATTATTTACTTGATCTTCATCGGTTAAAAAATGAAAGGCAGCGCGATCATGCCAAAACTCAAATTTGATGTCTGTTTGAAAATCTAATATGTCTGAAACAATATAATTTACTTTATCAGCATTGGAACCCAATCTATTTTTAACTCGCTCAATTGCTTTCACAGAGATATCTAACAAATAAATATTGTGATACCCCATTTCTATTAATGCATCAATAAAATGACTGTCTCCTCCTCCCACATCAATGATATTCGCATCTAAAGGAAGGTCGAATAATTTTAAAAATTCAACCGACGTTTTAGGATACACTTCAAACCAACTAACTTCTTCCTGTGATTTTGTGGCAAAAACTTTTTCCCAATGCTCTTTATTGTTAGCGGTTTCCATGAGATGCTATTTAACTTATTGTTTTTTCATTTCTGATAAATCCATTCCACAGGTCGGACAAGATCCTACTTTGTCAGATATTATTTCAGGATTCATCTCGCATTGATAATATTTTTCACCAGCTTTTAATGCAGTGGTGTCGAGATTAAAAATTTGAGCTGTTGCTGGCCTCACTGAATCACTAGCAGAAACTTTTTCTACATTGTTTGATGGAGTTGAGCATGATGCAATCATTAAACAAATTGCACTTACCAAAGGAAGGATTGATTTTTTCATAACTGTTGAATTGTATGTTATTGCTTTATGAATTTCTTAAAATAAATTTTATTGTTCATCTTAAATTTGAGAATATAAATTCCATCTTCTAGATCAGAAACATGAATGAGCGCTTTGTTTAAATTTAAAATAATAGGAGCCTGAACTTGTTCACCCAAAATATCAAATAGCTTAATATCTGTTGGTGTATCTTTTGAATTGTATTCAATAAATAAATTAGTGTGAGCTGGATTTGGATAAATTATTAAATCATTTTTTTGTAATTCAAGTAAACTTGTTGATGTTGTATCGAGAACTCTGAAGCTTCCCATCATACCATCATCTTCGTGGTGCAGCAAATGACAATGATACATATAGGGCACACTGTCGTTGGAGAAGTCTTCAAATTTTGTGATAAACTCAACATACTGGTTTGGCAAAACTAGTACAACATCTTTTTTACCTCTCTCGTAATTTGGAACAATTCCTCCGTTTACATTGAGAAGATAAAAGTGCATATCGTGAATGTGAAATGGATGTGCAATGCTTGTGTTATTCGTTATTCTCCACTTTTCAGTATTGTTCAAGTAAGTGGTAACATTGATCACATTCATATCAAAATGAAATCCATTTATATTGAATGGCCCAGCAACTTGCCCTAAAGCACTCATCATTGTGTCAGGTTGCAAATTAAAATTTCTTGAAACCGTGTAGCCTGTCCATGGAGTATTAGTAGTAAGTATTGTTGGTGAAGTGGTGATGGGATTTGCCGTTTGTGCTACAACATTAATTTGCAGAATTCCAAAATCAGCACCATTCAATGGATTCAAATTGTAATCAGGTATAGTGCCACCCATCATGCCTGTTACTGTTGCAGCGCCATAAATTCCATTTGGTAATTCTGAGCTAAAGCTGTTTAAAAATAGAGTTTGCCCATTCATGCCTTGTAAGTCTAATACTATTTCCGCACGCTCTCCCGGACTTAATAAAATTCTTGTTAGTGTTAAAGCTGAATCTAATAATCCACCATCACTCGCAATCATTTTAAATGATTTGTTATTGGTAAATCCAAAATTATATGCACGCATGGATGAGCCATTCAATAATCGTAATCGAATTAATTGTGAAGGCGCATTTAAGTAAGGATGAATTGTTCCATTCACACAAATAGCTGTATCTTCTTCAGTCGAAATAGCGATCTGTGTTAACACATCAAAAGCTTTTGATTGCACAATAATTGGGAAGTCATCAACAGCATACGTTCTAGGTATATTGAGTGCGGCTTCTGAACTATCTTTAACGATAATCATTCCAGCGATTCCTTTCGAAACATGTAAATCTGTTTTATTATCTCCATGTGGATGATACCAAAATGTTCCTGCACAATTAAGAATTTGAAAGTGTGGACTCCATGTTGTTCCTTGGTTAATTATTTGATGCGGACCGCCATCATCAATGGATGGAACATGTAATCCGTGCCAATGTATAGTAGTTGAATTTCCAAAACCAATTAAGTTATTCGTGATATTCATCGTTACCCAATCCCATTTGTTAACGATTAAAGTGGGCGCAAGAATATTACCATTAATGCCATAAGTTGGAGTGTTGATACCAGGGTAAAATTGCGTTGTACCATTCTGCACATTTAAATTGAAAACAGATCCACTAATGGCTTGTGGAATAAAAAGCGGATTTTGTGCAAACGATATTTTGCAAAGAAAAATTCCAATAAAAATTAAAATATATTTATTCATCTGGTGAATGTTAATGTTGTATTATAATTTTCTTTCCTATAATTCCGTCACCATTTATTTTTAAAGTGTAAACTCCATTTAGAAATTCTTCACTTGATAAAGTAATCGAAGATGTAGTTGATTTTCCGACAGCAATTGTAGATCCCTTTAGATCGTATATTGAATAGCAAAAACCTGCTTGGTGATTTGTTGTAATGGTAAATTCTTTATTCGAAGGATTGGGATAAAGAAGTGTAGAAGATTTACTTTTTTCATTAATTCCTAATACAGTATAGGACGACATTATAAATGTTAAGGTATCTTTTAAAGTGGGCGAATTAACATCCCAAACAGCATAACGAATTACTGCCATTCCAGTATCAACATGTGGTGTAATATGTAATAATAGAAATCCATAATCAGTAGGATTAACTGGATCCATCGTGCCGCTGTCGTCGAGAACCGTGCTACATGCAGAGTTATCACAAATGGATGCTTCCCAATTGGCAGGAACATAACTACTAACTTTTTCCCAACTTAAAATAATCGGATTTAGTGAAGTGTTAATTTGAGAAATTGTTAATGTTTGAAGATCTTCGAATACTCCGCTTGCTTGTATGGTATCATTTGGATATAACAAATAGCTTTGAGAATATAAATTAACAGTAGTCGTAAATAGTACGACTACTGTTAATACTATGTGTTTAATTAATTGAATCATTAGTGTGCTATCGTTAACTTCTGAGTAACAATTTTTCCATTTATATTTAATCGCACTAAATAATTTCCATTTTGAAGTTGTGAAGTAGTAAATTGTTTTTTAATCAAACCACTTTGCTTCTCATCAAGGATAACTGCAATTTGTTTTCCAGTGATATCAGCAACATCAATTAATACCGAAGAACTTTCTTTCAAATTAAGATTAATGTTTATAAGATCATTCGCAGGATTAGGAAATACATTGAATGAAGTTACTGCACTTGGCAAATCATTAATTCCTGTTGCAGTACTTAACATTGCTAAGATGGAATCTCTCATGATTGTTGTATCGCTAGTAGAGAAACTTTGTGTCGAAAACATAATTCTATGATCAGCACCTCCTAATAATACAACTGTAGGCATTCCAAATCCACCATAATGTGCAACTTGAACAGCGCCACTATCAAAAGGTGCATACAGCGATAATCCGTTTGTTGAAACCCATGACGAAGTATAGGTGCAAGTAGTCGAGTTATTGTAAGGCATCGCATAAGCTGTAATCATTCCTGGGTGCGTTGCTAAAATATGATTTGCCATTAACTGAATTCTCTGAGCTCCTGGAGGACAAGATGAACAGTTTGGCATAAAGAAATGAATTAACACTGCTTTTCCAGCGTTTAAATCAGCGTAGAGGTCATGCATGTTTCCATTACAATCCATCCCGCTTAATTGCATTGCTGTTTGAGCTTTTGTGATGTTCATTAGAAACATCAGTACGATTGCTAATAAGGTAGTTTTTTTCAATGTGTTTGAGTTTTATAATTAATTTAATTGTATATGATTTTTATTGGATAAGTTCTATTTCTCTTAGAGAATATCTTTGTGATAGGTACAAACAAAGACAACCGTTCATGTTGACGGTAAAAAGGTGAAGCTATCTAAATTTAAACCTAAATTTAAACGTGCTTAAAATAAATCAAATAAGGAAAATGCCATCCAAAAGATAAATTGGCACTTTGGAATTATTCGGCGGCGGACGATAAAATACCGATGAATAATTTGTGTTAATTGAGAAAGGAGTAAATTCTGAAACAGAAAATAAATTAATTTCAAAATCAGGAACGCCACTTTTAAAAATAAGTTGGCTTGTTTTTGCTAAATCTTTTTGAGCCTTTAATGTTGTAGTTTTACTTTTGCAACATCCTGGCTTCATCACCTTTTTACCACAAGCACATCTATGGTCATTCGAGGAAACTAAAGTTACAGAAGCAATTTTTCCACCGCAACTATGTATGGTAACAGCAATTCCTGAGTTTGTTATCAGGAATAAAAAAAGCATTAATATGGCTGTGACTTTTTTCATTTGGTTAGCTAAGATAAGAGAATACCCTTATTAATAGTAACAACCCCTTTTTTTATATCTTAATATATTGAAAGTCAATGTATGATATTTCATAATGCAGTTCTACTAACCCTTTTTCATTTCACTTTTCATTACTGCCGGAATAACTCTTTGCCCAATTAATTCAATGGCATTTAATAATTTCTCTTGTGATAATCCTGCGTTATCCATTTGAAAAGTTAATCGTGAAATACCGCCTAATGCTTCGCTGTGACGAATAATTTTTTCTGCTACATCTTCTGGTCCACCAACTATTAATGCACCTAACTCTCCTGTTTGTACATCGAAATGCGGTCTTGTCACTGGTGGCCATCCACGCTCTTTTCCGATACGTGTAAATGTTTCTGCATAGCCAGGGAAATAATCATTGATAGCCTCTTCTTTTGAATTACCAACATAACCCAATGAATGTAATCCTACTTTTAATTTTTCCGGATCGTGTCCTGCTGCTATTCCAGCTTTTTTATAAAGATCAATCAACGGACGAAAGCGATGCGTTTCTCCTCCTATTACTGCAACCATCAAGGGCAATCCTAATGTTCCTGCGCGAACAAATGACGATGGAGTTCCACCAACACCCACCCAAATGGGTAATGGATTTTGTAATGGTCGTGGATAGATGGCTTGTTGTTTTAATGCAGGACGAAATTTTCCGGACCAACTCACAATTTCATTATCGCGAATTTTTAAAAGAAGATTTAATTTCTCATTATACAATTCATCATAATCTTGAAGGTTAAAACCAAACAATGGAAATGCTTCCGTGAAGGAACCTCTTCCTGCAACAATTTCAGCTCTACCATCAGAGATCAAATCCAATGTTGCAAAATTTTGAAATACGCGAACAGGATCAGCAGCACTTAATACTGTAACTGCACTTGTAAGACGAATGTTTTTTGTTTGCGCAGCTGCAGCAGCAAGAATAACTATCGGTGCAGAATCTAAAAATTCTTTTCGATGATGTTCGCCAATGCCAAAAATACCAAGCCTACACTTATCTGCATGCACAATTTTTTCTAGTAGCTGATGAATACCATTTCTATTTTGTTGCGAACGATCTTTATTTGTATCCGTTGTTACTGATGCAAAACTGTCAATTCCTATTTCCATAGATTAAATTTTTAATTGATTTTATACAGCTAAGAAGGTGCCCTGATTTTGAAAAAGATTTTTTAATAATACAGCAAGTTACTTACTAATTTATGCACAGAATAAAAAGCTGAATTTGTGTCATGTGAAAAATATTTTTTTTCTAAAATAACTTATGCGCTCTTCAAAAAATTATTCGATAAATAATTCGTTAGTTCTAAATTATTCATAGATGTTCTTTCTGTGACCAAGAGCAATTATATTTACTATAAGTTTACTGTCTACAATTTCATAAATTATTCTGTAATCTGAAACACGTAAACGAAATGCATTTCTTCCTTTAAGTTTCAAATATCCTTGCGGCCTTGGATTATCAGCTAATGCATAAATAGCTTTTTTTATTTCGGAATAATTTGGATTGGGAATTTTTTCCAGCGCTTTTGCGGCACGTTTTGTTAAGGAAATTTGATACACCATTACTTTTTGCTTGAACGCTTGCTATCTATTTGTTTAAATGCGTTCTCAATTGGAATAAGATTATTTTTCTTGGCTTTAACTTTATCATATAGCTTAATATCGTCCAACTCTTCTAATTCCTCAATGATTGTTTTAAATTCTTTCATTTGAAGAATTACCATTTTCTTACCAGCTGTATCGATAATATATTGTGGATGTAAATCAAGCATAATTTATATTTTATTAAATCCAATTTTATTTTATAATAGCCTTTCTTAATTCGTATTTCTAATAGTAATCAAGATTAATTCACTTCAGCAGATTAGGACATTAACTCTCCACCATCGCCCCATGGCAATTTTTGAATTTTTTTCCAGAGCCACAAGGACAAGGTTCATTTCTGCCAGTGGTAATTTCTTTCTTTGCAGGTTGTGGTTTCGAAGCAGGAGCTTGTGGTCCTCCTTCCATCTGCGGTCCTCCTGTTGAATTACTATTTTGATTGAATTCATCATGCGTTGTGCGCAGTCGACTCATATCCGTTTTTTGCGGAGCAGCAACTTGTTTTACCTGACGAGGTTCATCAGCAGCAACAGCACCTTTAAATAAAAACGACATCGTATCACGGTTAATCTCATCAAGCATCTTCTTGAACAACTCAAATGATTCAAACTTATAAATCAACAATGGATCTTTCTGCTCATAAACTGCATTCTGCACACTTTGCTTCAACTCATCCATATCACGCAAATGCTCTTTCCAAGCATCATCAATCAACGAAAGTGTAACGTTACGTTCAAAGGCACTTATCAATTCGCGACCATGCGACTCATACGATTTTTTCAAATTAGCAAGCACTTGAATATTGTGAATACCATCTGTAAATGGAACAACAATATTTTCAAAACTTTGTGATGGCTGCTCGTAAACTCCTTTGATAACAGGGAACGATCGTTCTGCAATTAATTTTGCTTTGTTACGATAATGTGCATCCAACGAATGATATAATCGATCACTCAGATCTTCTAATTTTGCATTGGCGAAATCATCTTTTGTAAATGGATTTTCAATAGCGAACACACGAATCAATTCTAATCCGAAAGCATCGTAATCACGCTCGTCATCATATTGCGTTAAGATCGTATCGCTCAAATCAAAAAGCATATTTTGTAAGTCAAGCGCTAATCGTTCACCGTACAAGGCATGACGACGTTTCTTGTAAATTACTTCACGTTGCGCATTCATCACATCATCGTATTCCAACAAACGCTTTCTGATACCGAAGTTATTTTCTTCCACTTTACGTTGCGCACGTTCAATCGATTTAGTGATCATACTATGTTGAATCACTTCACCTTCTTTCAGTCCTAAACGATCCATCAAACTTGCAATACGTTCTGATCCAAAAAGGCGCATTAAGTTATCTTCCAACGACACAAAAAACTGAGTGCTACCTGGATCACCTTGACGTCCTGATCGTCCGCGTAACTGCCTATCTACACGACGAGATTCATGTCGCTCTGTACCGATAATTGCTAAGCCACCTGATTCTTTAACGCCAGCACCTAATTTAATATCTGTTCCACGACCAGCCATGTTGGTTGCTATTGTAACAGTACTCGGTTGCCCTGCTGCTGCTACAATTTCTGCTTCACGCTGATGTAATTTTGCATTCAATACATTGTGTTTAATCTTACGTTGATTAAGCATCCTACTCAACAATTCCGAAACTTCAACGGATGTTGTTCCCACCAATACTGGACGACCAGCTTTTGTTAAGCGATCAATTTCTTCAATAACAGCATTGTACTTTTCACGAACTGTTTTATAAACTAAATCTTCTTCGTCTTTACGGGAAATATTTCGATGCGTAGGAATTACAACAACATCTAATTTATAGATTTCCCAAAATTCACCAGCTTCTGTTTCTGCAGTTCCTGTCATACCTGCAAGCTTGTGATACATCCTAAAGAAATTTTGCAAAGTAACTGTAGCATACGTTTGTGTTGCCGCTTCTACTTTAACATTTTCTTTCGCTTCAATGGCTTGATGTAATCCATCACTATAACGACGACCATCTAACACACGACCAGTTTGCTCATCAACAATTTTAATTTTACCATCTTGTATGATATACTCCACATCACGTTCGTATAAAGCATACGCGCGTAACAATTGATTGATGGTATGAATGCGTTCTGACTTAATAGCAAAGTCGCGAAGTAATGTTTCTTTCTTCTCTAATTTCTCCTCTGCAGAAAGATTTGATTTTTCAAGATCAGCAATTACAGAACCAACATCAGGCATCTCAAAAAAGTGTGCATCACTTGAATCAGAAGAAATTTTATCGATCCCTTTTTCAGTCATATCAATGCTATGATTTTTTTCATCGATCGTGAAATAAAGTTCAGGATCAATTTTCTCACGCATCAAACGACCTTGCTCTGCCATGTAAGCATTTTCTGTTTTTTGCAACAATGCTTTCGCTCCTGGCTCACTCAATAATTTTATAAGTGCACGATGTTTTGGTAATCCACGATTTGCACGAAGCAATGAAATTCCTACTTCATCTTGTTTCTCTTTTACATCAAGATTTTTCTTTGCATCAGCAATTAATGTATTGATATAATTTCGCTGTGCCGTTACTAACTCTTCAATCTTTGGTTTCAATTCATAAAACTCTTGATCATCACCACGAGGTGTAGGACCAGAAATAATTAACGGTGTTCGTGCATCATCAATCAATACGGAATCGACCTCATCCACAATTGCATAATGATGTTCGCGTTGCACCATATCTTCCGGACTACGTGCCATGTTATCACGTAAATAATCAAAACCAAATTCGTTATTTGTTCCGTACGTTACATCTGCTAAATACGCTTTGCGACGATCAGGAGAATTCGGTTGATGCTTATCAATACAGTCGACTGTTAATCCGAGAAATTCGAAAATTGGTCCGTTCCATTCAGAGTCACGTTTTGCTAAATAATCATTCACCGTTACAACGTGAACACCGCGACCGGCTAAAGCGTTTAGGTAAATCGGTAAAGTAGCAACCAATGTTTTTCCTTCACCCGTTGCCATCTCCGAAATTTTTCCTTGATGCAAAACAGTAGCACCAATCAGCTGCACATCATAATGCAACATATCCCATTTCATCGGAATACCAGCGGCAAGCCATTCGTTTTTATAAAAAGCTTTATCGCCTTTAATGATTACACTATTTCGCTTTACGGATAAGTCGCGGTCGAGTTGAGAAGCGGTAACTTCAAGCTCATCATTTTCTTTAAAACGATGCGCCGTTTCCTTCACCACAGCGAAAGCACGCGGAAGAATCTCCAATAATATCTCTTCGATTTTCTGGTTACGCTCTTTTTTGAGAGCATCAACACGTGTGAAAATGAGCTCCTTCTCTTGCAGATCCATTTCAGGATTTGACTCAGCATTATTAGTAAGCTCTTCTAGCTCCGTCTCGATGCCTTGAATATGATCTTGAATACGCTGACGGAATTCATTGGTACAGCTACGTAACTCATCATTACTTAGCGATTGCAGCTCGTCGTATTCTTTATTGATGAGCCCTACATAAGGACCTAACTCTTTTAAATCACGATCTGACTTACTTCCTACAAACTTTTTGAGGATATTATTAAAGAAATTTAACATGATAATTGGGATACAAATTATGGCACAAAGGTAACGTTAATTGGCTAAATGTTGCGCTAGTCTTTCAAGTGGATTTTGAGGTGATGGTTTAGCAGAATATTTATTTATACACAGCTATTGACCTAAGGCTGTTCGAGCGTTATATTTGCTGGATTAAAGAATACGATTTTATGGCATGGGAGAATGATGATGAGGATTTCGATCCTTCAGATTTTGAAGCGGGGGAGCCTGATGAAGAGGCACTTGAGGATATTCGCCGTGAGGATGAGCGTATTCAAAAGATGCCATTGATGATTTTAGCGCATCAGATTTTTGATATTACCGATGCTTTACTCGAAACGTTGCCTGATGATGATATGTCGGAGCATTACAAAAGTATTATGTTAGAAGATGCACTTACGTTAGCTCCCAAAATTGCTAGTGCCGAAGGCGCCGACCTCTATACTTTAAGGATGGAAAATGCTGTAATCATAAAAGTGGCTGCCCGAAACCTCCTTACGCAAACGGCAGGCTTAAAAATGATGGGACTTTCTGATGATCGTTATCTTAATGTTTTGCGCGATGAGCTTGATCTGTTTCGTTTACATTTCATCGAGTGGGTAAAATCATTCGACAAAACAAAAGACATTCAAGATAACTGGGGACTGTTTTACGATTAATATCTTTTAAATTTATTTTTTAGTAGCGATGTGAAATAATTTTTATAAAGATGATTTATTGATTTAATTTTTTCGAGGAAATTTTTGTAGATGATTTTTGATGTTCATTGATTACCGAAATTTATAAATGGGAGTTTTCGTTTGTTGGTTGTTGATTTGCATGAGAACATTATTGTTTAGGATTACATACGCTTTGTAGAAGGATGTGATTTTTGTATTTGGAAATTGTTTAGTTTAGTGTTTTGTACATAATACTTTAGCGGTTATAAACACTAGACATGAGAACACTACTCACTTTAATCTTTCCAATTTTATTATTAAATTTTGCTTATGCGCAGGATTGCAATTCAATAAAAGTTATAATATTAAAAATTGATTCTATTACATCACAAAATATTACGTTTGCAACCTTTATTTTAACGGACACTTTAACAAAACAAATTTGGTGGGATAAATTAAAAAATCCAAATCGTGATTTCAAATTAGGAACTATGTATAATTTACAGTTGCGTAAGCGATATCCTGGTAAAATTATAGAACAAAATGGAGAAATTATAAATGAAAGAGGACTTATGTCACTCGGAGTATTTTACATAGATGGAAAGCGCTACGAAGAATATGAAATTTGTGACAAATAAGTTTACTACTGCTAAAGCCAGTAATCGTTGCACAAAATCTTTTAATTATAATACAACTAAATTCCAACATTATTAGCTTTGATTTAAGGCATTAAACTTTTTAAGAATTGTGAATGAAATTATAATCTGACCTTTCTCATAAGTAATCATTTGTTTACATTAATTATATAATTTTGGGGTGCGTCGAAAATAGATAAATGGTCATTGTGGAACATAACAAACAAATATTACCTGACGATAAAAGTTAAAATCTATTAATTCAAAATACTAAATGGACAAAATAAAAAAAACCGAATTCAAATTAATTGGAATTAAACTCGACAAACAGACAACTAATCAAAATTTGCAATCTGAACTGGACTGTGGTAATTTGTGGCAAAAATTTGAAACAGAAAATTTCGTTTACAAAATACCAAACAAATTAAGTAATGAAATTTATGCTGTTTACTTTGATTATGAAGGCGATTATACAAGCCCTTTTTCATACTTCATTGGATGCAAAGTAAAAATTGATTCGGAAGTACCAAATGGCTTGGATAGTTTATTCTTACCTGCAGAAAATTACTATAAAATAATTGCAAAAGGAAAAATGCCAGATTGCGTATCGAATTCTTGGAAAAATATCTGGGCTTCAAATATTGACAGAGCATATAGCTATGATTTTGAAGTTTATGATGAACGAAGCAAAGATTGGAGCAATGCAGAAGTAGAAATTTTCGTTTCTTTGAACTGACAAGTTGATTATTGATTCATTAGATACTATTGGATTATAACTGTTTTTTTAAGTTAGGATTGAACAAAAAATGGAGTGTTGCTATTAGCGATGTAATAGTGTTATAAAAGTAAGTTAGTAAAAGTTTATTTAGAAGCTTTTCCAGTGTTACTACTTGTGCATTTACTTTTTTGCTTAACCAATTAAGACGTTTTTAATGATTGTAGATGAGTTCAGCAATCATCACATGTTTGTTGGCTTGTTTTATATCTTGCGCATTTACACGTTTTAGATTTTAAAAAATTAACGCGTTTTTGAAATACTGATGCAGCATTGATGCTTCGCCTTTTCATTATTTGATTATTGCATGCAGTTTATAACTTTTCTTCCACCGTTAAATTGAACAATTTTTTAATCTACTATCATTGAATCCAAGGTAGAGAAGGTTTTTTTTTCCAGAATATTCCCCTTTATAAAATTCATTAGATTAGTATTTATTCATCACAAATAAATAGTTTTTTCGCTAATTTAAACCCTCCAAATTCAATTATTTCTAAACCATTGGAATTTGTTTATATTTGATTTTAATATGGAGTTATTTCACACTCTGACGTATTAGGCAGCCCTAATTTACGACAATGTAAATATTAAACGAATGACAAAATTTCTGCTAATACTGCTAACAACGACAATCACTTTTATAAATGTAAGTGGGCAGGATTTTACGTCTTTGCTAAAAACCAATTCAATTAAAATTGACAAGTTAGATAGTTTGGATAATAGGGTTTATGACTTGTTACAAAACAAAAAACTAATTATGATTGGCGAAATGCACGGGACAAATGAACCTGCTAAATTTGTAAAAGGTTTAACAGAACTTTTTACAAATAATGGCGACAGCGTGCAAGTTGGTTTTGAAATTCCATCTGAGCTTATGTCTACATTTTTAAAATTAAAAACTGACAGTAGCATTTATCAATCTGATTTTTTTTCAAAAAATTCAACAGACGGGAGAGCATCATTAGCTTGGGTTTCAATAATTTTATCGCTAAACAAAAACCCAAGAGTGACAATTTTCTTTTATGATACAAATAATGGAGAAAGCAAAAACCTTGACGACAGAGACAGTTTAATGTATATCAAAATCAAGAACCAAATAATTAAACATCCAACTTGGACAACCGTTACATTGAGTGGAAATATTCACAATATGCGACTGCCTTATAAGCAAAAAAACAAGACAGGTGCATATTTAGCCAATGATACAGACTTAAATATTTCAAGTAAATTTTGCTCTCTTAATCACAGCTATCAAAGTGGGACAATGCTCAATAATATTGGCAAGGGCTTAGAATTACGACAAGTGGGTATTATTAATTCCGACTACGCAAAACTTGTGGACTACGATAATTATATATTTTTATTTCCGAGTAGTCAGACAAACACTTACGATGGAATATTTTTTACAAGGAAAGTAACGGCAGCAGAATTAGCAAATAAAAAATAGTATGACAACCAAAAAACAATGAAGCCTTAGTTGTTAGACGCTGCACCTTTTTTTTCTGGGGAACTAAATTTATTTTACTTAGGCGTTTTCGTTCCCTATAAAAAAAATAATTGTCTTTAAAAATAATTGCTAATGGGTTTAGTTAAATAAATTTTTGCAAGGGAAATTTTCGTTTAGGATTATATACGCGTGTAGATGAATGTAATAATTTGTATACGATAATTGTATAATTTGGGGGTGCGATGATTAAATGATATAGTAAAGTAAAGTGAAACGAATAACTTTCACAACGAGAAAAATTATCCATCACAATGCTACCATTATCCATTTTCTATGGAAGTAAACTGCCTCATCTTTGCATTGTCAATAACGACAATTAATTTAAAAAAAATAAAAAAGATGAGTACAGTATTTAATGTTCCAACAAGAGAACAAGTAGCACCAGCTAATCAAGAGATTTTTGATAACCTAACAAAAGCATTAGGTTTTGTGCCAAATTTGTATGCAACAATTGCCTATTCAGAAAATGGTTTGACAAGATTTTTAGCTTATCAAAATGCAAAAACAACTTTATCAAACAAAGAAAAAGAAGCTGTAAACTTAATTGTAAGCCAAGTAAACGGTTGCGTTTATTGCCAAAGTGCTCATTTGGTTTTAGGAAAAATGAATGGCTTTAATGACCAACAATTATTAGACATCCGACACGGAAAAAGCGAAGATGCTAAATTGAATTCATTGGTGCAATTAGCATCTGACATTACAAAAAACCGAGGAAATGCCAATAGTGATAATGTTGATACTTTTTTCGCACATGGTTACACCAAAGAGAATTTAGTAGATTTAATTTTGCAAGTGAGCGACAAAACAGCAATGAATTATTTGCATAACTTAACGAAAGTGCCTGTTGATTTTCCGGTTGCTACTTCAATTTAATAGCCATATTAAAATTATTAAAAATGAATAGTTTAAACCAGCATTTGCCTTTCCTTAGGTAACACTTAGCTCGTCAACCTTTGAACAGTCAAACAGAATAGTAATTGCATGAGTTACCAAAGTGAATTAGTGTTCAATTTGTAAAGCCGACGGCGAACAGAATATCAATAACCAAACTAAAAATAATTTAGATGATATCTTTCAATTTGCGGCTGATTATATAACAGAT
>JBBRAW010000027.1:0-34020 GCA_038206385.1 Bacteroidia bacterium | reverse complement strand
ATCGGCTGACCGACAAATTTTATTTGCGTATTTTTATCCACGTCATGGTTTTTGTTGTACAAAACAAAATTACGACAGTTGAGTAAGTGGTCGAAAGACCACTTACTCTTTTTTAAAACTTTAGTCGGTTACTAGTGTAATTTTTTAGTAATAATATACAATCCAAAAAGACAATAGATGTGCCATTACAAAAATGCAAATTCAACGATTGAAATGGAATAAAGGATATGATTTGTAAATACAGCTATTTCAATCAGTAAAGTTTGATTTTAGCAAAAAAATTTTTATTTGAAAAATAATTTTATAATTTAATTTGTAAAAGATTGCTCAATATGGGCAAAATTATCATCAGGCAAAGACTAAACTATGTTGTATTGCTTGATTTAAAAATGCAGGGATAATACTTTTCTGCGTTAAGGATATTTTATCAAGATCATTCAAATGCAAAAGCATTTCTTCGTATTTTTCTTCACCATGATGTTTGATGATATGCTCTTTTTTATCAGGACGTAAAAGATAATGCAACATACCAATTGGATCTGCTTCAGGATGAAATTGCGTTCCAATTATTTCAGCAGTAAAACGAATTCCCATAACTGCTCTTTCATACGGAACATGTAACCGTTCTTTTTCAATTGCCAACACACGTGATCCTAACTTTTTTAATTCTTTGTGATCAGGTTGTATAACTTGCCAATCACGACTATCAACAGCATAAAATGGATCATTGATTTGCTGAAAACAATTTTCTTGAAAACCATATTCAAATTTGTGCATTGGAAAAATTCCAAAGGCCGTCGATTTACGTTTTGTTACTTCCCCAAGTTGAAGATGACGGCAAACCAATTGGAAAGAATGACAAATTAAAAAGACAAATTTCTTTTGTCCTGAACTATTTTCATTGAAAGCGATGATCTCATCAATCAAATTAAAATAAGGCTTTTCCCACATTGCATTCGCATCTGCTAAAGGACTACCTGGTCCGCCTGTGCTAATGTAAATATCAAAATCTAAACTTGGAATTTCGTGTCTAAATCGCACGTCAAAAACTGTGAATTCAAACTTTAAATTATCTGGAAGTTGATGTGTACTCAATAAATTTTGAATACCACGCATCCCTTCATTTGGTTCGTTATTGTAAAGATCTAGAATTGCAACTTTAATGATATGTTGACCCATGTAATTTTCAGTTTCTAGAGAAGAAACATTTTCTGTTGAATACATTTTTACGTTTACAGTCCTAAATTCGTTTCACTAACCATGTAATCTACTACATCTTTAAGGTCACCCGTCTTTTCAAAAATTGCTAATTGTCGATCAGCACCTGTACCTTGCTCAAGCATTTTTTCGATGTATTTTAATTCATGACGACTATTACAATCATCCACAACATCATCAACAAATTCAAGCAATTCATAAATTAAATCTTTAGTTGATACTTCTTCTTGCTTTCCAAAATCAATCAATTTACCGCCGATACCATAACGTGCAGCTCTCCATTTATTTTCATTGATCAAGGCACGACTGTAATTTGCAAAGCACAAATTTGATTGCATCAATTTATAGATTTTAGCAACAATGGCTTGAATTAAAGCTGCTATCGCAATCGTTTCATCAATACGCATAGGTACATCACAAATACGGAATTCAATCGTCTCGAAGAATGGATGCAAACGTAAATCCCACCAAATCTTTTTACCGTTATCGATACATTTTGTTTTAATCAAAAGATTAACATAGCTATCGTATTCAGCAACGCTAGAAAAATAATCAGGAATTCCAGTACGAGGAAATTTGTCAAACACTTTGGTACGGTATGCTTTGAATCCAGTATTTCTTCCTAACCAAAATGGTGAGTTTGCTGATAATGCAAAAATATGAGGAAGAAAATATCGAGCTTGATTCATAATCGCTAATCCAATTTCACGACTAGGAATTCCAACGTGAACATGTAATCCAAAAATAAGATTTCCACGTGCAGTATCTTGTAATTCATTTACAATTTCATGGTAACGCGGATGATCAGTAATTTCTTGATCTTGCCAACGTGAAAAAGGATGTGTACCACCAGCAGCAAATAATAATCCTTGCTTTGCAGCTATTTCACCAATCATTTTTCGCAAATAAGTTACTTCAGTTCTAGCTTCAGTAATATCCTTGCAGATATTAGTTCCAACTTCAACAACACTCTGATGCATCTCCGCTTTTACTTGCTCCTTCAATATCACTTTTCCACCTTCAACAATTTGGTGCATGTGACTTTTTAGTTCGCGCGTTACTGGATCAATAATTTGAAATTCCTCTTCAATACCTAATGTAAATAAACCCATAGTGTTATTCGAAATTTAATTATTTGTAAAATAATCCCCCCAATTATTTTTATTACTAAAAGTAATTCATATCCTAAAAGTTACCAGGATACGAATTACTTTATTTATGTACTGAAAAATAAATTAAACATTTTGTATTTCTGGAGTATGTCCGAAACGTGGAACAGGATTGCCACTTGCCATTCCCATCGTTGCATTTTTCATGTAAGTTCCCCAAGTAAGATTATCAGCATTTTCTTTATGTGCTTTCGCTCTACGAATACACATATTTGCACATGCTTCCATTACCCAATCAAAATTCTCCTGACCAACAGAAGCTAAGTCAGCATCAGGAGCAGGATTACAGAAATCAATAGCGTAAGGAATACCATCACGAACAGCAAATTCTACAGTATTAAAATCATAACCTAAGGCATCACATAAACGCAATGTATAATCAGTAAGTAAATCCAGCATTTTTTTATCCGGATTAAATTGATTGTGTACATAACGTGCATGATGTGGATTGCGTGGCTCATATTCCATGATGCGAACATCACGTTGACCAATGCAATAAACACGATAATAGGAATCGAATTTAATTTCTTCTTGCAACATCATCACCAGTTTTCCAGTTGTTTGATGTGCCTCATAAAATGCTTCTGGAGTATCTAATTGAAAAACATTTTTCCAACCACCACCATCATGTGGTTTCATGTACACAGGAAATCCAGTATAGTTGAACATACCTTGCCAATCAAGCGGCATTGAAAGATTGCGAAATGATGCTTCTGATGTATCATCGGGCCATTGATTCGAAGGAAGTAATGTAGTTTTTGGAACAGGAATTCCTAAACGCATTGCTAAACAATTATTAAAAAATTTCTCATCAGCACTCCACCAAAAAGGATTATTTAACACTGCTGTTCCCGATAATGCTGCATTCTTAAGCCACGCACGATAAAAAGGAACATCTTGAGAGATACGATCCATCACAACATGATAATCGACACCTTCACCTTGAATACATTTCTCAATTTTTACTAATTCAGCATGGATTCCAGGTTCGTTTTTTTCGTTGATGCGTTGAATTAAAGCGTCGGGAAAACTGCGCTCCTTCCCATGGAGGATACCAATACGTTTCATAATTTTTGTGATTTATTTCTTAAATGATTTTGTTGTTTGTTAATTGAATTTCATTCTGCCAAAATAGGAGGGAAGCATCTCTCGCCATACCGGCCAATCATGCACTGCATTCGGACGAACATCCAGCCAATGAGGAATATTTTTACGCTGCATAATTTCTGCTAATCGTTTATTTTGTGGCAAACAAAAATCTTCTTCACCAACACCTAAAACAATTCCCATCTTCCAAATATTTTCATCAGATAAAGATCCAAGAAAATCTACAGGGTTATTGTAATACACATTTTCATCATAAAATCCATCAAGGTGATTTTTAATATCGAAAGCACCACCCATGCTAAAAACATCGCGTACACGATCGGGATGACGTAATGCAAAGTTGATCGCCTGATATCCACCAAAGCTACATCCAGCCATCACAACTTTATCATGACCCGTTTCATTGCAAGCTCTACTAACAACTTCATTAAGGATAAAGCTATCGTAATAAGTATGATTCTTTATGCGATCCGATGGATGAATCATTTCATTGTAAAATGAATGCTCATCAACACTATCCGGACAGTAAATCTTTATCAAACCATTATCTAAAAACCATGAAACTGATTCGATAAGATAAAAATCCTTGTTTTGATGATAGGTTCCCATCGACGTGGGAAAAATAATTACTGGAACTCCAGAATGTCCGAATATGAGCATTTCTGTCTCCTTACCGAGTATCGGTGAGTACCACTTAACGTATTCTTCTTGCACAGCTAAAAATGTTTTTTGGTTAGATGACAAATATAATTAGTAAAAGGGTAAGAAAAAACTAATTCTTTTTGGTTATTGAAAATGCTACTATTTATTTAAATGGTATTAAATGTGGCCTTAAAGAGTGGTTTTAAGCCCCTCAGACTAGTATATTTTCAACAAAAAGTGATTCGTGATGGATATGTTTAACGAATAGATTTGATGCTGTTAACAATCAAAATTTCATCAAATGAATCTCCCAAAACATTTTTTTTACCTCCTAATAATATTCTTTTTATGCACTACAGAAGCTATTTCTCAATCAAATTGGTTGAATCGCTTTGGAGGAAAAGGAAACGATGAAGCACTCTGCAATACTGTTTCGAAAAGCGGCAATATTTATACTGCAGGATATTTTAGTTTAGGTGCTGAATTTGGCAATAATCACCTTCTATCAACCGGAAGTGGTGATGTTTTTATTTCTTGTCAAGACTCAGTGGGGAATTTATTATGGGCAGTTAGAGGTGGCGGCACTAGATCTGATAGAGCTTATGGTATCTCAGCCAACGATTCAGGATCTATTTTTGTTACAGGCACCTACTCCGGAAATGTAGCTTTTGGACAATTTAGTTTAGCTGGAAATGATACCACGCAGGATATTTTTGTTGCGAAGTTAGATAGTGTAGGAAATTTTATTTGGGTGAAATCTTTTGGTGGTCCTGATAATGATTTAGCATTTAGTATTGCAGCGGATAAAAATGGAAATGCAGTAATCGTAGGTCAGTTTAAAGGCACTAGCCAATTTGGGACACAATCATTGTCAAGTAAAATTGATCCAAATACAAATCTTTCATCTTATGATATTTTCATCTTAAAATTAGATACTGTTGGAGATGTTGTTTGGGTAAAACAAGGACTAGCAAGTTATGATGATCGTGCAAATTCAATAGTGATTTCCGAAACCAATGAAATTTATGTGACTGGACAATTTTCTGATTCAATAACTTTTGATACAGCACATAATTATGTTGTTTCTAACGCAGGTTTTATACTTAAATTAAATGAATCTGGACAAGAACAATGGTTCAAAGCATTTTTTGGTTCTCAACTTTCTCCGCGCTCTATTTTTAATTTTCAAAAGCAAATAGGTATCGCTGGTGATTATTCGGGAATCTTCAATTACGATGGACAAACAGTTTTGAATTTAAATGGACCAAAAAATTACAACTATTTTATTTTATTGGTTGATAGTGATGGCGTTTTATATCAATCTAAAGGAGCGGGTTCCGATCATCCATTAAGTTTAACCGCAGCAAATGCACTTGGAGATAGCATTTATGTTGCAGGAACTTTTCGTTGTACCATGACTGATTTTTCAAGCAGTTATGGAACTGGAATTTTTAATAGCGTTGGTTTTAGAGATATTTTTGTTGCAGGGTATAATCTACTATTAGAGAGAAATTGGGAACGACAACTCGGTGGGACTGGAGATGATTTCGTTTCTTCAATTGCAATTTCGAAAAGTTTTAATACAATTATTGCAGGTAGTTTTCAATCAATTTTTAATGCACCAAGTGGTAACACTTTTATTCCAAATGCAGTAACATTTGATACAAGTTCTTATGGCCCACAACAATACTCTTATTTGTGTGGCGACCCTCATTATGGATCTTATAAATCAATTTATTCAGAAGGATTTAAAGATATTTTATCAGCCTCAGCAATTGATCTCTCACGATTGCCTTACGATTATTTTGAACGCGGTAATTTTAATTGTATTCGAGATTCTTTATTGCCATACATCAATCAAAATAACGATTCATTGATTGCTTGTGATCGTATAAGGTTGTATGCTCATCTGAGAACTGGTAGAGATGGGGTTATAGGCCCTAAATATAATTTTACTTGGTCGGATGGAAGTGTTGATGATACGATTTTAGTTACGCAAAGTGGTTGGTATGTTTTGCAAATTCAAACTGTTGATGAATGTAGAATTTATGTGGATTCAGTTTATGTTACAGTTTATATTACACCATCTTCTCCAATTATTGCAACAACAAGTGGTCGGTTAGAATATGCAATTCCCGAATATTGTTGTTATCATAAATTGCTTTCGTTAGATTCAATACCAACTTATTTATATTGTACGAATGTTCCTCCAGGGTATCCTGTTTTTTGGTATACTCCATCAGGATATATTTATAATGATTCGGTATTGGTAAATGGTAGTGGATGTTATTCTTGTTATATTTCAGTTCCTGGTGGATACTGTAGAAGTAGTGAATGTATCGAGGTAAAAACCTTTTTTCCGCCTCAATGTTTTCCCTCTAATTTTACTCCCAAATTAATTTTTACAAATCAAATTTTTGAAGCGTCCGATACTGTAGAAATTTGTGAAAACGAATTTTTTAGTATGGAATTGGTTGATAGCATTGCGCACATTCTTAATCTTCATCCCGATATTATTGCAATGGTGAATTGGCAAATTTCTGGTGGATTTAATTTCTATTTTCCACTTTCTGCACCATATACTTTTCTTCAACATCAACAAACATTTAAACCGAGTAGTGTTGGTTCAAGCAATTGCTCTGTAACAATAATTATTCAAGACCCCATTACAAGTCTACCACACTATATAATCACAAGAAACTTTTTTCTAATTGTTAACCCATTACCAATTCCAACTTCAACTTTTATTGGACCATTATTTATTTGTCCTGGAGATACCGTTTCGTTAGTTGTTCGTCCTTCACGACGTTGTATTTTTACAGGTCCTGGAATTGTTTTTACTAACGCAAATGGTGATAGTATTAGAGTTGTTGCGCAAGGATATTATAGTGCAAAATTTCTAGAAGTAGATTCAATTACCGGATGTTCCCAATCTGTTGAATTGCGTTACAAAATTACTACTACTCCATCTCCAGTGATTACTATGTTTCCTGCAAATGGAATTCTTTGTCCTGGTGATTCCGTTTTGCTAACTGCTGAAAATGGTTCACATTATGAATGGAATGGACCGTTAAGTTCTGTGTTAGATACTACTCAAAGTATTTATGTAAGTGCTGTAGGTCTGTATCATTATACTGTTACTGATTCTAGTGGATGTCGATTAATTTCTGAATTTTCAGAAGTAAAAGAATATTCAACTCCTTACCTAACGTCAAGTCCTTCACCAGTTATTTGTTTAGGAGGTGAAATAACAATTAATGTTCAAACAAATAATCCGAATGGAATAGTTTGGGATAGTCCTCTATCAGGAAATTCCGAAACGCAAACAATTACAAGTCCAGGAATTTATACGTGCACTGTTTTCGCATGCGGTATTAATACTGCGCTAAGTATTAATGTTACGCTTTCACAAGTAGTTGCCACGATTGATAAAGGTGACACCATTACAATTTGTCAGGGCGATACATTAACGTTAAACGCGAATGGTGGAATGGCGAATTATAATTGGATTCCATCAGGAACAACCTCTCAAAATTTTAATGTTTACAATGCAGGAATGTATGTTTTACAAACGCAAGATCTTTACGGATGTATTGCATTTGATACCATTCGCGTTGATACTTTTCCCCGACCGGCAGCACCACAAACTTTTAATGATGTGGTTTGCGAAGGAACTAACGCAACGCTCTCTGCATCTGCTGCCGGTCCTTTATTTTGGTATGATACTACGGTTGGTGGAAATCTACTTCTTAATGGAAATCCATTGCTGATTCAACCCCTGTTAGCGACCACAAATTATTTTGTTGCTACTAATGATGGACGATGCAATAGTATCAGAACTAAAGTTACTGCTTTTGTAAATCCTGTTTCACAGCCACCAAATATTTCTAATGATTCTGTTTTTTGTGATATGGATACAATACGTTTAAATGTTCCACTTTATCCAACAGCGAATTACCAATGGTTAGGTCCTAATAGTTTTTCAAGTCTGCAAAATAATATACTTATTCCACTTGCTACAACTATTAACACTGGTTATTATTCTATTCAAATTTCCGATAGTCAATGTACAGGACCAATCGATAGTATTTATGTTACTGTTAGATCACCATTGGTGGTTCAAATTTTATCGCAATCTCATATTCCAATGTGTCCTGGTGATACAGTAATTTTGTATACGAATACTATTTACAGTCATTATAAATGGCTACCTAATAATTATACTAATAGTATTTTAAATGTATTTTCACCAGGAAATTATTCACTCATTGCGACAGATAATTTTGGATGTACAGGATTAAGCAATGTTCTAAATATTACGCAAGCTATTGTTCCTCCCACTCCTGTAATTTCTGGTGTTACTTCACTATGTGAAACAGATACTCTTTCGCTTACTATCTCAAATATTCAAGGTGCAACCTATTCATGGCATGGACCGTTATCTTCCAACTCACTTTCGGAGGACACATCATTAACGATTATTTCACCATTGCCTATTTCAGGAAATTATACAGTTGTTGGTTCAAGTGTTGATGGGTGTGAATTTTCTAATTCCATTTTTGTTACTATTCAAAAGTTGCAAAATATTTCAGTACTCGGAAAAACAAATCTCTGTTATGGCGACTCACTCCATTTGCAATTGATAAGCCCAAGTTTAAATGGTTTATTATGGCAAGGTCCGAAAGGTTTTTCTTCTTCTGCATACGTAATTTCAATCCCTAATATGGATAGCAATAAGTCAGGGATTTATTATTTAGCTACAACAAAAGGTTTATGCAAAACATTCGATTCAATTAATGTTAGGACAGAACCTTTACGCAGCTTTAGTTTGGGAAATGATACTGTGGTATGCCTTGGTGAAGAATTCAATCTTTCAGTTCCTGGAAATTTCAATACGTATACATGGAACTTTAGCCAAAGTAATAGTCAAACAGCGCTTATCGATACAACCGGATTGTGGATTGTAAATGTTACGTATGGCCCGGGTTGTACTACAAGTGATTCTATCTATGTCGATATGATCAATTGCAATTATTTTATTCCAAATGTGATCACACCAAATGGAGATGGAAATAATGATGTTATGAAAGTGAATTACCCATCAGCACGAAATGTGAACGTGAAAATTATGAATAGATGGGGAAAAAATATCCGAGAAATTAGTGGAATTATTCCTTCTTGGGATGGCACTGATGATAATCAACAATTAGTGCCTGAGGGTTCATATTTTTATTCCATTCTCGTAACAGATTATTATAACCGACAAATTAATTTAAAAGGTTCAATAACGGTGGTTTATTAATTATATAAAAATTGTTGATTTCTTGTTTAACAAAATGTCATCATTATAGTATAAAGTAAGTTCACTAAATTTACCTTTGTACTATGGAACTTGCATTAAAGAGTCTTTCAATAACTGTTATCAATGAGTTGATACAGATTTGTGGTGAGAAATATGTGTTTACTACTGAGGATATTTTAATTGATTACGGTCATGATGAAACCGAGGATTTACAATTTAATCCATCAGTAGTTGTTAAGCCAATTACTCCAGAAGAGATTTCTGCTATCATGTATCTTGCAAATCGAGAGCGTATTCCCGTCACTCCGCGAGGAGCAGGAACGGGTTTAAGTGGCGGGGCATTGCCTGTTTACGGAGGTATTCTTCTCTCTACCGAGCGGATGAATAAAATTTTGGAAATCGACGAACGGAACCTTCAAGCTACTGTAGAACCTGGCGTTATCAATCAAGTTTTTCGTGATGCCGTAGAAGAAAAATCACTGTTTTATCCTCCTGATCCTGCAAGCAGAGGAACATGCTTTTTGGGAGGTAATCTTGCCGAAAATTCTGGTGGTCCGAAGGCTGTAAAATATGGTGTTACCAAAGATTATATCCTCAATTGTGAAGTGGTACTTCCTACGGGAGAAATCATCTGGACGGGAGCTAATGTGTTAAAGAATTCTACTGGATATAATCTTACTCAATTAATGGTTGGGAGTGAAGGAACATTGGGTATCGTCACTAAAATTGTGGTGCGTTTAATACCACTTCCAACACAAAATCTTTTGATGTTGATTCCTTTTCGTTCCGCAGAGAAAGCTTGTGAGGCCGTTTCCGCAGTTTTTATAGCTGGATTCACACCTTCTGCAATGGAGTTTCTAGAACGTGATGCGATCGATTATGTTTTGCAATATGTAGATGTGAAAATCCCTGTTAAAGATGACCATAAAGCGCATTTATTAGTGGAAGTTGATGGTAATGATCTTGATGTTTTATTTAAAGAATGTGAGCAGATAACAGAGCTCATGTATCAATACGAATGTGATGAAGTTTTATTTGCAGATACCGCTCAACAAAAAGCGGATCTCTGGAAGATGCGACGCTCAGCTGGAGAGGCAGTGAAGTCTCATTCCGTTTATAAGGAAGAAGATACTGTCGTTCCTAGAGCAGAACTTCCGATGTTACTTAAAGGTGTTAAAGAGATTGGTACTAAATACGGTTTTCGCTCCGTATGTTACGGCCATGCAGGCGATGGAAATTTGCATGTGAATATCATTAAGGATGGAATGACGGATGACGAATGGGAAACAAAAGTTCCGCTAGGAATTCGTGAAATTTTTCAATTGTGTGTAACACTCGGAGGAACGATTTCTGGCGAACACGGAATAGGGTGGGTGCAGAAAGAATACATGGATATTCCCTTTAATCCAACACAAATAAATCTACAAAAAGGAATTAAAAAGTTATTCGATCCCAATAATATTCTTAATCCAGGAAAGATGTTCGTCGATTAAACATCATTTGGAATCAGTATAAAACATTTTGTGAAAGACGCTAACACTACACTGAAGATGTAAAAAAAGCAAGATTAGATAAATTTAAAACTTTAGTTTTAAATTGATTGATTTGCGAGATTCAATCAATCCTTAATCACTTTTTTTGAATCGGAAACATCTTTTAATTTTGCTATCGCTAAGTTATTTCAGGGCTATACTTAAATGGAAAAAGGCTGCAATTAATTGCAGCCTTTTATTAGTTAGTTAAAATGAAATTAAAGCTTCTTTGCGCTTTTGTCAATAATTTTCTGGATTCTTTTATCAAGATCTTTCATAAGTTCTTCCAAAGCGCTTTGACACATAGGTAATATTTTTTCTGCTTTCATAACTGGAATTCCACCAACCATTGTGCCTGTTTTTTTGGAATCTGCATGCTCATTTATTGTAAATACTTTATCTCCTGCTTTATTATACAAAACAATATTGGTGTATGCTTGCATCTTTGTCGTTGCAGTACCACCAATTCCAAATCCTTTTACCAATTCAAAAGTTAAATAAACATACATAGTTCCGTCTGCAGTATTAAATATCTTATTCATCCCTTGCGTATTAGTCTTTCCATAATTTGGTGTGATAGGATGGTAACCTTGTATGGTTGTATAACGTGAGGAATCAAAACCAGATTCAAATTCAGGTTTAAAATTTTGATATTCTTGTTTTCCGGTTATTTCAGTTTCAGGCATTAACTCAAACGGGAATTTCTTGGAATATTCATTAAGAAAGCTTGTATGAAAATCCTTCAAGAGTGGGGTAAGATTAAAGTTGGGGTCGTTTCTCAAATCCGCAAGTAGAGAAACTGCACCAAAGCCAATATCTTTCAGACCTACTTGTTTATCTGCATAAAAAGTAACTACAGCAACTTTTTTAGTTTGAGCTATCACTGAAGTATTGATAACTAGCGCCAACAAAGCAATAATGACTTTAAAATTTTTCATAGATTTTGATTTATTTTTCATCAGGTAAAATCATGAAAAATACTTGATAAAAATTTTGTATGTTTTCCTATCTTATTCGTTAAAAAGAATTATCCTTTTTTCATTTACCTGCTTTTTTTACGGAAAAATCGTAAATAAACAGGTAAAGCAAAAGTCGGAACTTCAATTTGCAAAAAGGCTTTAAAAAATAATTTGATCCAAATAAGATCCTTAATCCTGGTAAAATGTTCGTTTAGTGCAATTTTTAAGAGTAGTTTTATCTCTTTTCGAGAGGAGAAACGAAATTTCATAATTATTGGTAAACTATTTATCACATTTTTTCGTTTAAAATCAATTGGTGCAATCGGTAAAGGCCTAGGTGGCGTAAATACCATTACTAAATGAATAAACCATTTTTGATATTATTTTTACTATGCTCCGGAATTTATTCCTCAGTATTCTCGCAAGAAATGTGGGGTGCTGCGCCTAGTAATTATGCTGGTCAAATGGGTTTAGAGCTTAACCCCGCATCTATAGTCGCAGCGCCTTATAAATGGGAAGCACATATTATTTCAATGGATGTTTCGCTCACCAATAATTACATGTATTTAGCTGCAAATAGTAAACTGTTTAAAAAGAGTTTCAAAGGTGAATCAATAGAACAAGATCGCTTAACTGATCGCTACACAAAGACACCAAACAAATACGCTTACTCATCAACCTTTATAAAGTACCCTGGATTTATTTGGGTTGATAAAAAATTTTCTATTGCATTTCATGTTTCTACACGTATTGAATTAAGTGCAGCAGGTGTACCTTATCATCTTGCAAAATTTATCAAAGAAGGCTTTACTTATACTCCGCAACAAAATCAAGAATTAACAACGCATAATGCAAATGTCGTTTTGATAAATTGGCATGAAGCTGCTTTAACTGTTGGCACAATTTTACAAAATTCAAAAGATGCTTTTATCACAGGAGCGATCACGTTGAAATACAATTATGGTATGAATGCATACTATACAAATATTGAATCATTCGATTATAATGTGCCTAATGATTCTGTTTTGATCGTGCATAATTTAAGTATGGATGTAGGTCATGCAACTCCAATAAATGGTGATGGTGGACTTGCTGCTACCTTGAAACAAAGAGGTCATGGTTTCTCAACTGATATAGGTGTTCAATATTATAAAAATCGCAATGACAATTTTTATAATCCTTGTGCAAAAGGTAAAGATGAAAAGCCTTATGATTATAAATTAGGTGCTTCAATTATTGATTTAGGTTATATCAGATACAATCATGACGCAAAAACTTTTAAATTCACGAATGAAAATACAGTTTGGACGGGTTTTGATACTGTAAAATTTGACGGCGTTGGCTATACGGATTCATTACTCTCGAATCAGTTCTTTGGAAATTATCGTGGATCAAGAGATAAGTTTGCTTTTACTTTATTTACACCAGCAGCAATAAGTTTACAAGCAGATTTTTGTTTTCAGCCTAGATTATTTACAAGCATCAATATTATTCAGCGAATCAGTTTTAGTAAACGAGAAGTGAAACGTTCTAATGAAATTTCCATCGTTCCTCGTTATGAAACAAAACGATTTGAAGTCTCACTTCCTATTTCAGTGTATGATTATTTTCGACCACGATTAGGATTAGCATTCAGATACGGTGCTTTTACTTTAGGTACAGATATGCTAGGCGCTTTTTTAGGTGTTACCAATACTTTCGGTGCCGATATTTACTTCGGAATTAGTGTAAAACATTTTGGTAAATGTGGAGACAATAAATCTAGTAGAGGTAAAAAGGCGAAAATAGAAAAGTGTAATACGCCAGGTAAATAAAATCTTATTTCTTTAAGGAGCGATTTCTAAAATAGTAAATGTGCCAGGTTTGATGGGTGATCGCGGATGTGGATTTTCAGTAGTAGGCGTAGGAGCTTTGTCGTAATCAGCAACTGGTAAATACAAATAATGTGTTTCAGGATTTATACAAATTGTTCGAGCACCTATTTGTGTTGGTAGATTTTTAAGGACACTAAATTGTAATTTATTTTTCTGAATTATAGTTAACGTTCCCTCACCATTTGAAGAATAAATTCGTTGTAAAGATGGATCAAATGCAACGCCATCAACACCTTCGCCAATAGGAGCTGAGGTAACTACTTTCCCATTTTCAATACTACTAATCACCATTAATTTATTGTCACAAACACTAAATAGTAAATGATTTATTTGATCAATCGCAAGTCCACTTGGCTCTACACCAGGAGCAATTGACCATGACTTTTTTATTTTAAAATCATCAGTACTTATTTCAACAATTTCGCTCTTATCTTCAATATTTACGTAGATCATTCCATGATTATCTGTAACTGCAAATTCAGGTTTTCCCGGTAATACAATTGTATTAATTACTTTATCTGTTTTCGCATCAATAACCGTAGCATTCGATCCTCTTCCATTAAACGTGAAAATTTTATTGCTTACAGAATCAAATAAAATAGCATCTGGATTTAATCCCGTAACTTTTATTCTATCGATAAATTCATAAGTTTCTAAATTAAATACCGTTACAGAAGTATCTTTACCACAACTAATATATCCTTTATTTAAATTTTTCGCTAATGCAATACCATGAACGCCTTTTGTATCATTGATTGTTCCGATAATTTTTTGTGACTTTACATCAAGAACTTGAACCATGTTTCCGTGAGAGATAAAAAGCCTACCAGTATTTACATCCATATTCAGGTAATCCCAACCACCATCACCTGTAACTGAAATTTTATTAATGATCTTGTAATTGGCAACTGATGATTGTGCTTTTGCTTGGTTAAAACAAATAGCAATTAATAAGATGATGAAATATTTTTTCATTTTTTTATTTATAGATTAATACACAAGGATCTTCATTATTTTTTTGATATGCGCGATACATTCCTTCAGAATTGAATGGCAAGCAGATAATGCCATTTTTGTCAATGGTAATTAATCCGCCTTCACCACCCATCTTCACCAACTTTTCCATTACTACTTTAACGGATGCTTCTTGTAAACTTAATCCGCCATATTCAATCATGCAAGAAATATCGTGAGCGACAACTGATCTAATAAAAAATTCTCCATGTCCAGTACAACTCACTGCACAAGTAGCATTGTTTGCATACGTTCCAGCTCCAATAATAGGTGTATCACCAATACGGTTATAGTTTTTGTTTGTCATGCCACCAGTACTTGTACATGCTGCAAGATTACCGTGTTGATCTAATGCTACTGCGCCAACTGTACCAAATTTTTTGTCATCTTTTAATGTATGATCCAATTGCATTTTTCCTTCTTTTAATGCTTCTTGTAATTGCTCAAAACGGTATGAATCATAAAAATAAATATCATCTTCAAATTGCAAACCTTTTTCTCTTGCAAATTTTTCAGCACCGTCACCCGATAAAAAGACATGCTCCGATTGTTCCATAACCATTCGTGCAAGAAGTACAGGATTTCGAATATTTTGTACTCCAGAAACTGCACCTGCTTCTAATGTTTTTCCATTCATAATGGAAGCATCCATTTCATGTTTTCCTTCATTCGTAAAAACAGCGCCTTTTCCAGCATTAAAAAGCGGACAATCTTCTAAACTAACTACTGCTGCTGCAACTGCGTCTAATGCACTTCCACCTTCAACTAAAATTTTGTTTCCAATACTTATTGCTTCAGCTAACGCTGCATGATATGCTTTTTCTTTCTCATTCGTCATCGAAGCACGTGTAATCGTGCCAGCTCCACCATGTATTGCTATTGAATATCTCATTTTTCGTAATTCGTAATTCGTAATTCGTAATTCGTAATTTTTAATTTTTAATTTTTAATTTTTAATTTTTAATTTCTTCCCCCAAAGATAGCACTTCCAATTCGAATCATTGTACTTCCACAATCAAGTGCAATTTCAAAATCACTCGTCATTCCCATCGAAAGTATGTTAAAATTTCTTGGAAAGGGTGACATCAATTTGCAATTATCAAAAATCCTTTTTAGATGTAAGAATTCTATTTTTATCTGTGCTTTATCTTCCGTTAGTGTTGCCATTCCCATCACACCTCGAATGTTTACGTTCAATAAATCTGTTGCCGCTGGTAATAACATTAATTCCTCCGCTTCAGCTTCGTCAAATCCAAATTTTGATTCTTCTTTCGCAATATGAATTTGCAAAAGACAGTCCACTTCAATACCTATCTTTTCTGCTTGTTTATTTATCTCTTGCAATAATTTAATGCTGTCTACACCATGTATAAGATGAACGTGAGGTATAATACTTTTTACTTTATTGCTCTGTAAATGTCCTATAAAATGCCAAAGTATATTTTCACTTAATTGAGGTTCTTTCTCAATAAATTCTTGAACATAGTTTTCAGCAAAATCCTTTTGACCAATCGTATAAAGTTCTTTAATATCTTCAATTGGTTTTGTTTTTGAAACTGCAATTAATTTAGCATTGTACTTCAATGATGTTGCTAATATTTTATTATAATTATCAATATTTACCGACATGTTTTAAGAAATAAATTGGTTGATTTCACTTGCTAGTTTATCATAGCTTAATTTTTCGAATGGATGTGAAGTATCAGAAAAAACAGAAAGAGATCCATTGGGTAATTGACGATAGGTGTGCAAGGATTCTTCTACACTCACCATGTTATCGCGATCCCCAATACAAATTCGTACTGTACATTGAATCTTTTTATAGTCACTATCTTCCAAATGATATTCTCCTAAATCTTTCATTAAAGATGCTATTTCAATCATTAATTTTTTCCAGTCATTGGGTAAATGACGATTGGCTAATTGTGATGCAAATGAGGGAATCTTCTCTTGAATTTTTTCTGGATTAAGCTTGCTAATTTCGATGGCAGCAATTTCGTTACTCCAATTATATTTGGTTGCTAGAGTAATAATTTTATTGAATCGAATTTGTTTATTTGCTTGCATATTTAGAGCGATATATCCACCCATACTGTAACCAAATACATTGCAATTTTCTAATTCGAACTGTTGAATAAAATCTACTACCGAATTCGAAAGATTAGAAATACTTAGAGATTCGCTTAAAAAATCTTTACCACCATGACCAGGAAAATCGAAACTATAAATATCAAATTTATTTCTTAACAAATCCGCTAAGGGCTCCATCTGTGCAGATGATCCTAAAGCGCCATGTAAGAGTAAAAGTTTTTTCATTTAATTATTGAATTGTTCACGATGATGATCAAGTTAAAATGGATAATTTTATGATAACCTACTTCGCATAAAACATTTTCTATTACTACAATGAATCTTTAAGATTAGCAATAATATTTTCTGCAATTTTATCTTTTACAAAGAAGTTTTCAAGAACTACTTTCGCTTGATTAGGAGCTTCCGCCAAGGAGGACATTGATGCATTATAAGTATCTCTTATAAGTTGGATTTGCGTTTTGTTTTTTATTCCACAAACTTGTATAGCCTCATTAATCGCTTGCACTTTCATGCCTTGATCTTTTATTTTTCCGAGTTCATCAATAGCCCAACTTAACGCATAAAAATTTGTTGAATCAATAATTAAGGAATCAAAGTTTTGAGGTGCTTTTGGTAATTTATTAAATGGTGAATTTATTATTTCTTTAGTCTGATATTTTTTAAAAGAGCTTGGTGTCGTTTTTACTTCTCTTAATTGTATCCATCCATTACAAACTTGTGCATAAATACTAACCCATCTCAACTTCCTTCTGATTTCATGAATACCACCTTCGATATCATTAATATCTAGTGTTTTTTGTTCATACGCATCTTTAACTTTCGTTAATTGCTTTATCATGTATTTGGCAAGTAACTTTCTCAATTCTTTTACTTTAGGATAATCTATTTTCGAAAAATCAGTAATTAAGTCAGTATAAGTAGGAACATTAGTTCCAATCCATTTCTGTTCAACTAAAAAATCGCCCATCAATTTTTGATGATCATCCAAGTTTTTTTTGAAATAGGCGATGAAGTTGGGATCTATTCCTTCTTTTCCTTCAATACTTTTGTAAAGTGCTTCGTAGTAATCAAAAGTTCCTAATACATCTTCCACTTTTTTAAAAAGATCATTATAACCATTAAATGTTTTTTTGTCAACGGAATAACGAAGTATTCTTGTCGCAGCTTCTAGGCGAAAAAATATATTGCGTGCTCCTTCATGGAAAAATTTTAATTCAGCTTCATCAACATTACTTAATCGCGATGATAGGTTATGTAACTCTGTTAAGTGAGTTGCAATTCCATAAGGAAGAATTTCTTTCATATTAATTTTAAAATTTGTTTTAATAATATTAATACTTGCTATTAATTATTCCTAAATGGATAAAAAAAATCGTGCAGCGATTATTCAAATTACTGCACGGTATTTTTATGGTCATTAATAAATTAAAATTAATCTAATGAGTGAACTATTAGTCCAGAGCGTAATTTTGGCTCGAACCAAGTAGTTTTTGGTGGCATGATTTCGCCGCTATCTGCAATGTCGATTAATTGTTTCATGGTAACAGGATACAACGCAAATGCTGCGGCCATTTTACCACTATCAACTCTTGTTTTTAATTCACCAAGTCCACGAAGTCCACCAACGAAATCAATTCGCTTATCTTTTCTTAAATCAACAATGTTCAACAATGGAGCAAGTACACGTTCAGATAAAATGGTAACATCTAATACAGCTATTGGATCATTGTCATTGTACGTTCCTTCTTTAGCAGTTAGCGAATACCATTTCCCACCAATGTACATACTGAAGTTATGTAATTTATCAGGACGATATTCATTTGATCCTTTATCAACAATATCGAAATTCTCTTTTAGCTTATTGATAAAATCTTCTTCACTTAATCCATTCAAATCTTTTATTACACGATTGTAATCCATGATTTGTAATTGATTGTCGGGAAAATGTACAGCAAGGAAAAAGTTGTATTCTTCTTTACCTGTATGATTTGGATTCTTCTCACGTAATTCTTTACCGACTAATGCCGCTGCTGCAGTTCGATGATGACCATCAGCTACATAAGTCGCAGGAATCTTAGCAAATAAATCTGTAATTTTTTGAATCGTTGCATCATCATTCACAACCCAAACTGTATGACCAATATCATCATCAGTAATCATGTTATACTCTGGATTTGATTTTGTTATTTCATTAACAATAGCATCCAACTCTGGAACATTTGGAAAAGCAAAAAATACTGGCTCCGCATTCATGTGTCCAACACGAACATGATTCTTACGATCTTCTTCTTTATCAGGACGAGTTAACTCATGCTTTTTAATTACGCCATTCATATAATCATCAACAGAAGCACAACCCATAATACCGTATTGTGTTCTGCCATCCATCGTTTGACTATAAATATAATAGCAATCTTTATTTTCTTTAGCGAAAGCACCTTCAGCAATCATGCGTTCAAAATTTTCTTTTCCTTTCAAATAAATTTCAGGAGCATACACATTTGTTCCATCAGGGAAATCGATTTCTGGTTTGATAACATGGTAAAAAGATAATGCATCACCATTAGCTTCAACTCTTGCTTCTTTTTCATCAAGCACATCGTAAGGACGACAAGCAATACGTTTCACTAATTCTTTCTTAGGACGAATTCCTTTAAAAGGTTTTAAAATGGCCATAATATTTAATTTTATTTAGAATAATAATTTTTGTTTGAAATTGCACTTTAAAGTTTATCCTTTAAAAAATTCAACAATCTTTGTTGCTATTTCCACACCAATTCTTTCCTGTCCTTCTTTCGTTGAACCACCAATGTGTGGTGTCAAAGAAATATTTTCATGCTTACGTAATTCTTCTTTTATTAGTGGCTCACCTTCAAAAACATCTAATCCTGCATAAGCTACTTTTCCAGCATTTAAAGCAGTTAATAAATCTCCTTCATGTACTGCTCCACCTCTTGCTGTATTGATGATCATAACACCATCTTTCATCTGATCAAATTCTCGTTTCGATAGAATAGGGGAGGCGCCCTTTGGAAATGGAACATGTAATGTAATAAAATCACTTTCTGCAAGTAACCGTTCGAAGGGAACACATTTCATAGTGAGCATAAATTTAGCATCCGTCATGCGACCAAAAAAATCAATCTCAATCTTAACATCTGCAGCACGTAATTTAAATGGCAAAATATTCATGCCAATTCCTAATCCCATTCGCGCAACCGATTGTCCGATATTTCCGAAGCCGATGATGCCTATTGTTTTGCCTTTTAATTCTAATCCTGAAGAATATTTTTTCTTTAAAACATCAAACTCATCTTTTGTAGTAACATTGGGCATTCTACGATTTGCATCATGTAAATATCGAACACCATTGAACAGATGCGCAAATACTAATTCAGCTACCGATTGCGATGAAGCTTCTGGAGTATTGATAACACGTATGCCTTTATCTCTTGCGTAAGCAACATCAATATTATCCATACCTACGCCAGCTCTTCCAATCAACTTTAAATTCGGACAAGCATCAATCAAATCTTTTCTAATAGTTGTTGCGCTACGAACTAATATTCCATCAAAATTTTTTAATGCATCCATTAATTGATCCTGAGGAATTTTGTTTGTGTCTACATCAATACCTGCAGCGATAAGAATTTCTTTTCCCGCTTTATCAATGCCATCGTTCGCTAAAATTTTCGCCATAAAATAGTATTATTGAAATAGAAATCTGGCAATTAAACAACAACCAGCTCTTGTAGTATTTAAAATTAATTATGCTGTTTTAAGAGCGAAGTCTTTCATTAGTTGAGTTAATACTTTAACGCTTTCTAAAGGCAACGCATTGTACATCGAAGCTCTAAAACCACCAACAGAACGATGGCCTTTTAATCCAATGATTCCAGCATCTTTCGCCATCTTTAAAAACTCATCTTCCATTTCTGGATTCTTCAATAAGAAACATGCATTCATATTCGAACGATCTTCTTTTTCGCATGTTCCAACAAATAATGGATTGCTATCAACCTCTGCATAAAACATATCTGCTTTAGCTTGATTTATTTTTTCAATGGCAGCAACACCACCAATCGATTTCAACCATGCTAATGTTTCCATGCAAACATAAATCGGAAATACTGGTGGAGTATTGTAAAGTGAATCACCTTCAATATGTGTTTCATATTTCAACATCGTTGGCATTGGTCGCCCTGTTTTACCAAGAATATCATTTTTGATAATTACCAACGTAACACCTGCTGGTCCCATATTTTTTTGAGCTCCTGCGTAAATCAAATCGAATTTCGAAACATCAACAGGTCGAGAAAAAATATCACTCGACATATCACAAATCATTGGAATCGGACTATCAGGAAATGATTTAATCTGTGTTCCATAAATAGTGTTGTTGGAAGTCACATGAACGTAATCGCAATCAGTAGGAATGGAATATCCCTTCGGAACATAATTGAAATTTTTATCTTTCGATGATGCAATAACTTTCGCCTCACCAAAAAGATTAGCTTCTTTAATTGCTTTATTTGCCCAAACGCCAGATTCAACATAAGCAGCTTTGGTCTTCATTAAATTCATTGGAACCATTGCAAATTGAGTACTTGCACCACCTTGAAGAAACAGTATAGAATAATTATCAGGCACACCTAAAAGTTCCTTTACAAGTGCTTTGGCTTTAACCATCACTGCATCAAAATCTTTACTACGATGAGAAATCTCTAACAACGACATACCAATTCCATTGAAATCTAATACAGCAGCAGCTGATTTCTCTAAAGCTGATTGAGGAAGTATTCCCGGACCAGCACCAAAATTATGTTTTTTCATAGCCATTTTAATTATTCTGAATGATTGGATTTAAGCCTTTTTCTAGGACATCAAAGTAAAGCGGAAATCTCCTTTGAAACAAGTACTAAAAACTAAAATTGATCATTTAAAATCATCCGAAAATGGCAGCGCTTATTAATACTTCTCTTTCTAAGTCTATTTCGTAATACGTAGCTTTTTCATATCTGGATTTTTGCCATCGGTATTGGTGTCGTTTTTAGCGTCAATATCTTTCTTAAAATACCACAATCCATGATCAAATTGCAACCCGTCGAAACTCAAATCAGGACCATATAAATTGTACATCCCTTTAGATTCAGGACGAGGATCCGTTGACGATAAATGGTCGAAGCGCAAAAGCTTTTGATGCTCATCATAATGTAACGACATAGTTGCCTGAGCATTATATTCAAAAATCATCCTCATTTTCGCTTTGCCACCAGTCTTTATAACGGGTGATCCAAATGAAATTTTATTAACTCCTAGAATTAAAGGTTCAATCACTTTTCTAGTTGTAATTGCATTGTGCGGTGACCATCCCAAAAGGAGATAAAAATCTTTCTTCTTTTTCCTTTCGTGGATGACCTTGTAATAAATACAACCATACCAATTGGAAGTGTCGAGTCGCATTGTTTCTGCCTCATCATTATTTGGATAGTTGGCAGCATTTAAATGGTAAAGTTTCACTTCTTGTTTCTTCTCATCCCATGTTTGAATATAGCCGAAATAGGAGTAATTATTATTATTTTCGAGCGGCAACATCCAATTATAAATTCTGAATTTTCCATCATCTGAATTTATCACAGAAAGTGTATTTGCCTGATAAAATGACAACTGGTAGCTAACTGGATTTCGCAAAATACTATCCACTAAAACTGCAAACTTTTGATTGTTTGATATTCGTACACTATCGCTACTCCCACGAAGTAATGAATCTCCATAACTTTTTAGTCGCAATAAAGGCAAATTGAACTTACTCGTGTCGGAAATTTGAGCTTGCGCGGATGAAAAAAATAAGATAGAAATGACGATATAAAGAAGGCGATATTTCATGATACAAGAATAACGCAAATTAGAATTGGATGGTATTTACTTTTTTGAAATTGTTTATCAATTAGTGTTAAGGAGCAGACATAAAAAAATCCGCACGAAGCGGATTTTTATTTTTTTGAGTCTTTGAAAAGGAAGAAATTACATGTGCATTTTTTCTTTCTTTCCTTTCAGTTCATCTTTTGATTCTCTATAATTTTCGTCATCTACGCAGCAATCAACCGGACAAACGGCTGCGCATTGAGGCTCATCGTGGAAACCAACGCATTCTGTACATTTATCAGAAACGATATAATACGTATCCATCGAATTTGGTGTTTGTGGCGCATCGGCTTCAATTGTTGTTCCGTCTAATTTCGAAAACATTCCTTTAATTGTTGTTCCATCGGAGAAACGCCATTCTGCTCCTCCTTCGTAAATAGCATTATTTGGACATTCTGGCTCGCAAGCCCCACAATTAATACATTCGTCAGTAATCTTTATAGCCATTGTTGGTGGTTTTTTAAACGTAATTTTGTCAACTCTTGAACACGAAAGTACATACAAAAGTTACGTGACCCAATTTCTGATCAAATACAATGACAATACAAGATAGAATGAATGCCCTAATCGTTTGGGGAAATGCAATTGCAGCGATGTTAGACGAGTTGGATTCCAATACTTTACATGAAGGAAATATCCTCGACTCCATCATCACAAAAGCTCATCATCAAAACCAATGGTTTACGCCAGATCAAACTCGTAGAGCCCTTCGTTCGTTATCCAGTTTACTCGAACGGTCGGAATTAGAGCGGTGGATGTTAAATTATGCTAATAAAATTGACCTTCCTAAAAATAAAAAACGCGTTGGTGTAATTATGGCCGGAAATATTCCTGCTGTTGGATTTCATGATGCATTATGTGTACTTGCTTCAGGAAATACATTACTTGCCAAATGTGCGAATGATGATAAAATTCTTATTCCCTTTTTGTTAGAAGTTCTCATCACCATCGAACCTCGTTTTCGAGATGACATTCATATCGTTGATCGATTAGAAAATTTAGATGCGGTGATTGCAACTGGAAGTAATAACTCGTCGCGTTACTTTGATTTTTATTTCGGAAAATATCCGCACGTAATTCGTAAAAATAGAAATTCAATAGCTGTATTGGATGGAACAGAATCCGAAAAACAATTGGAAGCTTTAGCTGATGATATCTTTGCTTACTTCGGATTAGGATGTAGAAATGTTTCTAAGTTGTACGTTCCTGAAGGTTATGATTTCGCAAAATTCTTTCCTGCCATGCAAGTATATGGTTCGTTAATGATGCATTCCAAATACATGAACAATTACGATTATCATCACGCATTATTTTTACTGAATGATGAAAAATTTCTCACTAATAATTATCTCATCGTTAGAGAGAATGAAGCGTTATCAACACCCGTTTCAGTTTTGCATTACGAATACTATAAATCGCTTCCTACATTAAACCAAAAGTTAATTGAAATGGATGATCAAATTCAATGTAGGGTTGGAGTAGGAGGGTTGCCTTTTGGAACGAGTCAGCAACCAAGCATTACGGATTATGCTGATGGAGTTGATACAATGGCGTTTTTATTATAAATCATTTGTCTCATAAAATGCTCTTGCAATAAAATCTTTTATTCTTTTGTTTATTGCTATATATTTCATCGAACTCCACAAATGCTTCAAACAAATTAATCCTTAAAAAATTATCCGGACATTTTCAAATCTTCTTTTAAAATCGAAATTTTCTACATGAAAAAATCGAACTCAACACACGATTGTTTTCATGTTTGCACTAATTGTTAACCATTAGTTCAAACTATCATTAGAATCTAAAAGAAGTGAGCATCTTACTCGAAATCGGTATCAATTACAATACTGTTTTAAATGAAAAATTTCATTAAAATATTTAGCTTAATAACGAAATTAAAATTTGACGCATGAAGAATGCCTTTAAAATTATATAGGCTACTTTCAGAAAGTCATATTTATTTTAGGTGTTGATTGGAATAATGGGTTTATTTTGTCTTTGGTAAACCAACGATCTTTAGTATTCGGTTGGCTTCCTCCAATTTATCTGGAAAAAGCACTTTAGAAGCAAACTTTTCTAACGTCTTATTAATTTTGACGATTGGCGTTTTGGATTTATTTAATTCTTTAATTTTCATGATAAAACAAATTTACATATTTCTAATCAGTAATTTTTTGTCTGATTCGAGTTGGTATTTGTCGTATTTCATAGAAGTTTGAAGATGCTAATATTTTATTATTGCCGTAATAGCCAATTTCCATAATAAATCATTTTCAAATCAAGAAATGTTTTTACTCGAACAATAATTTATTGTTTTTCGTAAGCACCTAAATCAGGTAAGCCAACACTTCTTGCAGAACCATCAAGGTCTAAAAGTAGAGGTATAGCATTTACAAAAGCAGGATCTCCAACATTTATAGCGGCAGAACCAGGTTCAAGATGGTAATCGTTTTTAGATTTGTCCTTAAAATTCGGATCAGCATTACGAATAACTTGAACATAATTCGGATTTCCCGTTTCATGTTTATTGTTTGCTTTCACTAATAAGTTACTAAAACTATAAATGGAATCCGGAGAGGATTTTATCATGTCCACTTCCAACTCATTATCATTACTTCCGTAGATGATGCAATTTTTAAATTTCGCATTCATAGGTGCATGTTGATCCACACCATTTATTGTTGCATAATTATTGAGATAAAATGCAGGTGTGCTACGTTGTCCGTTCGTCCAATAATTCGCAAAAGTACAATTGGTTAAATCATACATTCCTCCAATAGAAAATGCAGCGCAATATTGTCCGCAGTTTGCAAAAATAGAGTTCCATCCTGTGATGTTAAATGTTCGAGCAAGCATTCCAAATCCACTCATGTTTTTCACAATTGTATTTGTGATTTTTAAAGAGGTGAGTAATGCAGGATCCGAAATCGTTTCTGTTTGCAAACCAATGAAAGCATTTTTTATGATGGCATAATTAATCTCATTTGTACCTCCGTCGTTGATCCATATACGATCCCATTGACCTGGTTCATCAACATAAAAAAATTCTCTTCGTAACCCTTGAAATACAACTGGATCTTGTTTGGTGCCTTTCACTTTTAAGCTACCGCCTTTGTACACCCACAAGCCAGCGCTATTGTTAAAACGTATTTGTGATCCTGCATTAATTGTTAGTGTTTGTGATGAATCTACAACAGCATAACCACCGTACACAACATAAGGTAAGGTATTATCCCAAATAATATTTGCATTAAGATTTGTATCTAACAACGCATAACGAATTACGGAATTAGCAGTTGTTAATTTCCGATCTGCAACAATAAAATGAGCATTTTGTCCCCATGCAGCTAAGATCACTTTTTGTAAATTACCGTTAGTCTCAAAGGTGAGTGAATCTTGAATTACATATGGTAATGTTTGCGAGTTTGGATCAACAGTCACTTCAATAAAAACCCAAGCACTATCACCACCTCTAATTTCTACGTCGGTAAAGTTAGTCCCTGCTGAGCCATCAATATTTACCCTAAAATTGGAGTTCGCCCCACCACCAAGGTGAATATTCGAAATTTTCAAAGGACGATCATACGTATTATAAATCTTAAAATTCTTTGTCACCGAGCCGATGGTTACAAAAACAGTATCAAATAAAATGCTGTCAGTAGAAAACGAAAGTTGTTTGCTACTATCAGTTAGCAGCTGTTCCTTTTTGCAAGATGTCTGAGAAACGAAGTATAGGAAACTGATTATCAGAATTGTAATTCTACTATTCATAGTGATGATTGAAGTGCAAATATAAAGGGATTTGTCGGTGATTAGCTTATTTAACTAGTATTGATATTTCAAAAGTTATAACGACTGTTTATTGTAATTATTAGCTAATATCTGAAGTTAGGACCAAACTTTCTAATATCTTCAATTAAAACTCCTAAATGCTGTAGGATATTGGAGGGTCACCAACTGGCGAAAAGCCGATTGGATATGTACATGAATTAGCTATTTGTAATAAATCAGATTTTTTTAAATGCTTGACTTGGGAAAATTATCGAGGGTTTTATCGCGCTCAACTAATTACCTTTGGACTTATAAATTAACACATTGAATTCATCCAAAAAAACCGAGATACAATTACTATTTAGTATTATCGTAGTGCTTCTATTTTGGTTAACTAAAACCTTCTTAAACCGATTACATGATGATGATTTCATTATGGTTAATTCAGTAAAGGAATTCGGTGTATGGGGAAGTATGATACATTTTTACAATGGATGGAATACGCGATGGGCCGCATATCTTTTGCAATGTAGCTTTTATCAATTTTGGACAATTGAAAGTAAGCCATTCTGTTACAATTTTACAACGATTGGATTTATGATTTTTAGCTCTTTTATGTTAATCAAATCATCTTTTAAAAAAGTGTTAGAAATTAAAATTCAACCATTGCAAATATTGAAATATGGTATCCTTTTCTTTGGAGGATTAATAATTGCAACGTATCATGTTGATGATACTTGGTTTTGGGTTAGCGGATCAACGATGTATGGATGGAATTTAGGATGTGGTATGTTAATTATTTCTGTTTTACTTAATGATTTTAGATGGTATCAAATTTTAGTATTAATGTTACTTGGATTATTTATTGGTGGCGCAGCAGAACCTTTTGCAGTTTGTTCAATCCTTGTTGCGTTAATAATTATCGTAAATCAATTCAAAGTAAAAAGAATAATTTCGTCGAGATTAATTATTACTTGCCTTTCAATTATCATCTCTTTTGGAATTGCATTTGCTGGTAACGGACACGCAGTAAGAAGTAGCTTATTGCCATCATTAAATTCATTTGAAATACTATTGAGAGCAGGATATTTTAGTCTGAAATTAATTTTATGGAATTCCCCCATTCGATTATTCGGAGTGATTTTAATGTTTATACCTTTTTATAATTTAGGCACACAACATCTTTTAAAAACTAAATTGGATTGGAAACTTTTTCGAAAAGAAAAAATTATTCCTTGTTTATTAATTTGGATAATTTGGGTATGCGTTCATTGTTTACTTATTACTAAATTAATGGGCAATTACGGACCTCCACGTGCTTGGAGTTCTATAAGTTTGTTGTCTGCTTTATTAATTGCTTATTTAATGCTCGAAGCAGGAAAAAATAATTTGCTTCTAGATTTTAAATTACGACGCGATAAATAAGAATCAATTTAGTAAATCATCAATTAATACAAAAGTACATTATCATGAAAAAGGAAACCATTCGATTTAGCATTCTAGGTGATTATATTGAGTTAATAAAACTTTTAAAAGTTACTGGGTTATCAGATACTGGTGGCGAAGCGAAAGCAATGGTAGAAGGAAGTCGCGTTACTTTAAACGGTCAACCTGAATCCAGAAAAAGAGCAAAGATCCGCAAAGGTGATAAAGTGGATACTTTTAGTCATACCATTATTGTTGAGTAATTAGAAAACTCATTATGGACATTAAAGGTTACAAAAATATTGCTTCTGAATTAGCTATTTCTTTATCGCAAGTTCAACAAAGTATTCGCTTGTTCGAAGAAGGTTGTACTATTCCTTTTATCTCTCGATATAGAAAAGAAATTACTGGCAGTTTAGATGAAGTTCAACTTGCAGATATTAAATCGGCATGGAATAAATACGAAGAACTAGAGAAACGAAAAATCACAATTCTTTCCGCGATTGAAGAGCAAGGTAAATTAACTGATACTCTTAAAGCTGCAATCCTAGAATGTAATTTCATCATCGAATTAGAAGATATCTATCTTCCATATAAATTAAAAAGAAAAACAAAAGCTGCTATTGCTAGAGAAAATGGATTGCAAGGATTGGCTGATTATTTAATGCTTCAGCAATCTGGAAATGTGCAAGCGAAAGCAAAAATGTTTCTTAATAAAACTGTAACATCATCTTCCGAAGCGCTGCAAGGTGCTCGTGATATCATTGCTGAAACATTTAGTGAGAACAAAGATATTCGTGCTGCTATTCGATTATTATTTTCACGTGATGCAGTGCTATATTCAAAGGTTGTAAAATCAAAAACAGAAGAAGCAATCAAGTACAAAGATTATTTTGATTCCAATGAGAAATTAAATCGCTGTCCTTCGCATCGTGTGCTTGCTATTATGCGTGGATATGAAGAAGGATTTTTAAGAGTGCGTATTGAACCTGATGAGGAAACAGCAATTGCAATCTTAGAAAGACGAATTCTAAGAGCGAGAAATGAATCATCTGATGAAATTCGAATTGCTATAACAGATTCTTATAAGCGATTAATTTCTCCTTCTATTGAAAATGAATTTTATCAATCTGCAAAAGAAAAAGCAGATCTAGAATCGATAAAAGTTTTTGCTGAAAATTTAAAACAACTTTTACTTGCAGCACCTCTCGGGCCAAAAAGAGTATTAGCAATTGATCCAGGTTTTAAGAGTGGTTGTAAATTAGTTTGCCTTGATGAACATGGAAACTTAAAGTATAACGAAACAATTTATCCTCATCCACCACAGTCGCAAATGAAACAGGCTTATGCAAAAATTTCGCAGTTGTGTGAAATTTATAAAATTGAAGCAATTGCAATTGGTAATGGAACAGCAGGAAGAGAAACTGAAAATTTTATTCAGCATATTAAATTCAATCAAGAACTACAAGTGTATAGTGTGAATGAACAAGGAGCATCTATCTATTCGGCATCTGCTGTTGCTCGCGAGGAATTTCCAGAGTTTGATGTTACAGTTCGCGGAGCAATTTCTATTGGAAGAAGATTGATGGATCCATTAGCGGAGTTAGTAAAGATTGATCCGAAATCCATTGGTGTTGGACAATACCAACATGATGTTGATCAAACTAAATTGAAAATAAGTTTAGATGATGTTGTTGAATCCGCAGTGAATCAAGTTGGCGTAAATATTAATACAGCGAGTAAGCATTTATTGAATTATGTTTCTGGTGTTGGTCAGCAGTTAGCTGGTGCGATAGTTCAATACCGAAAAGAATTTGGAACTTTTAATTCGAGAGATGACTTACGAAATGTTCCTCGACTTGGTGCAAAAGCATTTGAACAATGCGCAGGATTTCTTCGAATTCGTAACGGAAAAAATCCCTTGGATAATACAGCCGTTCATCCTGAAAGATATCCACTAATTCAAAAAATAGCAAAAGATTTGAATTGCAAAATAGAAGATTTAATTGCGGATGAAAATTATACGAGTAAAATTCAACTTGAAAAATATATTAGTAGTGATGTTGGATTGCCAACATTAACAGATATTTTAAAGGAGTTAAAAAAACCTGGATTAGATCCTCGAAAGAAAATAAAAGTATTCGAATTTGCCAAAGGAATTACAAAGCCTGAACATCTGCAAATCGGAATGAAACTACCTGGCATCGTTACCAACATTACAAAGTTTGGTGCATTTGTAGATATCGGCGTGAAGCAAGATGGCCTAGTTCATCTTTCCAATCTTGCCAATAAATTTGTGAGTGATCCGCTAGAAATATTAAAGCTCAATCAACATGTGCATGTGAAAATTATTGATCTCGATTTACCACGAAAAAGAATAGGATTATCCTTAAAAGACGAAGTATAATTTATTTTACACGCTTCAATCCATCTTGCGCATTTTTATAATCAGGACGCAATTTCAATGCTTGAATATAATCAGCTTTTGCTGCTGCAATATTTCCCAAAGTTTCATACGCTAAACCGCGATTAAAAACTGCTTCAGGCCAACCCGGCGCAGCATTTATTGCACGTGAATAATGCTTGATGGATTCATCATATACTTTTAGATATTGATAATGGATGTAGCCTAATGCAAAATGCGCATTCGCATTGTTTGGATTTATTTGCGTTATACTTGTATAATCCTGAATCGCTTTATCATAATCATGCTTCACCTCTTGGTAACACATTGCACGGCCGTATAACGATTCTTCACTTTTGGGATTCACACGCAATGCTCCATCAAAATATTGCAATGCTAATTCGTTATTTTTGGCCGTATAAATCATTCCCAACTGCTGGTATGCATCGTAATAATCTTTCTTCTGTTCAATTGCTGTTTGAAAACTTCCTATAGCACGCGTAGAGTCACCTTTTTCCTTAAAGTTCATTCCTTTCATGAAATACGCTTTAGGGTTTTGAATGTCAATTTTTAAAATTTGATCGAGGTAACTAATCGACTTATCATATTGCTGAACATAAAGGTATAACTCAGCAATTTTTTCTAGCGCATTAATATTTTTAGGATCTAAACTTAAAGCTTTCTCCAATGCTTCTTTCGATTTCCTCGACTGGTTCGCAGCAAAATCAACATCGGCAATTGTAACATAATATTCCGCCTTCGATGAATCCAATTTAAGCACACTTTGCATATCCAAACTTGCATTAACAAAATCCATTCGCTCCATGTGCAACTTCGCACGTTCATGAAACAAGCTTGGATTTTTAGGATTTTGTCCAATGAGAACACTTAAAGTTGCGATTTTCTTCCCAATCGGAGTAGTATCATTTATCGCGATATTTTTATTTTTAACATCGTCCTTTCCATGCTTACAAGAAACTGAAAACAATACCGTTATAAAAATTATTACAAGCAAACTAGTTTTCATAATAGTGGAAAATAGTTTATCGGATAACTGCTTTTGTTTCATGTTTTGATGTTTTTCAATGCGATAGCAAATCTAGATAAATGAATGAAGAATTCAGAATGAAGAATTAGGTTATTATAAATATGAATGTCATTATTGAGATTGAGTAATTAATGAATTCTATTTCGACAAAGTTGGATTGAAGTTAGATTTAAAAATTAATAAGCATCTAATTAAATGAAAAAAGGTGAAGCTTTCGCCTCACCTTGATTCCAATTCAAAATTGATTTATTTTAAGCTGATTGTTTTGCAAGAAGTGCTTCACGGATTTTTCCTTCTATCTCATCACAAAGTTCAGGATTATCGTGTAGTAATTGCTTTACTGAATCACGTCCTTGACCAAGTTTCGTATCGCCGTAGCTGAACCATGAACCGCTTTTTTTAACGATGTTCATTTCCACACCCATATCAACGATCTCACCCATTTTCGAGATACCTTCTCCGTACATGATATCGAATTCAGCAAGTCGGAAAGGAGGAGCTACTTTATTTTTCACAACCTTCACTTTCGTGCGATTACCAACTATGCTTTCTCCATCTTTAATTTGTCCTATTCGACGAATATCCAGACGTACAGAAGCATAAAATTTCAATGCGTTACCGCCAGTTGTTGTTTCTGGGTTACCGAACATCACACCGATCTTCTCACGAAGCTGATTGATGAAAACGCAGCAGCAACCTGTACGACTAATCGTTGCTGTTAACTTACGTAATGCTTGCGACATCAATCGTGCATGCAATCCCATTTTGCTATCTCCCATCTCGCCTTCAATTTCCGATTTTGGAGTAAGAGCAGCAACGGAGTCAATAACAATAATGTCAATAGCACCTGAGCGGATCAAGTTTTCTGTAATTTCTAAAGCTTGCTCACCGTTATCAGGTTGAGAGATCAATAAATTCTCGATATCAACACCTAATTTCTGTGCGTAGTTACGATCAAATGCATGTTCTGCATCGATAAAAGCTGCAATGCCACCTTTTTTCTGTACCTCAGCAATCGCATGGATGGCCAACGTTGTTTTTCCTGATGATTCTGGTCCGTAAATCTCGATAACTCGACCTTTGGGATAACCACCTATTCCTAGTGCATTATCAAGTGCAATGGATCCTGTGGGGATAGCTTCAATAGCCTCCACCGCATTATCACCTAAGCGCATGATAGTTCCTTTTCCGTAAGCTTTCTCAATTTTGTCAATTGCAAGCTGCAATACCTTCAATTTCTCTTTAGCGTCTGCTGTTTCTGTTGCCATTACTTTATTATTTCTTGTTGTTATTTCATGCCTAATCTTACACAAAGGTGAAGAAAGTTTTTCTGAAAAAGATAAAAATAAGAGAATACAAGTACTTAATATCTTTTATTGAAAAAAAAAGACAAAAAAAATCCTTCTCGGTTAAAGAAGGATCATATAATACTTTGAAGATCAGCGAAATTAATCGGCTTTCTTAGCTATTTTTTCGTAACGTGTACGGAACTTATCAACACGACCTGCTGTATCCACCAGTTTCATCTTACCTGTGTAGAAAGGGTGTGACATATTTGAAATTTCTAATTTCACCAATGGGTATTCGTTGCCGTCTTCCCATTTAATGGTGTCTTTAGTATCAACAGCTGACTTAGTGATGAATGAGTGATCGCAAGAGATGTCTTTGAATACAACTAGGCGATAATTTTTAGGGTGAAGATCCTTTTTCATGATTTTTTATCCGGAATGGGTCGGCAAAGATAGGGATTAATTCTTTTCAAACAAGGAAAAATTGTAATTTGAATTCTAATAGGTTCTAGTTTGAAAAGAGGGAAACCTGTTTCCACCATGGATGAAATTTGATGCTTCCCACCATTTTCCCGAAAAACTTGAATTTTTGAGGATTTGCATAGGATGGATTTAGTACAGGTAGGTTAGTACATAAAATAATTTGTTAGGAGGTTTTATAGATTTAATTTCATCATTTTGTCTATCTGTTCTTCATCGCCTAATTTGAAAATATGTGTATCAAACTCAACAAAACCGTTTTTCTTGTAAAAGTTGATTGCTCGAGGATTTTTTTCCCAAACTCCTAGCCATAAATAATTGGCATTTGTTTGTTTTGCAATGCTAAAAGCAGTGTCATATAAAATTTTTCCAACCTCTTTTCCGTGAAATTCTTTCAAAACATAAATACGTTCTATTTCAAGTCCCTTTTGGTCTTTGAGTTCTGTTTGCGCTTCACCAAAATTTATTTTTAAATAGCCAATTATTTTATCATCAAGTTTAGCAAAGTAAAATTCAGAGTTTGGGTTTGACAATTCAGTAATTAATTTGTCAACTGTAAAGCCTTCGTCTAAATATTTTTGCATATTTTCTTCGGAGTTTCTATCTGCAAAAGTTTCGAAGAAAGTTTGTTTGCTAATTATTTGTAATTGTTCAATGTCGGTAACACCAACCTTTTTAACCTCTATTTTGTCCATTGTTATATTGTTTAGATTGTTTTACGCTTTTCGTAGATGAAATAGGCGATAAATAGTTGAAGAAATTTAATC
>JBBRAW010000026.1:0-35674 GCA_038206385.1 Bacteroidia bacterium | reverse complement strand
TGCATTCATCTCGAGCAACTTTTCTTAAAATTAACAGGCAGAAAATTACGAGATTGATGTTACGTCTTTTTGCTACCATAAAAAAAGAATTACTCATCCTCTTACGTGACAGAAGTGGATTAGCAATCTTATTCTTAATGCCAATGGCTTTGGTAACTATCATGGCTTTGATTCAAGATGCACCATTTAGAGATTACCAAGAATTACGAATACCTGTGCTTGTAATCAATCATGATAAAGGTAGTTTAGGAAAGAAGATTATTGATGGGTTATCTAATTCAAAAGTTTTTCAAGTAACACAATTTACAGAATCAGAAATAGCAGCTAAAAAGAAGGTTGCAAAAAGTGATTACGAAATTGGTATTTCAATTCCAGAAAATGCTACTGAACAATTAAATTTACGAATACAAAAATTTGTAAGCATCACATTAAATGAAGTTGGAATTGTTGATACCCGTGCAGTAAAACAAATACAACCCACTAAGGACTCTACTATTTCCGTTTATTTTGCGCCGAATATTAAAAAATCATTTCGAAATTCTGTACTAAGTTCCATCAAGCAAGTTTCATCAAAACTTGAAACACAAAGTATGCTTGATAATTTTAAGAAAGCATTGAATCAAGATGAAGAGAATACTTCAAATAATAATCAAGCAATAGGTGATTTCATTAATTTTAAAGAAGAAGCAGTTGTTGAAAATCAATATGCTGTTCTTGAATTAAATTCCGTTCAACACAATGTTCCTGCTTGGACAATGTTTGGAATGTTTTTCATTGTGATTACGCTTTCAGGTAGTATCATTAAAGAACGAGAAGATGGAAGCTATCTCCGTATTAAAACTATGCCTGGCTCCTACTTCACTGTAATGGCTGGAAAAATTGTTACATTTTTACTAGTATGCCTTACGCAATGTTTTTTAATGTTGTTAGTGGGCATCTATCTATTACCACATTTAGGATTACCTCAATTAATAATTGGATCAAGTATAACAGCTATTACAATTGTGGCAATAAGTAGTGGATTAGCCGCAACTGGTTATGGTGTTTTAGTAGGCACAATATTTAGCACTCACCAACAATCTTCAACATTTGGTGCTGTTTCTGTGGTGATATTAGCTGCCTTAGGAGGTATTTGGGTGCCTGTATATGTAATGCCCGATACAATAAAATTATTAGCTGAATTTTCTCCATTATTTTGGGGATTATCTGCATTTCAAAATATTTTTCTTAGTCACGGTGATGTATTAAGTGTGCAAATTTATATTTACAAATTACTATTATTTTTTGGTTGTTGTATTGGAATTTCCTACTTAATAAATAAAGTTCGACAATAATAAATAATCTTTTAAGGATTTATAGTTAAAATAAAAACCATTAACATTATAAAAAATTGAATCATAAATTTTACTACACATCATTTCTATCATTAGGTATAACTTTTCTATATCTGCTATTTTGTTCGTGTAATTTTTCAAAAAAAACATGTTTGAAATATTTAAACAAATCAAAAAATGAAAGTTTTGATATGGTAATAGTTCCGGGTGTTCCATTACTTAATGGGAAATGGGATTATACGATGAAAGGAAGAATTCTTTGGTCGAAATATTTGTATGATGCAGGAATAGCAAAAAACATTATGTACTCTGGTTCAGCAGTATATTCTCCATATTATGAAGGAGAAGTTATGGCACTTTATGCGGAAGCATTGGGAATACCTAAAGAACATATCTATACAGAAACTAAAGCAGAACATAGCACAGAAAATATTTATTATTCTTACAAGAAAGCAAAGCAATTAAATTTCGACAAGATAGCATTAGCTTCTGATCCGTTTCAAACTAAATTACTAAGTAGATTCGTGAGAAAAAAAGTTAGTGCTGATATACGTTTATTACCAATGGTTGTTGATTCACTAAAAGAAATGAATACAGTTAAAATAGATCCGCAAATAAATTATCAAAAAGCTTTCGTTACGGATTTTAAATCACTTCCAGAACGACAAGGATTTTGGAAAAGATTACGAGGAACGCGTGGACTAAATATTGATGTAAATGCTTATTCAACAAAATAAATATGCTTGTAAGGTAGCAATAGAAACCAAAGATTCAACTTCATATTTCATTTCTAAATCAGTAAATAGCAAATAATAATTAATCGTTTCTTATAAACAGTATATTTGCTACACAATAATATAAAAATGGATTTTTTTAAAAAAGATACGAGGACAGCACTACAAGCAAAAGAATATGCTCAGTGGATTGCATTTGCACCAATGGTTTTTCAGGCTTCTAGAGCATTACGTAATCTGAATATATTATCGGAAGTTCATGAGTCTCGTAAAGTTGGAGTTACTATTGAAGAAATTTGCAAGAAATTAGATCTCTCAAATTATGGAGCACGAGTTCTTATGGAAGCTGGATTAGGAATTGGATTGTTATTAGTTAATGATAATAAATTCACGTTAACAAAAGCAGGATACTTAATTTTAAACGACCCACTAACAAAAGTAAATTTTGATTTCTCTAATGATGTTTGCTATGAAGGATTATTTTCTCTCACTGAATCTATTAAATCAGGAAAGCCTGAAGGACTAAAAGTATTTGGCACTTGGAAAACTGTTTACGATGCGCTGGCTCACCTTCAACCCAATGTACAAAAATCGTGGTTCGCTTTTGATCACTATTATTCAGATGATTCCTTTCCAGAAGTTTTAGAATATATTTATAAATCAAAACCAAAAACACTTTTAGATATCGGTGGAAACACAGGCAAATGGGCGATCTCAAGTGTTAATTTCGACAAGGATGTTCATATAACTATTATGGACTTACCAGGTCAAGCGGAAATGGCGAAAAAGAATATTGAGAAATTAGGTTTATCAGATAGAGTATCTTTTTATCAAACGAATATATTAGATGAATCAATTCCATTTCCAAAATATTTTGATGTAATATGGATGAGCCAATTTTTAGATTGTTTCTCTGATAATGAAATAATTTCCATTCTTACTAGATGTAAAAACTCCTTAAATGACGATGGTGCAGTTTATATCTTAGAACCATTTTGGGATAATCAACGATTTGAAGCTGCGGCGTTTAGTTTACAAATGACATCTATCTATTTTACAGCTATCGCAAATGGAAATAGTCAAATGTATAACTCTACAATATTTACAAAACTTATAGAGAAGTCAGGGTTTGTAGTTGATGAAACGATTAATGATATTGGCATTTCAAATACATTAATTAAATGTGTCAAAAAAAATTAAGTAAATTGAGATAGTAGTTATCCATATTATAGTTATTACCGTAAAATTTATCTTAAAATTATCAGAAAAAAAAATCACCATGGAAGAAATAATTGAAAAATTAAAAAATGAAATTATTGAGCAATTAAATCTGGTAGATATTAAGAAGGAAGATATCACAGCAGATACGCCACTCTTTGGTGAAGGTCTTGGCTTAGACTCCATAGATTCATTAGAACTTATTGTACTACTCGACAGAAAATATCAAATTAAAATAACAAATCCTCAAGAAGGAAAGAAAGTTTTTCAATCGCTAAGAACAATGGCGGAATATATTCAAGAGCATAAGAAATAAGCGCTTAATTTATTATGAGCAAAAATATTTATGTAACTGGTCTAGGAATGATTTCAGCAATAGGAATCAATATTGATGAATCCTTGCAATCTATTAAACAATTAAAATCGGGAATAGGTAAACTAAATCATGTTGCATCGCGTCATAAAGAAATTATTTCAGTTGGTGAAGTGAAATTTTCAAATATTGATTTACAAAACATTGCATGTCTTTCTTCTCAATTTAATTTTACGCGTACTGCACTCTTGGGAATAATTGCTGCTAAAGAGGCGATACACTCAGCAGATATAACCGATATTAATTTGTTAAAGACAGGAATTATATCAGCTACAAGTGTTGGAGGAATGGCAGTAGCAGAAAACCATTATTTAGACTGCTTAAACATTGAAAAAAGTACTGATTTTCTCAAACATATAAATACATTAGATTGTAGTGATAGCACCGAAAGAATTGCAGATGCATTAGGCATTACGGAATTTTTATCAACTATCAGCACTGCGTGTTCATCATCAGCAAATGCGATCATGTTAGGAGCACGGCTTATAAAGCATGGCATACTAGATCGTGTTGTTGTTGGCGGCACAGATTCGCTTTCACGATTTACAATAAATGGCTTCTTAACATTGAAAATATTAGATGAAAATCCATGCAGACCATTTGATGCCAATCGCAATGGATTAAACCTTGGAGAAGGAGCCGGATTCATCGTTTTGGAATCAGAAAAAGCAGCACAAGGAAAAAAGATTTTAGCACAACTAAGTGGATATGCTAATTCAAATGATGCCTATCATCAAACAACTTCATCACCAAATGGAGAAGGGGCATTTATTGCGATGAAAAAATCATTAGAAATGAGTGGACTTAGTATTTCAAATATCGATTACATTAATGCACATGGAACAGGAACTGAGTTAAACGATTTATCTGAAGGCATGGCTATCGAAAGATTATTTGGAAATACTGTACCACCCATTAGTTCAACGAAAGCATTCACGGGTCACACATTGGCAGCAGCGGGTGGAATAGAAGCCGTATTATCAATACTTGCAATTCAAAATAATTTTATTTATCCGAATTTATTTTTTAAAAATGAAATGCCAGAACTACACTTCAAACCAGAAACAAATCTCATCAATACCAAGAAAATAAATCATGTGCTTTCCAATTCATTTGGATTTGGTGGAAATACTTCATCATTAATCTTCTCGAGAAATTAAAATGCAAGCATTCATTAAAGGAGTTGGACTTATTTCTCCTCAACACACAATAAACTTCCATGATTTCATTTCTGAAACGGTTAATTCAGAAAATAATTTATTGAAATGCATTGAACCTTCCTATTCGGAATTTTTAAACCCCATTATGTCGCGTAGAATGGGAAGAATTGTTAAGATGGGAATGGCAGCTGCATTAACAAGTTTAAACGATGCAAATATAAAAATGCCCGAAGCAATTATTACAGGTACTGCATTAGGTTGTTTGGGTGATACCGAAAAATTTTTAACAGCAATGATTACTGACGAAGAATTATACCTCACTCCTATTCCCTTTATACAATCGATTCAAAATACAGTAGGTGCACAAATTGCATTGCATTTAAAATGTATGAATCATAATTTTACACATTCGCATAAAGGATTTTCTTTTGAAAGTGCGGCATTAGAAGCTTTAATGCTTTTAGATGATGGTGAAGCTAATAATGTTTTAATAGGTGGATTAGATGAGATGACGACTAACAATTTCTTGTTGTTCAATCGAATTAATCGTTGGAAAAAGGAATTCGTACTCAACACTAATTTATTAAATGCAAAAACAGAAGGAACTATTGCCGGTGAAGGTGCCGCATTCTTTGTGTTTAGCAACGAAGAAAATGAAAACAATTATGCTATTGTTAAAGGTCTGAGAATAATATACAAGCCAGAAAATGATAGAATTGTTTTTGATAAAATTCAAGAATTATTAAACGAAAATAATCTTACAAATAATGAAATTGATTTAGTGATTTATGGCCTCAATGGCGACATACGTTATGATGCGATTCACTACACATTAATAGATTCTCTTTTCCAAAATAGCACCTCTGCTTATTTCAAACATTTGTGTGGTGAATATCAAACTTCAAGTGGCTTTGCAATGTGGTTGGCGGCGATGATTTTAAAAAATCAACAAATTCCAAATTCAGTTATCATTAATAATAAAAATCATAAATCGATTACAAATATTCTAATTTACAATAATTATGAATCAGAAAATCAATCTGCAATCTTGATGTCAAAGATTTAATGTTCAAGTGATTTAATTTGGGATATTTGATCTTATAGCTAAATAACTTCAATTTTATATTTCCTTTGAAATAACATCAGACATTATTTTTTCGTGGCTAAAAGGCTAATTAGCGCAATCTTATCCTTTCAATTCTCAAACCATTAATCCCAATTATAATTATTTCAGCCTAAAGTTCATTTTAGTCGAAATTCACTAATTTTACGCTTCAAATTATCCTTTTACAAATAATTACAATTAATTATCGAATATCCTATCTATGAAAAACAAACTGCTAATACTTATTTCTATTATTCTACTACTTGCAACCCCTAAATTTTCTTTTGGATGGGGAAAAAAAGGTCACGAACTAGTTGCCGAAGTAGCATCCCACTACCTAGACGAAAGTACTAAAGCAAAAGTTCAAGGATACTTAAAAAATATTAGTTTCGAAGATGCCGCAAATTGGATGGATGAAATGCGCTCCAATGATTATTATACGTTTATGAAAACTTGGCATTATCTAGATGTTGAAAAAGGTCAACGATATACGCCGGTTGCAACAGATCGTAATATTATTATCATTTTAAATTCCGCGATTTCTGAATTACAACACAGAGATAATATCAAAAATAAACAAATCAAAAATGATATACTACTTCTATTTCATTTAATGGGTGATCTTCACCAACCTTTGCATGTTGGTTATCCTGGCGATAAAGGTGGCAATACAATTAATGTTACTTTGATTAAAACAAATACGAATCTTCACAGTGCATGGGATACTGGTATTATTGAATCAAAAAATATTACTCTTGATGATTGCTTAAAACAATACGCTTCCTATTCACCTGAAGAAATTGCAAGTTTCAAACAACTACATGTGATGCAATGGATGGATCAATCACGCTCACTTCTTGATACTGTTTATAATTTTAAAGATGATTTATTAGATCAAAATTATGTTGAGGCTAATAGTGTAATTATTGAAAAACAAATTTTAAAAGCTGGCATTCGTTTAGCGAGTGTTTTAACTGAAGCATTTAAAAATTAATATCTCGATACGATTCAATAAAATTTCTTTACCATAAAAATAGGCGTCACATAAAACATGACGCCTATTTTTTATTGAATACAAATTGATTATTTTGTGATTTTCGTAACTATCATGTGACCTTCTGAAATTGTTTTTGATGTTGATCCAGTATAAGGATATTCTTTACCAACAAAATTAAAATCACCTTCTAGTTTATTTCCTATTGTATCACACGTGGTAAGATTTAATGATCCCGATTGTGAATCAAAACTATTTATTGGTGTTGCTAAGTATGTTAAAAATGCACCAGTTCCTAATGTGGTTCCAGCAACTTTCATTCCTGTTGTAGGAGCGAAATGGAATTCAAGAACTTCTTGTCCGCCCTTAAATGCATATACATCAATCATGCGCATCCCACCATTAGTATATATTTGTGCATTGGAGGAATCAATTGTTAACGAAGAACCACCATCTAATTTAAATCTAAATCCAGTGGCATTTGATTGAGGAACACTTGAACTATCCTTCTTACAAGATGAAGCTCCAATTACAATTACTAAACAGAATACTGCCATTATTTTGAACGACTTTTTCATTGTTGATTTATTTATAAATTATTTTGAAAAGTTAGTATTATTGAATGTTGATACTTTTAACATTTGCTTGCTCTTTAACAAATGCATAGTTTTTACCACCAAAAGATTGCAAATGTATCGAATACGGAATTACTTCAATTAAAGCAGAATTGTCAGTGACAACTGGAAGACTTGAAAGCGTACTAGCAGAAATCACAGCAGAAACAGCTGCTCCTGGAAAAGTTCGAGTTATAGAAACATTTCCTTTTGTAATGAAAACAATTACACTATCAGCATCATTTACATCCGATCCAAGTGAAATAGTTAAGCCATTAGCGCGAGTGATACTTGTTGGAATGCTTCCTGTAAAACTAGGAAAATTACTATTATGGTTATACGAAATAGCAGGTACAGATCCGGCGCCAGAAACAATCCAGTTGTTACTTTGAGAACTAAAATTAAGCGATGATGGCGTTTGTCCTATTGTAGCAGATTTTATATAACTATTATTAGATTGCTTGTCTAATGAAAATGTATTAACACTTACTGTCCCAGCATTTATATAAGAACTTGCATTACCTGTAGAAGCGAAGAAGGTAGCAACTCCAGTTTCTGTAGTAACAGTAAATGGAAATCCTCCAGCAATCGTCGTTACATCTGTCTCTAAACTCACAAGTGCGCCATCTACATTTCCAACTTGTGGTGAAGGAGTTGAACCATTAGATCCTGAAGTTGAAGGGCTTGCAGAACTATCATCTTTTTTACAAGAGTTTAACGAAATAGTAAGTGCAATCATTAAGATTGATGGAATAATTTTGTAATGTTTCATCATTTTTTTTATGTTAGTAATTGTATTTTGTTAGGGTGCAAGATCTTCAATACAAAAAGAAAATGATATACCTAGTGAAGGGTATTTTGATAAGTACTAGTGGGTATTTATTCAACAGATGAATGAAAATTAAAACCTGATTTAATGTTAATAAATAAAATTGGCAAATGAACGAATGGCAATGATTTCATTCTAATTTGGTAAAAAAATCAGCCTTTCACATGAAAGAAAAAAACAATAGTATCATTCCAGTAATTATTCTCGGTTGCTTCTTCTTTATCTTCGGATTCGTAACATGGTTAAATGGAACCCTCATTCCTTATTTAAAAATTGCCTGTGAACTCAATACACAACAATCACTTTTAGTCGCATTTGCGTTTTACATTTCCTATTTTGTGATGGCATTACCTTCATCGTGGGTACTTCAAAAAATAGGATTCAAAAAGGGAATGATGCTGGGACTTTTTGTGATGGCTGCAGGTGCATTGATTTTTATTCCCGCAGCACATTTGCGCACTTATGAATTATTCCTTACAGGATTATTCGTAATAGGAACTGGGTTATCACTTTTACAGACGGCCTCCAATCCATATATCACCATTGTAGGACCAATAGAGAGCGCTGCAAAACGTATTAGTGTTATGGGTATTTGCAGTAAAGTAGCAGGGGTTCTCGCTCCTATCATTCTTGGTGCAATAATACTTGCTGATGCAGATACACTTACTACAAAATTAGCTACCATGAATAATGCAGCTCGTATTATTCAATTGAATGAACTTGCTTCAAGAGTAATCCAACCATATACTTTCATGGCAATTGCATTAGCAGTTCTCGCACTTCTTGTCAACTTTTCCGCTTTACCAGAAATTGAAGCAAAGGAAGAATTAATTTCTATTGATACGAATGAAAAGCGTACTTCCGTTTTTCAATTTCCGAATTTAGTATTTGGTGCTATCGGTATATTTGTTTGTGTGGGTGTTGAAGTTATTTCTGGCGATACCATTGGCATCTATGGGCAATCTCAAGGTATCCCATTAAGCGAAGCAAAAATTTATACATCATTCACTTTATCAGCAATGGTAATTGGTTATATTATTGGCATATTATCAATACCTAAATTTTTATCACAACAAAAAGCCTTAGCTTATTCAGCGATTTCTGGTGTAATATTTTCTGCGCTTATATTATTTACTAAAGGATATACTTCTGTATTTTTTGTTGCATTATTAGGATTATCGAATGCTTTGATGTGGCCTGCTATATGGCCCCTTAGTATTGATGGACTAGGGAAATTTACTAAAACAGCATCTGCTATTTTGATCATGGGAATTGCTGGTGGAGCCTTTCTTCCGCAATTGTATGGAAAGCTAGCAGATAGCTCTCTCGGCCATCAATGGGCTTATGTTATTTTATTTCCCTGCTACTTTTATATTTTGTGGTATGCTACAAAAGGATATCAAATAAAAATGTGGCAAAAAAATTAGCCAATTATTTGTTGACTTTAAAAACACATTATTAAATTTAAAAATCAAAAAATATTTCGCAACTAAAAAGCCCTGAAGTGCGTTACTTCAGGGCTTTTTACTACTATTAATTTAATTTTTTATTTCGCTACAGTAAATTTAATCGACTGAATTATTTGATTGCTATTTTCAATCATTGCAAAATAAACACCTGGCTTAAGTTTAGTAACATTGTAACTTAATTCATGAGTACCACTTTCTACAGATTGGTTATTTACCAATGTTTCGATAAGCTTTCCTGATTCGTCAAGTACTTTAACAGTAACAACAGTTTGATCTTGCAAACGATATTTGAATGTTGTCATTGTTGTTGCAGGATTTGGATAGTTGGTCATGAATATACCAGGAGTTCCTAGCTTCAAGCTTTCATCTTGATCTGGATATAATCTATTGCTGCTACTTGTTAATGCACCACCACAATTACCGAAACCACTAGATGGATTAGCCAAATAAGGAAACGTCGATTTAAATGGACGGTCGTTGCTTTCTACACCTGTAGAGTACGATAAAACACCAACAAGTTTTGTTGTAACTGGATTTGCAGCACCTGCAGTGTAATCATCATAAAATAAACCAACAGCGGCAAGAACAACTCCACTTACTGCTTGTAATTCGATGCGTGTAACATCATCTTCTAATCTGCGACCATTTGGAAATCCATCCATGTTTGGAATAAATTGCAAGGTGGTTGTAGTGTTGTAAGCAGGATCTGTTAATCCAAGTACTGCTGCATTAATAAGTCCAAGTGAACTGAAAGCAGGATCGTTACGTTGTGTAACTGGTACTGCCATATTCAAGCGTAACATATCTCCAAAAGTTGGAAGGAAATTATTGATAAAAGGTTTTCCTGCTGCTAATGGATTTCCATTTTTACCTGTTGCTAATTGATAAGGTGCAAGGTTTGGAACTCCTGTCATAAATATTGGAAGTAAATCTACAGAACGTGGTTGACCTGGGCGTAATAAATACTTACCGAATAATGTAGTATCAAATGCAGTTCCTGCTGTTGCTGGATTTCCTAATAAACTAGCAAGACCGTCATGCGTATTTCCAAAATCATAAGATTGTAATGAATTACGTTGAATACGCAAAGCAGATAAAGCTGGAACAGCAGGACCAAACTGACTGTCGTCCATGTAAAGTGCTAACTCAGGATTAGTAAAATATTTTTCCAAAGATTTATCTTCATTATATGGTTGAAGAGAATTCCAATAATCTTTTTTACCAATTGGCATGATTACTTCGTTTGTTAAAGGCATTCCAAGACGAGATATCTGAACCCATTGTCCAATGTTGAAAGGCTTCTCACCATGTAAGCTACGAACAGTAATTAATTTACGACTTGCTGTTGCATAAAGTCCAATGATATAATCTGAATCAAGAATGTTAGCTGCTTGAGAAACATCTTTACCATCTTTTTGTAAAGTAGCAATTGGTGCTTTGATACAAATAGAATGAATGTTTTTGCAACTTAATCCGTCACGTGCTCCACCTGCGCTACGAGTTTGACCTAAATCAAAAACGCCACCAAGGTCAACGAAGAATGGATCATCAGATGGTCCACAAAAAATTGTTTCTCCTGTTGAAGCTGTTGCAATAGCATTTGTACGAAGTGTATTGTAATTTGTAGCACCTAAACCAACTGGACTCTGAATAGAACGAGGTCCGATGTTGTTTGGAGGAACAACTCCATTGGTAACTATAGTTTGAAAAGAATGTCCTTGATCAATACTACGGTAGCAATTGTAAGTAGTTTTCAAATTTTGTTGCCCTAAACGAATGTTAAAGAAAGTTGTTGGATCTTCATTCGTTTGTTTAAATTCAAAACGATAAATAATATCATCACCAGGAGTAGATGGATTATTTTTAACGTGAATTTCATAACGTACATCTTCGCCAAAAGAATAATAATTTGGACCGCCTTGTGGTAGTTCAGCAGGAATGTAATTGGCAATGATAGTTACTGTGTTTTGATCGTCCGGACTACGGAATGCATACAAGTCAGTGTTGTCAGCTAACGGATCGCTAGCAATGAGTGGTGCTTCACGATGGCTCGAAGCATCGATTTTTGAATTGGATACCAGAATTGAGGAGACTGCTACTACAATGACCGCAAGTGAAATCCACAACGATTTTTTTGTTGATGTTTTTTTCATGTGAAATTTGATTTTAGATTATTAATAAATAAATTTATGGTAGTACCTACGATAAAAATTAAAGGATGGATTTAAGATGAATAAAATATTTTTAGAATGTCTTTTTAAATAAATGTGGGAATATTTAACAGCATGATTGTTGTTGTTTAGAAACATATTTCTGAGGAAAATTATCCACAGACTATAAATGTCTGAATTAGTTATTTTTAAAGATAAATGCTGAATTAAGTTAAACTCACAACGTGTGATACTTTACTTTTTTTTGCAAAATTGATACGTAGAATTATTCTAATTCTTAAAGCTATAATGAGTTTTTTAAAATTATAATTGCACTAATGTAAATGGAACAAAAAAAAATATGTTATATAATTTTTGCTATTTTTTATATATTTTTCCCAAAAAAATGCTAATTTCAAAATTTGAATACCGTACAATTGTATTATATCCAAAAGCAAAATAGTTAAATAATTTAACTGATTTTACAAATGAAAAATCTCTTCTTATTGATAAGTTAGAAAAAATTATTATTGTGAAAAGCACAAACAAGATTTGCAAATTTCAAGTATCTTCAAAAATAATTTTCCGCTTTCATAATTCGTAAAAACTGATTTATAAAAGTGAGAAATAAATTATTTTAAACAGCTACCTGCAAAGCAATATTTATGAAATACATTCTGAACATGTCAATTTGCTAATGCTAATATTTAATAGGTAGTATTATATGAAACGCTGCACCTTTATTTTCTTCTGCTTTAACAAAAATTTCTCCTTGATGATTTTCAACAATTTTTTTACAGAGTGCTAAGCCAATACCTGTTCCAAAATAAGTTTTAGCATCGTGAAGGCGTTGGAAGATTGTGAATATTTGCTTGTCGTATTTTTGATTGAAACCAATGCCGTTGTCTTTGAAAATTATTTCAAAATAATTGGAAGATGTATTTAAGGAAGGATATTTTTTTATTTCAAGCTTTGAAAGTTTGCTTGATGTGATGGTAATAAGAGGCGCAACATTTTCCTTAGTAAATTTGAGTGCGTTGCTAATCAAGTTGTAAAAAAGTTGGTTCATCTGCAATGGAATTGTTTCTATTGTTGGGAGTGTTTCTATTTTAAATACTGCTTTCTTTTCCACGATGCGCTCTTCAAAATCGCTTAAAATATTTTTGAGCGTTTCGTTTAAGTCGACTCGTGTAAATAGTTTTTCGTGTTGCAGAAGGCGGGAATAATTCAGCAGATCTTTAATAAGAGTTGTCATGCGAGAGGATGCGTCTTCAATTTTATTGAGATAGGTTTTTACTTCTGTGCTCAATTCTGCATTATGTTTGTCTTTCAAACGCATAGAAAAGGTGATAATTTTTCTCAAAGGTTCTTGCAAATCGTGACTTGCCACATAAGCAAACTGGTCTAATTGTGAGTTGGATTGCTTTAGTTCTTCGTTTAATGTTTGTAGTTCAGTTGTTCGCTCTTTTACTTTGGATTCCAATTGTTCTGTAAATATTTTTTGCTCTTCAATTTCAGTGCTACTTCCTACCCACCCGGTAATCTTACCTAGCAAATCTTTCTGTGCAATGCCATGACTTAAATGCCAACGGTAAGTTCCATCGTGATGGCGCATACGTTTTTCCATATTAAAATCTTCGCCTGTTTTAAGGGAATGATGCCATAGCTGCAAATCTTTTTTAAGGTCCGCAGGATAAATAATTTTTCTCATGCCATTCCCTTTTAATTCTTCAAAAGACAAACCTGTGTAATCAATAAAAAACTTGTTGAAGAAGTTTTTCTGTCCATCGGCTGTAGCTGACCATATCATGTGAGGAATGGTTTCCGACAGCGTTCTGAATTTGGCTTCGCTCGCTTTTATTAATTCTTCTGCTTCTTTTTGTTCTGAAATATCAATGCTGATACCAGTAAGCGTATGTGCTACTCCAAATTCATCATAATAATATTGCCCCGTTGTTTTTATCCAAACAATAGCACCATCATTTGCTCGGATAATTCGGTAATCGACTTTATAAAGAGTATGATTTACCTTTGATTCTTCTATTCTTTGGAACGCCAATTCTTTATCCTCTGGCAAAATTAAATTATGCCAATCTTCGTACGTCAAGTCTTCACGATGCTCGTTATATCCCCACATTAGTTTATGAATAATAGACCACTCCAATTTCGAGGAAACAATATCTAAAGACCAAATGCCAATTTTGGCTGAATCAGTAGCAAGTTTTAATTGCCTTCCCACTTTATTTTGCTCTTTCTCGTTTGCTTCAATTTGTTTTTGTACTATTACCTGTTTGGTTATTTCAGTTGCGAATACGGTAATGCCTGTAACGGTATCATCCACATCCCTGTAAGGTTGATACACTAAATTGAAATAACATTCTTCAGGTTTTCCGTTGCGTATGAGAACGGCTTTTATTTCTGGTGTTGCAAACGGCACTCCTGTTGTATAAACATCATCAATCAGTTTTAGAAACGGTTGGTCTTTTATTTCGGGCAGTACCTCAATCAACGTTTTGCCAATTACATTTTTTCCTTTGCCCCACATGTCAAGGATTGAATCGTTGGCAGAGGCCACTACCAATTCCCTGCCTTTTAAAATGCAAACTGCCATAAGGGATTGCGAAAGTATATTGCTGAAACGCTTTTCGCTTGCTTCAACCATTTTTTTTGCAAGCACTTGTTCTGTTACTTCGTTTGCAAGAATCGTTACTCCTGAGATAGAATTGTCAACTTCGGTGTAAGGCTGACACAAATAATTGTAATAGGTTACTTCTTCTTTTCCGTTAATGATGAGTATTGCCTTTTCTTCGTAACCATAGTATGGAACTCCATTGGCCAAAACCTTTTGCATCACAGCGGGAAATGGTTGACCTTTCAATTCATAAAGTACTTCTAATAATGGTTTGCCTATAATATTTTTTCCTTTTCCCCAAGAAGTCATCATCTTATCATTGGCAGAGGCTATTATCAAATCAGACCCCTTTAAAATAGCAATTGACATGATTGATTGTGACAATATATTGCTGAAACGCTGTTCACTTTCTTCAATTAGTTTGCGACCCATTACCTGTTCGGTAACATCATAAGCAAAAACCAAAATACCTTCTGTTTCACCTTTGTCATTTGAAAATGCTTGATATGTGAAATTCAGATAAAACTTTTCGTGTTTTCCATTATCCTTATCTACTGTAATGGGCATTTCTTTTCCAGTAAAAGTTTCACCCGTTTTATAAACATTATCAAGCAACTCAATAAAGCCCTGCCCTGCTGTTTCAGGTAATGCTTCAAGCATCGTTTTACCAATAAGATTACGTTTGCCAATAAGTTCCAGGTAAGCAGGATTGGCAAATTCAAATACAAATTCAGGTCCTTTGAGGATTGCAAGAACAGCAGGAGCTTGTGTAAAGAAATCGTGTAGCAACTTGCGCTCCTTTTCTGAACGAGCTTCGTTTTCTTTTAGTATTTTTTCTGAACGTACCCTGTCAGTTATATCTTCAAGAGCTAAAAGTATTAACTGTTCAGCTTTTTTTTCATTCACAATTTGCCGTCCATTTATAAGGATAATGCGCTCACCCTTATCCGGCAACCGGAGTTTGATTTCAAAATCTTCTATTCGGTTTTTTTGCGGAAGAATATTTTCGAGCAATGACCGAAGCATGGTATCATCGAACTGATGATTTTGTATTTCGTAAAATAATTTGTTTTCAGTTTCATTTTCATCTACATTAAATTTTTTGTAGAAAGAAGCATTGGCAGTTTTTACTCGTAATGTTTTGTCAAGTACCACAAGTGGTTCACGCATGGTGGTAACGATGGCTTCAGAATAAAGACGAGAAGTATTTAGTTGTTCTTGCTTGTCGACCAATTCCTGATTTACGATGAGGAGTTCTTCGTTAGTTGATTGCAGTTCTTCTTTTGAAGTTTCTAATTCTTCATTCAAACTCTGCATCTCTTCGTTGCTACTTTGCAATTCTTCGTTGGCACTTTGCAATTCTTCATTGCCAGCTTCCATATCTTCGGTTATGGAACGCATGTCTTCGCGAGTGTGCGAAAGTTCCATTTCTAATTGCTCGTTTCGCTTTTGCGTTTCAGCGATTTTTGTTTTTCCTGATGAAGGTTGTAATTCCTCCTGCACATCAGGAATTATTTTTTTCTCAAAGCGTATTAAGAAGTGCGTATCAACAGTATCGGTAAGCGGAATAATTTCTATTGTAACCAATGATTGTTTTCCGATTGCCGTAACAGGAATATTTTCTTTAATTACTGATGCATTTTCTTTCGTTGCTTTATGAATGGCGTTGCGTAATTCAAACGCTAAACCTTCACGCGCCATTTTAATAAGGTTATGAGTGGGCTTGCCTTGCGGTGCCTGAAGAAAAGGTGTAATGTCTCCATGAATGTGAACGATGTCCATTGCATCATTCACAACCACGCTTGCTGGCGATTTTGAAATCATAATTGCCTCAGCACTTTTTCTGAAATCGGTGTGAACGGTTTCGTGTTTGGTTACCGTTTTAACCTCTAATCTCAATGCTGCTTCACTGCGTTCGGTGGCAATATGCATGAACCGACCTGGTGCTGGCTTGCGCGAATAAATTTTTTCGTGCTTATCTACTTGTGTAAATAAATCAGATGATGCACCTGTGGTTTCGGATTTTCCGAGGAGAAGAAAACCATTTTCTTTGAGCGCATAATGAAAAGTGATGAACGCTTTCTTTTGTAAAAAAGTATCCATGTAAATGAGAACATTACGGCAAGTAATTAAATCCATTTTTGCAAATGGAGGATCTTTTAAGAAATTGTGAGGAGCAAATACGCACATATCACGAATGACTTTGATTACTTCATAACCACCATTATTCTTTACGAAATAATTTTTGAGCTGTGTTGCAGATAGTTTTTCTACATCTAATTTGGTGTAAATGGCTGCACGTGCTTTCTTGATAGCTTTCTCGGAAATATCACTTGCAAAGATTTGAATTTTTGTATCGGATAATCTTTTTCCTAAAAATTCGTGCAGGCAAATGGCAATTGAAAATGCTTCTTCGCCTGTTGAACATCCTGCAATCCAGACGCGAACGGGATCATCAGCAGATTTATTTTTAAATATGGCGGGAAATATAGTGTCGAACAATGTGTTAAAAGTTTTCGGATCCCGGAAAAAAGAGGTAACAGGAATAAGCACATCCTGAAAAAGCGCATCCTGCTCAGCTTTATCGGTGCGTAATAATTTTAAGTAGTCGGCAAGATTTTCCTTTTTAGCTATGGCTATTCTCCGAGCAATACGTCTGTGAAAAGTAGGTTGCTTGTAGTAGGTAAAATCCACTCCGCTTCGCTGACGAAGTAACAAAAGAATTTGTTTAAAAATAGTTTCATCGTCTTTCGGTAGTGGCTGATCATTCTCATCCCCAGCATTTGTATAAAAATGATTTGTTTTGTAAGCGCTATTGATTTGCAAAAGCTGCGCAGGTATTTTATCAGGAGCTAAAATAAAATCTACCACTCCTGCATGAATGGCACTTTGGGGCATACTGTCGTAAGCAGCGGACTCCGAGTCCTGAGCTATGCTTATGCCCCCATGTTCTTTGATAGCTTTTAATCCAAGTGTTCCATCGCTGCCCGTCCCTGATAATACAATACCAACTGCAAACTCTTTATGCACATTGGCAAGCGAAGTAAAAAAAACATCAATGGAAAGGTTAATACTTTTTTTGTCGCGAGGAGTGAGTTGTAGCACACCATCGGTTGAAGTAAGAATTTTATTGGATGGAATAATATAAATGTGGTCAGGTGCAAGGGGTATATCATCTGTAATTTCCATCACTGGAATTTTTGTAACACGTTGTAAAATTTCTGGTAAAATACTCTCGTGTGTTGGGTCGAGATGCTGCACAAGTACATACGCCATTCCTGAATCTTCGGGTATGGCTTTGAGCAATCGCTTGAAAGCATCGAGCCCTCCTGCACTTGCGCCAATACCTACAATAGGGAAGTTCTGCACGGTGGCAGGCGGCTGGGTCTTATTTTTTTTTGATTTATCCACGGTTTCAGTAAAGTATCAAAGCTAACTATAAACTAACTCAAAAAATGGTTAGGTGATTTTATATTTACAATTTTATGAATATAACGATGCAGTTAAGAAAACCCCTTTAGCTAGGTGAAACAAGCGCACCCTTGCAGGTGCTTATTTCACCTGAATGGGAGGAAATTAATCTGAATTGCGACTGAAAAATGAAGCTTTTGTTTTAAAGAGTATCTTTGAACTGTTTCCATGAAGTTATTATTTTACCAACTCAAGATAAAATGAATACTATAAAAAAAATCATGATAGTGGATGATGATGCTGACGACCGTGATTTTTTTTGTCATGTGCTTGAAGAAATTGATTCGTCTATTGAATGTATTGTTGCGGTAAACGGTGAAGATGCCTTAAACGTATTACGTAAAGATGCTATTCAACTGCCTGACTTTATTTTTCTGGATTTGAATATGCCGAAGATGGATGGCAGAAAGTGTCTTGCTGAATTGAAGAAGGATGTGAAGCTAAAGAATATTCCAGTAATAATTTTTACTACTTCATCCGACAGAAAAGATGTAGAAGTAACGCACAAACTTGGAGCAACTTATTTTCTTACTAAACCATCCGACTTAAATATTTTGCAAAAAGAAATTATTTTTGTGATGAATAAAAATTGGGCTTTGAAAGATAAAGTGATACCAGATTAATTGACGAAGCGCAACGAAAAAACTTTTATGCTTCTTGTTGCGCTTCTATTTAAAGCACCTATGTTAAAATATGCTCTAAGTGTCTTTAGGAAATATAGTTTTCCTCTTTGTTTTTGGATCTGAACATATCTTAGTCTTTTTCAACTTTCGTTTTAGCTTTGTCATCAACATTTTTTAAATTGCTTTTCTTGAATCAATATCATAGCTTTTTTTTCGTGGCATTTGTCTCTTTAAGTATGTTCCAATTATTTCGACTGTTTTGGGTATGATAATTTTCTTTGAAAAGGTTTTTATTTTTCCATGCTATCACCAGTCTTCATGTCCATCATGTCTTTTTTCATCATTTCATTCATCTTTTTAGCTTTCATCATATCGTCTTGTGTGATGATTGAAGATGGTTTATCTGCATCAGCTGTGTTACCGTTTACAACATCAAATTGAAGTTTCTGCATGTAAGCAGGTTTGCCTCCGTTTATAAATTCTTTAACTGTTGTTGCATAAAAATCTCTTGCAGTATTAACAGTTTTACTTCCCTTAATAATATCGTTTGCTAGATTTATTGCAAGAAAGTTTGCGCCGTCTTTATCACAGCGTGCGGAAATTTCCCCATTAGTGCGATTGCATACCACACTACCGTCGAACATGGCAAGCTCATTGAATTTTTCCTGTGGCACTCTGTAATCAATCCACTGCTGCATAACATCTGTATGCGGCAGTGGGAAATCGTGCTTAAATTCCTTAGCATACACAACAGTTTTTTTCCACTGACCAGTATTTTTCCACATCATCATATCATTCGTTTTCTCTGCTGGTTCGCCGTATTGCTTTTTCATCATCATCACAGCCATCTTTGATGCATCTGACCATCCGTTCATGTCATCCATCGGTAAAGCACTAATTTTTATTAATGTTTTTGCTGTTGCGCTCTCACTTATTGAGAAATTTGCAATTGCTGCAGCGCCAATTGCTATGACAACTGCTGCGGTAATAATTTTACTTTTCATTTTATTTGTTTTTAAAATTGTTTATTAATTGAATTAATTCTTAAATAGTGAAGAATTTGTTTACATTTTATTACATTCTTCTTGGCACATAACAGATTGATCAAGATGAGTACGAAGTGCTAAAAGCATTGTAGTAGCCCATTTTTGTATGTCAGCATCTTTTGAATCTGTGGACACTTTTTCAAATATGATGATTGCGTCCTTGTATCGTTTTACCATTATGTCGGAAAATTCTTTATCAAATTTTGATGTATTGGTGCTCATTAATTTTTTGTTAGCACTTATTCCAATATCTGTGATAGTTATTGGTAAGCTGATTTTCTTTTGTATTGCCAATGCTTGTAAATAATTTAGTGCTTTGGTATGTTCAACCACAATAGTATTTCCCAGTTCTTTTATATGGTTTGCGGTTCCATGAGTTTGTGCTAAATGACCTAATTGAATTTCTTCTAAATTAATTTCGGCTGCCTTTACAAGAAATTCTGCATCTTCTTTTTTAATATTATCAAACTTTTCATCGTTGTGATTTTGAGCAATATCTTTTGTATCTTCAGGTTTTACGTTGTTGCATGAAGGCAGTGTTAATGTTAAAACTAAAATTGATGCAGCTGCAAAAAATGCAAGTTCAAGTGCATATGATTTCAATTTAAAGATTGTCCTTTTCATTTCATTTTTATTATAACTATTTATAATGAACTACTTTCATGTTGCTTGGGTTCTTTAATAGCAATGAGTTCTACTTTTTCGATATGCGGCTCCACTGAAAAAAGTTCGGATGCTTTTGCCATAAGCGCTTCAGGAACTTTTCCTTTCAAATGTTCGTTCCGTCCTGATTCATCAGCGAAGGTGTCGAAGATTCCATATTTGCCCTTTTCCATTTTTAATGCAAACCAATGGTTAGTTTTCGTTTCTTCTTGTACCAATGCTAATCCACTTTGTAAAAATGCTTCTACATCTTTTTCTTTGCCAGGCTTTGCTTGAAGCGTAACTAATAATGATAATTTGTCCATGTCTATATTTTGTATGAATTGATTTTTATTTTATATTTTATTTATTTCTCCATTTTTCCCAAGCACCAGTACACCACAATGCTAATGCGATTAAAAGCGGTTGAAATAGTAATCGTATCCAGAGAAGAAAATCGGAATTTAAACCAAAAGCATGTTTGTGATTAAATAATTGAGCAATATTTCCTGGAAAAACAATAACAAAAAAGAGTGCCACAATCCAGCCTACGATAACCTGCTGTTTTTGTAATAAAATCAAAAAAGCACCTAATATTATTTCTACAAATCCTGATATAACCACAACCTTATCAGGGTTCATTGGCACCCAATTGGGTACTTGTGCTAAAAATGCTGTACGTTGAAAACTAAGATGACTAATGCCAGCAAGAACTAGAAAGAGACCAAGTAGGATACGTGCACCTATTTGTGCTTTTGTTGATTGTACATTTTTATCTTCCATTGTTAAAAAATATAAATTCAGAACCATTGCCATTTGTCTATCTTTTAACTAGTATTGAATTAAAGAGTATATGCGATTTTTGAAAGAATTTCTCTTTCTTTTAATTAAAGACAAAATCTATTGAAAAAAATTTCGACAAGTATGTCTTCATTAATGAGGTTTATGATCATTTCTAATCTAGCAAGGTAATATTTCTCATAAATAATTCCATATACATTCTAATTGCTTTCTTCAAGCCTAAGGAGAATATTTTGATCCAATATATTTTCATTCTCATTGTTTACCATTTAAATCTTATAAAAAAATATGCCGTAAGTTGACTTTGTTAATAAGCGAGGTGATATTTTATCGATGTTTTTATAGATATGATACTAATTTATGTTAATACTAAAATTATGGTATATTAATTTAAGCAATATTTTCATTCAATAAAAATGGGTAACAGCTAAACTGAAAAACAGGCAACAGTGTTTCTGACGTAATATTTAAATTCATAAATAAAATGGAAAACAAAAAAATTGAAAGCTGCATTGCAGCTTGTGAAAAATGCGTGGACTCATGTGAAACCTGCTCAACTGAAAACAAAGGAAAAGCAGGAATGGAACTATCGGTAAAACTTTGTATTGCCTGTAAAGATGCTTGTAATGCATTAATTACTGCAAGTAAAAACAATGCAAATGATTTAGATGCTATTTGCAAAAAATGTGAAGAAGCTTGTATCGCTTGTGCAAAAGAATGTGAAAAGCATACAGAAATGCAACATTGCAAAGAATGTGCAGATGCTTGTAAAGAATGTGCAGCAGAATGTAAAGCTATGCTTTCAGTTGCTGCATAATTATTATTTGTCGCACTTGTATTTCAAAAAGTTCAAGTGCGACAATTAATTGCATTTCCATGTAATATTTAAAAACTTCGTTCGACTTATATTTTAAACTTGTAAATAGAGTGAAAAGTTAGTTAAAACAAAAATTGCAATTGTAGCTCGTTTATGAATCCTGGCAACATTGACAACCACTTTTTATTTATTCAAAATCTAATAACGCAATATAAAATCAACAAAATCAAATTTTAGTTTGAAATTACAATAAATAATAAACCATTATCTGTAAAATACAAATACAATTAACTAAAAATATTCCCATTGAACAAGCGATTCAAATATTCCAGATATTTACACAAAATATTCTTAATACTACTAATATACTTAAGCAATATGAGCAACGTAAATTCGCAAACACTCCAAACAGTTAAATATGTTGACTTAACGAAGTATGCAGGCAAATGGTATGAGATTGCATCATATCCACAACGTTTTCAAAAAGGTTGTAATTGTACAACTGCAGATTATACAACAACGGATAAAGGATACATCATTGTTGAAAACAGGTGTAATAAAGATCCAATAAACGGGAAACAATCGTACATCAAGGGAAAAGCATTTGTTGAAAAAAATTCGGGTAATGCAAAGTTAAAGGTTCAATTTTTTTGGCCATTCAAAGGTAAATACTGGATAATTGATTTAGCAGATGACTACAGTTATGCAGTTATTAGCCATCCAAATAAAAAATATTTGTGGATACTTTCAAGAACACCAAAGATGAATGAAAACACTTATCAGCAAATTATTAATCGGTTAAAAGAAATGAAATTTGACACAACTAAACTTCAAATCACCAAGCAAATTTAAAAATGAGATTTTTTGAAAATTTAATTTGTAAAACACAATCTTCAATTCAAGTAGTAGTAAAGGAACAGTTCGATAGAAAAAAAGTGAGCAACCCAAGTATCCATTATCATAAAAATGTGGAGATCTCGCCCTAATTCCATTGAATAAATTACCCTTATTGCTAATGGCACAGAAATTAATTGAATAGTGGAGCAAAAACATTATATCTTGAAAATAAATTTTAAATAACATCAACAATTTTTAAAATAAAAAAAATACCATGAAAATATTAATCGTAATGACCTCTCATAGTGCCTTAGGAGAAACCGGAAAAAAAACAGGATTTTGGGTTGAGGAATTTGCTTCGCCCTACTATGTATTTGTTGATGCAGGTGCTGAAATAACCATTGCATCTCCAGCTGGTGGGCAACCTCCAGTAGACCCTAAAAGTGAAGAAGCTGAAGCTCAAACACCATCCACCCTACGCTTTTACAAGGATAGAGAAGCAATTTATCAATTGGCTAATACCATAAAATTAAGTGATATTCATTACAATAATTACGATGCCGTTTTTTATCCAGGCGGACATGGTCCTATTTGGGATTTGGCAAATGATAAAACTTCCATCAAATTAATTGAAGATTTTTATAACTCCCAAAGGCCAATCGCATTTGTATGTCATGCGCCTGCTGCTTTACTTAAAACAAAAGCAGAAAACGGTGAGCCTCTTGTAAAAGGGAAAAGAGTGACTGGCTTTTCTGATACGGAAGAGGAAGCTGTAGAATTAACTAAAGTAGTTCCGTTTTTATTGGAAGATGAATTGAAAAAATTGGGCGCACATTACAGCAAAGGAACGGACTGGAGTTCATATACACAACATGACGGCCTACTAATTACAGGACAAAATCCGAAATCGTCTGAAGCAGTTGCTAAATTACTTTTAAAAATACTTGTTGGCGAAAAAGAAATTCAATTTTCAAAATAAGTGTATACTTTAGATGTTATAAATAAAATATAGAACTACCCACTTTTGTGAATATTGATCTAAATAAATTATTGAAAATAAGATAATTTCTATCTTCACTAACTATTATACGTAGGAACCATTATTAGAGCAACTGCTTTAATGCTCCCTTTCTTTTTGTCTTGATTGAAATATCCTTACAATTTCTTTCGACACTTCGAATTACCTTATTTACTTAGTCAATTATAATGCTGCTGAGCATATCTAGTATTAAACCATTTGAAAAGAAATTAACTGTTTCAAATTACTAGAATATATTTGCCAAAAGTTAGATAGGGATGGAGATAGAATTGTATAAAATTGAAGCCATTGATCATTCATAATAAATATATATATCTTCAACGAAAAAAGAAATAATTGATATGCTGCGGAAATAAGATTAGCATCCAATTAATTTATACATTCACATGTACCGATGATGACAAACAAATTTATAACAATCGAAAATAAACCTATTAGAGTGAAAGTCGAATTCATTTTTACATCTTGCAACTCTTTCATCTGTGCAGATTCTAAAAATCAAAGAAACACTTCGGTTAGCAATCATTCAGCGGATATAAATGAGATTCTAGGTTTAAGGAAATTAAGTACCGATAATGGAAACATAAAACTCTCTTCAAAGATGAGTAGCTTTGTGCAAAATATTTTAATAAAGTAATTGATTCAGCACAAGTTGGTGATATTATTATTGAATTAGATGCAGCTGGCAGCGAACCAACTCACATTTACGACCCATCACACTTTTTGATTATTGATTGGAAAGAAATTATTAAACATAGGAAATTGCTTTACAATATAAGTTCCATTAACTTTTCAAAGGGAAATTCATATTTAAGTTCTAATGCAGGGATGAAAATGCTTAAAGCCAACAGCAAATTAGAAGAAAAGTTAAAAGCATTTTAAAGGAATGAAAAAAAATGTTGTCTAATTCTTATTTTCAATTTAATAGCAAATCAATTTATGCCACAAGATTATTTAGAAACAACAAAAAATGTTTACAAGGAATCAGAAGAAAATATTAAGCTAGGATCGTGCAAATTTTTGGAGATCTTTATGGATAGAGATGTGGAAGGAGATTTGATATACATAAAGGATTTATTGTTATGATTAGTATTATTATTCCAACTTATAACGAAGAGGAATGCATCAGCAAAACTTTAAAAAACATTCAATCAATTAGGAACATTAATTTAATAAAAGAAATAATAGTAGTTGATGGAGGAAGTACAGATAAAACAATTGAAAAGGCCAAAGAATGCGGTATATTGGTAATAGTTTCTAAAAAAAAGGGACGTGCAGTGCAAATGAATGAAGGAGCAGCTATTGCTTCAGAAAAAATATTGCATTTCATTCATGCTGATTCACAATTGCCTTTACATTTTGATGCAGATGTAATAGAAGCAGTTAATAACGGATACAATTCAGGTTGCTTCAGATTGGCATTTGATTATGACCATTGGTTTCTGAAATTAAATTGTTGGTTTACCCGATTTGATAAAAGCGCCTTTCATTATGGTGATCAGAGCTTATTTATTACAAGAGATATTTTTAATAAGGTGCAAGGGTTTAATGAAAATTATATAGTATTCGAAGACCTTGATATTATCAGAAGGATCAAAAATATTTGCAAATTTAAAATTCTAAAAAATAGCATTGTTACTTCCGCAAGAAAGTATGTTGAAAATGGGGTTTTTAAAACGCAAATGGTTTTTTATAAAATGTATATCATGGAACAATTTGGTGCAAGTCAACAAAAACTGGTAAATTTTTTACGTGCTACTATTAAACAACATAAAATTTAGCTTTACCATGATCACCATCATTATTCCTGCCTATAATGAAGAAGATTTTATAGTAAAAACTCTACTAAATTTAAATACTTTAAAAAAAGAAGCAACATTTGAAATAATTGTTAGTGACGGTGGTAGCACGGATAATACAGTAAAAGCAGCGAGTCCCTATGCCACAATAGTTAATGCGCCAAAGGGTAAGGCTAAGCAAATGAATCACGCTGCAAATTATGCAAAGGGAGATATTTTATTTTTTGTGCAAGCTGATATGACGGTTCCGCAAGGAGCTTTGACAGCTATTAAAAATAAAATTGCAGGAGGGTTTGACAGTGGAGGATTTTCAAATATTTTTGAGACTCATAATAAAAAAATAAAAAGGATAGGCAGGTTGTTTCATTTGCGACTAATTAATAAAAGCCAAGCAGAACATAAATTATTTTATGGTGATAATGGAATTTTTGTAAGAACGAATGTGTTTGAAAAAGTGGGTGGCTTTAAAGAAATTCCTATCATGGAAGATTACGATTTTTCAAAACGAATGCTCGCCTCATACAAAGTTTGCCTGATCTCTGAACCGAAATTAGTTGTGGATGCCCGCAGGCATTTAAAAGATGGATTTATCAGAACAAGAATAAAATGGATGGTGATAAAACAGTTGTACCTGCTGGGAGTTTCGCCTGAAAAACTGAACAGGTGGTACAAAGATATCAGGTAATAAACTAAAAAATTAAAACATGAGTGATAAAATATATGATGTAATAATTATTGGAGCAGGTTCAGGTGGCTTAAGTGTAGGCTTGTTTTTAAGTAAAATGAACTTTAAGGTTTTAATACTTGCAAAAACCGATAAAGAGATAGGTGGTGACTGCCTCAATGATGGATGTGTTCCAAGTAAAGCACTTATTCATATTTCAGCTATTGCGCATTCTGCAAAAATGGTGGAAGAGCTGGGTTTAAAAGTTACAGGGAAGGTGAATATTAAAAAAGCCATTAAATATATATACGATCGTCAGGAAATTATTCGAGAACATGAAAATGCGAGTTGGTTAAAGAAGCAAGGACTCAATGTTGTTCTTGGCGAAGCCCATTTTGTCGGACGAAATGCTGTTGCTGTAAATGATGAAATTTATAAAGGAAAAAAAATTGTAATAGCTACAGGTTCACAGCCAATTAAATTAGATGTGCCCGGTGTGGAAATGGTTAATTATTATGATAACAAAAATATTTTTCAAATTGATGAGTTACCTGAAAGGTTGTTGGTAATCGGAGGTGGTCCCATCGGTATTGAAATAGCGCAGGCATTTTCGCGTCTAGGTAGTAAAGTTATAATGCTGCATCATGGTACTTCTATTTTGGAGCATGACGATACTACCCTCACAGAAATATTATCTGATCAACTGAAAAAAGAAGGATTAGAAATTTTGTTGGAAACTGAGGTAGAAAAATTTACATCTGCAAAAAACGCAACATTAAAATCACCAAAAGGTAATAATTCGGAAATTGAATTTGATGCAGTGTTTGTAGGAATTGGTAGAAAATTGTTGTTGGATACATTGAATCTTGAAAAAGCGGGAATTAAAATAAAGGATGATAAAATCATAGTAGATGAATATTTGAGAACAACTAATAAAAATGTTTTGCTATGTGGGGATATTGCCGGCTCTTTGCAGTTTTCACATGCTGCTGAATTTCATGCACGAATTATCCTCAATAATTTTTTCACTCCGTTAAAAAAGAAATTAAATAACGACCATATGTCATGGGTTACATTTACTGAACCTGAATTGGCAACTTTCGGCCTGAATGAAAAGATGTTGAAAAAACGTAATATTGAATATGTTAAACTTGAACAGGATTTTTCAGGTGATGATAGAGCTATAACAGATAATTACCAGTATGCAAAGACTATTCTTTATCTTTCAAAAAAAACTTTATTTAAAAAAGAAAGAATTCTCGGTGGAACAATGGTTGCTCCAAAAGCCGGTGAGTTAATTCAAGAACTAATTCTTGCAAACATTGCGGGATTTTCAACCAACGCTATTTTTAATAAAATCTACCCCTACCCTGTTGCTTCAAGAGTCAATCAACATCTTATTGTAAAGCATAAAGAAAAAACTATTACAAACGGAATTAAAAAAATGTTACAATTTACTTTTAAAATATTTAATTGATGCATTGGTGGGATATATTTAAAGAATGGTTTTTAAGTTTAGGTGAAAAATATAATGTAAATCCATTCATCTTTGGAGGAATTTACCTAGGTGCCGTGCCTTTCTTTTTTATTTCCATGGCCTGGATAATAAAAAATCTTAGGGGGAAAAAATCGGTAATACTACCGGTAATGCTTACGGGATTCTTTTTTATATCCGCATACCTATATTTAATAATTGCTGGTAAAAATATTCCCGTTTGGGTTTATATTTTTATTGCCATAATGATTGGATACGGGGTATATTCAACAGTTCACAAAATAAAATCAAAAGCGAAAAAATGAATTCATCACATAAATAACTTAAATTAAATAATCACTTATGAAACTAAACGATAAAAATACAAATCTGCTCCTAAAAAAAGGCGAAGGGGAAATATTTAGCGGAAAATAAGATGACTTATCGCAGATTTTTTATTCAAGAAATAATATTAATCACGTCATTGTTGTTTGTTATTTTTATGAAAAAGTAGTATGTGGGAGTTAACCCACTAAAGTAACTCACCAATAATCCAATCATTAAAATGAGTTATTTTAAAATCAATAAATTTAGGGATTCAAAGTTATTATTGAAGCAAAGGGGAAATTAAAAGATTTGAAACAATAACAAATGGAATTCATCAATAAAATTTTGATACTATCGGAACATCTGTTTTAATTGTAGGATTTGTCATTCTGTTCATTCTGGAAAACAAGTTCGAATTGCGTAAAAGAGTTCAGGCGCGGTGGAAAAGAATCATCATCAATTTTATAGTTTCTATTCATGCAGTTGTATTAATTCGGATTCTCTTAATTCCAGTTATGGTTTGGATTGCCATAAAAAAAATAATCTAGAATTTCGGAATGAATTACTTGTACGATAAATCTTTTTGCAAGAAGCAATAATTGCCCGTATTTTACTGGATTATACAAATTATATTTGGTATATATTTTTGCGCAAAATTCCGCTTCTTTGGCGATTTCACTTAGTTCACCATTCCGACCGTGACCTTGATATAACAACTGTATTACACGTTTATTCTGGTGAAATCATTGGCTCCGTCTTCTTTCGTAGTGCAGCAATAATCCTAATCGGAGTGACTCCACTAACTGTACTTGTTTATGAAATTGTTTTTGAAGCGGCTACACAATTTAATCACGGTAATCTCAAGATTAAATTTGGATTGAAAAAGTATACAAAATTTTTAAATGTTACTCCCCGAATGCATGGCATTAATCACTCTGAAATAAAAAATGAAACTGACAGTAATAATTCCAATATTTTTTTATGGTGGGCAAAAATTCACAAAACTATACAATTACTTATTCCACAATCAGAAATTATTATTTGTGTTCGTTCATATCAATATGAAAAGGAATTGTATGCATTATAAAGTAAGAAGTAATATTTAAGCAGTCAAGATATTCTTGAATACATAAAGTAAAAACCCTTAGTTCAATTGCGACATATAAATTAATACATCAGTTTAGATTCTGATATTGTTTTATCCAAAATGTTATGTTGATTTACTGATTTTTTATAAATTTCATTAACTATTGGATTAATGGCTCGGATATTTAACAGGAAGGTTGCATTGACATGGATTGCCAAAGCATATATAAGTAACCTTGCAAATGAACAATTAGCAGCGGCAAAACTTTATTTTGTAATGAATAATTTTAAAAATAAATAATATGGCAACGTTTAATGAAATAATAAATTCAGACAAACCCGTGTTGGTGGATTTTTTTGCCGAATGGTGCGGACCATGTAAAATGATGAAACCTGTTCTGGAAGAAGTCAAACGCAAATTAGGTGAAAAAGTGTCAATCTTAAAAATTGACATTGATAAAAACCAGAGTGCGGCTAATGCTTATAAAATTCAAGGAGTTCCTACACTTATTCTTTTCAAAAAAGGTAAAACATTGTGGCGGCATTCGGGTGTTGTGGCTGTTAATGAATTAGAGAAAGTTATTACAGACAATTTATAAAATGAACGAAGAAACTTTAAGACATATTTTTTAAAAGAATCAAGAAAGGCAAAATTTAAAGTTCAATTTTTTGTGCCATTCAAAGGACAATAATGAAAACGAGAAAGCAAAAGAAGGAAGTGTCAAAAACTGAACATCGGTTTTAGCATAAATTATTGAAGTTGTTGAAAATAAACACTTATTAATAGACCGAATAAGTAATGTTACAAGAATTTAAATTTATTTTGAAAATAATGATCAAAAGTAAGAAGTATATTGAATAAAAAACTAAGAAAGAAAAAAATAAGGTAGCGGCAATAAAATTCAAAATAGAACTATGAAAAAGATACTCATCATCAATGGCCATCCGGATAAAGACAGTTTCAATTTTGGAATTGCGAATGCATATAAGAAAGGTGCTGAACAATCGGATTCGGAAATTAAAGAAATTATAATTCGTGATTTGCAATTTAATCCGAACTTACAATACGGATATCATGAACGTACCGATTTGGAACCAGATCTTTTAGAAGCATGGAAGAAAATAAAGTGGGCAGATCATTTAGTTTGGGTTCATCCAGTTTGGTGGGGAGGTTTACAGGCAATAACAAAAGGTTTTATTGATAGAGTTTTTTTTCCTGACTTTGCATTTAAGTATCGCGACAATTCTGTTTGGTGGGATAAACTTTTGAAAGGAAAAACAGCACATATCATTACTACACTCGACCAGCCTAGGTGGTATTATTAGCTTGTATATGGAAAACCTAGTGTGAATCAACCCAAAGAATCAACATTAAAATTTTGTGGGATAAAACCTGTGAGGGTTACTTATGTAGGAATCATCAGAAACTCGAAAGAAAATTTAAGGAAAAAATGGTTAGAAAAAATTGAACAACTAGGCATCCGAAAAATATAAAACCATAAAGAATTTGATATCACATTTCCAAAAAAGATTCCATTGAAATTCTATCTGATAGTTTAAGAACTCTCCATTCCAATTTGGATAATTGAAAGGTTTGTAAATTTGAATGACTTTCGTTATACATTCTTTCATAGAAATTTTTATGCCATTACTCCTTGTAAGCTTCAACGAAAATAGGCCATTCAGAAATAGAATTCAACAAGAACCAGATAGATTTAAATCTTAATTATTAATTTTAAAAGGATATTCTAATAACCAAAATAATTTACAGAAAGTAAATAATTGTTATTCTTAAACAGCATGAAAAGAGCTTCAAAGTTCAAAAGATTGTCAGAGTCAATAGAATATCAGAAAAGAAGATTTATCTTTTGAAAAATAAGTATATCAGAATGGATGTAAAGGAAATTAAGACGAATAAAAGAACTCGAATTAGTGAAATCAAAGTTGAAGCAGATGAATTCAAAGATAGCAATTATAAATGACGCTTTAAAAGATGTCAACGAAAGAAATTTTTAGAATCTTGTGATAAAAAGTCAGCTTTTTTATTTTGAAATATTTTAAAAAAAGTTTTCACAATTTCACATCATACGGCAAAATTGCCTTTGACTGTTTTGCAGCATTTATTTTTGCAAACCATATTTCAGCTTCTGATGTAAGCTTTGCTTTTATCTTTTCAAGACGTTTTAATTCTATTGATTTATATTGACCAGAATTTATTGCTTTTTTCAAATGCCCGCTCATAACTCGGTAATCGTGCCATTTGCCAAGAATTTCTTGAAACTCGTATGTTTGTTTTATCCTACTGTATTGCATTTGCAAGTCAACACTTTCAAGGTTATAATAAAAGGACTTTAACCTTTTGCGTATTTCATGAACCTGATCTGGTCTTAATAGATTTTCATTTAAAAGCGAATGAATTTTTCGTTTCTTCTTCTCAAGAAATTCATTCACAATTTTTTTATTCATCTTCTTAACGAATGGAACAACACTCTTATAATTTTCTTTGAGCTTCTTTTTAAATTTATTATCAGGTATTGAAAACAAATTTCTTTGCGCTGATCGTTCACATTGTTTTAAATTAGAAAGATAACTGGATACCTGATTATGTAGATTTTTTTTTAACATGTTTGTTTCAAGTTGAAGTTCTCTGATAACACCCGCCTGTTTGAAAATAGTATTTAATAATTTAAAATATTTTTTCCTTTTAAAATTATCACAGGAAAAATTCAGCAGTTCAAAAAGTGCATCCATCTTTTTAATTTCAACCCGAATCTTATGATAATCTTCGGCAGTATATTTTCTTTTTGTTAATAACGCATCAATTCTTTCTTTCCGTTTGGCAAAATATTTCTTTAATGCGCGCAACATAATTATCAAATTTATTTATACAAAAGCAACCCCGCTTGCGCAGGGTTGTATTGTAAACTTTCATTCTTTTCCTTTAGTCGCGATGTTATCGAGATCCAAGTAATGCGAGTATGTTCTCAGCTTTTGCAAGCACCCCGTTTGAATTAGTTTTTACATGTTTATAATTACTAAATTTTCGTGCCATCATAAATACATGAGGAATTCGCATTAAACCGACTAAAAATAATCTCAAATGGGAATTCTTCTCCCGATTAAATTTCCCAACTATATTTTCTGAGTATAAAAAAAATAACAAACCTGCATAAAATATTTTATTTGAGAGGTGCAGATAGCCTCTTTGAAGAGTAATTAGAAAAAATAAATTTACATCACTTTGGTGTTGGCACATAATTTAATTTAACAGTAAACAAAGTAATTACCAGCGCCGAAGTAGATAAAAAAGGAAAGATTATTCGTTGGCGTTTAATTTATTAAATTTAGTCTTTGGTTCACTAATAGTAAGTATTACTAAATTTTATTAATAAAACGATTTTAAAAAATCAGAATAGAAAATCAAATCAGGAATGTATTAACCTATGCCGATAATGCGCAGACGAATGCCCATCAAACGCACAAATATGTAAAGAATGAGGACGTGACGAGTGCGTTCGTCTATGTATAGAGTACGCGACATCCTGCAATAAAGTTGTAGCAGAAGGACAAACAAATTCAGAAGTATTTCAAAAATGTGCTGATGCCTGCAACGCAAGTGCAATCGAATGTGAGAAACACGCTAACCTACATTGAACCCATTGCGCTGAAGTTTGCCGTGAGTGCGAAGACAGCATGGCAGCATATAACTATAACAACAAGCTGAATAAAATGAAATTACAAAATGAAAATGTGAAGTACCGATTTTTATCGAGAAAAAAATCAGTTAATCTTTTTATCATTTCTATTTTAATGATAATAACTGCAAGCTGCAATTCCGCAAAAAAAATGGACGAAAATTCAACCCCACCTGATACTTCCAATTATATACAACAGCCAAAAGATAATACCAATATGCGAGACACCATGAATACGATGCCAGCTGATTCAATCGGTATGAAGCGTGATTCAGTTAATTAAAATTAACAGCAAAAATTTAAATCTTAATAAAAAATTAAAAACAAAACCTCATGGCAAAGTATGGAAAAAAAGCGCTGGAGAAAGTTGAAAAAGTAATGCTAGAGTTCAAAGAGGGCGAGCTTAAATCAGGTAAGGACGGTATAGGCGGTAAAGTAAAAAGCCGCAAACAGGCTATTGCAATTGGCTTAAGCGAAGCGCGTAAAGTAGGAGCTAAAGTGCCAAAGAAAAAAAGCACCTCTGAAAAATCCTTATCAATCAAATTGTTGCACTAGAGAATTGATCCGAAGCAATTAAAAAAACATAAAAATGAAAAATATAGGAATGATTATTTTACTTGCTATAGTAGGAATTTATGGCACAGCAAACGCACAGAAACCTGCAATAATGTTAAGTGACAAAGTAGGTTGGCACAAAATCGGTGAAACAACTGTTGACTTTAAAAAGGACAGCGATGAAGTTAGTGTTTTAATAGCTGACAGATTTGCCTCCATTAAATTTAAAGTGGAAGATGCTCCTATTGACTTAATTAGTTTAACCGTTTATTACGAGAGTGGAGACCATCAACACATTAAAATTAACACACCCGTTAAAGCAGCTGGCGAAAGTCGTGTAATTGATTTAAATGGTGGCGAACGTAGTTTAAAGAAAATTGTTTTTGTTTATAAAACACTTCCCAATCGTAAGGATGTAAAAGCTCATGTTGCAATTTGGGGACTAAAAACAAATATTGATAAGAAGTAACATTCTAATTAATAATTCAATCAATTAAAAATTAAAAATCAAATGAAAGAAAATCAAAAAGACTCTAAAAGTCAGAGCGACCAAAAAAGTCAACAGCTAAATCAAAATGGCAAATCAAATCAGGATAGCCAAAAACCAAAAAACCCTTCATCTAAAAATACAATAGACGATGAAAAAAACGAAGAAGGAACAAAAATGCCTGGACATGAAACCCGGACACCCGTAGCCGGACAAAAATCCACAACTCAGGAAAAAAACCAAAGTGGAAACAATGGAAAATAATTTCCTTCCTTAAAACAGTAAAGCATTTATAAACATAGCTGCTTTATAGAAGCGCGGCAGTAAGTTTTAAAAACTTCCTTGCCGCGCTTTGTCATTTCATCACAAAAAAAAATTTAAAAATAATTCATAATAAAAAAAATGGAAATGCGAATTAGAAATAGATTTCTCTACGTATTGTATTGCGATTTCTCTTGAGTTCGATATCTGAATTGGTGGTATTTCGTAAAATGTGCGGTGTAAGAATAAATTAAATTTAGATTGAAAAAAGTTTCTGTGGAAACTCTAACTTAATAAAATAACAAAAGACTATCAGTATGATAAAAACTGCCAAGATAAAAAGTACTACTAAGCATAATAAATTACTTAAATGTCCTACCGGCATTAAAGGTTTTGACGAAATTACCGAAGGCGGGCTCCCGCAAAATGGAACTACTTTAGTTTCCGGAAATGCCGGCTCCGGCAAAACCCTTTTTGGGATCGATTTTCTAATCAAGGGTGCAACCGATTATAAGGAGCCGGGGGTTCTCATGTCATTTGAAGAGACAGACGATGAACTTTATAAAGACGTGGCTTCTCTTAATATGGATTTGCCAGGCCTTGTTTCGCTGAAAAAGATTGTGCTCGAAAATGTTGTTTTAGAGCGCAACGACATTCAGGAGACCGACTTTAATCTTGAAGGAATATTCGTTCGTTTGGAAGAAGCTATTGATTCTATTGGTGCCAAACGTTTAGTTTTAGATTCTTTGGAATCTCTTTTTGCAGGCATTACAAATGTTGGCATTCTTCGCTTAGAGATAAAAAGACTTTTCCGATGGCTTAAAGAAAAGCAGGTTACTGCAATTGTTACAGGCGAGATGGCACAAAACGGTTCATATACACGTCATGGTCTGGAAGAGTATATCTCTGATTGCATTATTCTGTTGGATAACAGAGTAAGAGACGAAATGGCGACTCGTAGAGTTCGTGTCATTAAGTATCGGGGCTCACGTCATGGAACAAGTGAATATCCATTTGTTATAGATGATGAAGGACTTTCTGTAATTCCCATCACATCAGCAGGCCTTGCACAACCGGGCACAGCCAAGAAGGTGTCAACAGGCATTCCATCGTTAGACAAATTGTTCACGGGTAGTAAAGGTTACACCAGGGGTAGCACAATACTTACTTCTGGCACAGCGGGCAGCGGCAAAACAAGTTTTGCGGGGGCATTTGCATTAGAGAGTTGTAAACGTGGTGAACGCTGTCTATACTTCTCTTATGAAGAATCATCAGGGCAACTCGTTCAAAACATGAATTCTATCGGTATTGATTTTGCGCCCTGGATTGAAAAAGGATTATTAAAGATTGTGGCTCTTAGACCTTCCTTTCTTGGTTTGGAGTTGCATTTACTGAATGTTTATAAGCTGGTAGATAGCTTTAAGCCAAAGGCTGTGGT
>JBBRAW010000025.1:0-36268 GCA_038206385.1 Bacteroidia bacterium | reverse complement strand
TGTAAGAATCCAGCATCACAGCTTTTAAATTTGTATTCTTCAATTCATCTCGTTTTACGTTATTCAAATCCAACTCAGAACGATTATAACTTTTGTAACTATAACTCTTGTATTTATCAGGATTGTTAAATGGTTTATGCGAAATAACCTTTTTCATAAAAGTTTTTCCAGGGTCTGGATCAGCAATAATGGAGACTTCTGATAGAGAAGCCACATTTTGTTGCAACTCAAATTCAAGATGATTAAAATTTTCCTTTGTTAATTTTTTTTTAATCATTATAAAACCAACTTCACTAACAGCAATACTATCAGATAGATTGGGGGTTTCTAATATAAAGCTTCCATCCCTATTAGTATAAGTGCCAATGGTGGTTCCAATTAAATATACGCTTGCAAACTCAAGAGGTGTTTTTGTAATTCCGTCTACTACTTTGCCTGATATTTTAAAGGTTTGAGAAAATGAAATAAATGGCACACCAATTAAAACTGCAATTGCTAGCTTATAGTTCATTAAACTTTATAAAATTTATTTTTCTGGAGCAAATCTCATTCTCAATTGTGTGTTAAGTTTGAAGAAAAGTAAATAGCTCAATTTAAACTTTATCTACCTTAAAAACACGGGCTTCAATTTCAAAACACATTCTTATTTCTAATTTGTATCAGAATTGTAAATTAATATTTAAAATAAAATAGCAAAAAAAATGAAAGTAAAATCCTTAGTGGTGCTGATTGCTTTGTGTAGCACTGCCGCATTTGCGCAAGAAACAAGCAAAGAAAAAGCTGAACCTAAAGTTAATGTCCCAGCTGCAGCCAAGCAGGCATTTCAAAAGGATTTCCCTGGCGTTAACCATGCAAGTTGGGATTTGGAAGATGGCGACTATGAAGCAGGCTTTAAAATTAACGGTATCGACGAAAGTGCAGTATATGACAAATCAGGACATCGTAAATCATTGGAGGTTGCAGTTCAGTTAAACACACTTCCTAAAACAGCAACTGATTATTTAGCAAAAAAATATTCAGCATATAAAATTACTGAGGCTGCAAAAATTACTACAGATAAAAATGAAGTTACCTATGAAGCCGAGGTTGGAAAAGATGGCAAATCATGGGATGTTATTTTTGATGCAACAGGTAAATTTTTAAAGCAGGAAGAAGGCGATTAACTTTTTATTAATTAATAAGAACGGAATCTAGAATTGATTCCGTTCTTATTTCAAGATCCAAAACAAAACTAGAATATGAAAAGAGCAAAATATTTATTGTTAGTTGCAACATTGTTTACTGCTCACAACATAAAAGCTCAGGGTGATATTGAAGATTCAACTTCGCATTCCGAATATTTGAAAATATTTTTGGAGGGTTTTCCCGAATGGGATAACTACATCAAAGTACATCTTTGGTATGTTGATTATGTTCGCGACCCGAAACTTTCGCAAGTACAAATTATTCCCTCACAACAAACCACTTCATCAGGAGGAGCAAAATATAATATAGTATTTCTGGGTAGAAATAATTTTGATGGACGAAGTGACACATTAGTATATACAGCACCTGTTGACAATACTAACCGACAAATTCGTGATGAAATAACCAATGTAATTGCAATGGGATTAATGCCATTCCTTGTTCGGAACAATCAACAGAAATATATGATGTTTGATTACTCCAATAAAAATAAACTAATCATGCAATCCATTGACAAATATAAAAATTGGGTGTACGCAATACAAGGAAACACAAATTTAACTTCCAATGCAACAGCCACTTTATTTGCAGGCACTGGTTCAGTAAGTGCAGCACACATTACTGATCTTTGGAAAATTAAAATCATAGCATCAACAGCAATAAGCAGCAGTCAATATGAAACGGCAACTTATGCATTCGATGGAAACACACTCATAACTAATTTATCAGGACTTATTGTAAAAAGTATAAATGACCATTGGAGTTATGGTTTAGAACCTGCATATTATTCTAGCACCTATAGTAATGTTAAATCACAATTTTCCTTTGCGCCTGGTGTTGAGTTCAATATTTTTCCTTACACTGAATCCGTTAATCATCTTTTCACTGTTAAGTTAAGGGCACAACCGCTTTACAATATCTATATCGATTCAACCGTGTTCAATAAAACTAAAGAGCCATTTCTGAATAGCATACTAGATGCAACTTACACACGAATTGAAAAGTGGGGAAACGTTTCTGTTAAACTTACCGCCTCAGATTATCTCAATCGTACCAAAGCATATCGCTTTGATGGATTAGCTTCCTTAAATGTAAGAATTTCTAAAGGACTTTTTATTAATTTACTTGGAAATGCTTCCATCATCAACAACCAAATTTCGTTAAGCAGAAAAAAACTGACACCAGAACAAATTGTTCTAAATCAAAACGAGCAAGCAACTAATTATACCTTTGGAATTCAATTCGGATTCACCTACACCTTCGGTTCAATCTTTAATAACATTGTTAATCCACGCTTTGAAAGCGGAATAAATATTGACCCCGAAGTTGTAAATTCTGAATCACAAACAAATTAATGATAAGGAAAATTATTTTGAATTTCCTCTAAATTTTTCTACAAATAAATTTAATTGCGCCAAGTATATTCCGTAAATGCGGAATGCAAATTTTAAAAAAATAGGATTGCACATTGTTTTAAAATAAATGCCCTTCCTCAATTTGTGTTATGATAAAAATAGTGCCGTTCCTACACAATTTTATTAACAGAGAATATCGTTAATTTCGGAGATGCAGCCGAACTTTATTTCGGACTTTAAACAGTTGTGTTTCAAGAAAAATGCAGAGGACAAAATTTAAAAAATACTTTATTTGATTTTATAAAAATCTCCCAATTGCTATTGTAATTATTAGCTACATATTGCTCCTTAAGGAATAATAAAAATGCCTGTAATAATCGGTATTTGATTTACGTATGCTAGAATGTACTTTACAAATGTCGTAACATCCTTTTGGATTTTGGTCCTGGTTTAAAACGCTTAACATAATTTAATCGAAAATTTCCTGTGCTCACATTTATTTTTGTTAATGCTCTTTGTGTTGTTAGTGAAACTTCTGAATTTATAAAGGTGAAACTGAAAGCATATAAGGCTGAATTATATCCAGTAAAAACTCTAAAAGTATTGTTAGGACTAAATCCATCTGTTTTTAATCGTGACCTATTTCCACGTGAAGTATTTGTTACATAATCAAAGCTAAATGCTAATGACCCCGTAAGGAAAAAGTTTTTGTGCACCACCAATGTATAAGCATAACCCACATTAGGACCAATCTTAAAATAGCTAAAACTTTGAATTTTTCCACCTTCTGATAAAGTGTTCACTTCTGATGCTACAATGGAACTGTCGGCGGATATTTTTCCAAAGTGAATTTCAGCTCCTGCAATTAAACTTCCACAGGATTTACGCTGCCATTCATTTTGTAAGAATGCAGCTCTGTACGAAAATCTTTTGTTATTTAAAACGTATTGTACTGATGCTCCAAGTGCATTTACTTTCAAGTCGGGGCGAATATAATATTGATTTTCATTTGCCAATGTTCCTTTTGGATAAAGATAAAATCCTTTGTAAAATTGTCCGAATAAATCAATTGTAAATTTGGGTCCGTAAAAATGTGCTTGTAGATCGAGATATTTCGTTTTGCCTTCTCCATTTTCAGGATTTAAAAATGGAAAACCATACGCTAAATTTAAAGTAGCCCATTTGTAAGTAGCACCAATTCCCATATTTAAATTGGTATTCGGACGATAACTTAAATCATATTTATCAATACTGTTTTTAATATTTAGTCGAGTATATTTTTGTGAAAAGTAAAACCTTCCAGTGATAAGATTTGTATAGGATTTACAATATAAAGAATCTGTTTGTGCAACGGCATTCATAAATAGCAACATTAAAAATAATATTAAAATATTTTTCATGCACAAATAAATTTTCGAGGGAATAAAATAATTTGAACAGCTGAATACATTTCCATTAAATTTATTATCCTAAATATTTTGCGACAATTGGCATTCGTCTACCTCTCCCAAAAGCTTTAGGTGAAACGCGAAGTATTGGTGCAAATTGAAAGCGTTTCCATTCATTCATGTTCACCATCTTTAAAATTCTATTTACTAAATCGGCATCAAAGCCTTCTTCAATAATTTGATCAGGACCATTTGCATGTTCGATATAACTGCAAAGAATAGTGTCAAGTATTTCATAAGGAGGCAAGGAATCACTATCCAATTGTCCGGGGCGCAATTCGGCAGAAGGTGGTTTAGTAATAATGTTTATTGGAATTATTTCCTTCGTTGAATTCATGTACTTACACAATGCGAAGATTTCTGTTTTATATAAATCACCAATTACTGATAAGCCTCCACACATATCTCCATATAAAGTTCCGTACCCAACAGAAAGTTCACTTTTGTTGCTCGTATTTAACAAAATATATCCCAATTTATTGCTCAATGCCATCAAGGTAGTTCCTCTCACACGTGATTGAATATTTTCTTCCGCCACACCAAAAGGCAATCCTTCAAAATCATGTTTTAAACTTTCAACAAATGCATTGTACATGGGTGCTATAGCAATAATTTCATGTGAACAACCAAGGTTCTTCACTAAGTCAAGTGAATCACTAATAGAATGATCGCTTGAGAATTCAGAAGGCATTAAAACAGCATGAACATTTTCTTTTCCTAACGCTTGAGCTGCAAGAACAAGAACCAATGCAGAATCTATTCCTCCTGACAATCCAAGAATTGCTTTTTTGAATCCCATCTTCAAAAAATAATCGCGAATACCCATCGTCAATGCTTGATGAATACGTTGCATTTTTATTTTTTCAGTTTTTACAGCAACGTACGAATCATCACTTTGAATTTTACTTTTTGCAACATCAAATTCACAGACAAAATAATCTTCTTCAAAGTAATTTAACTCTTTTAATATATTCGCTTTCTCATCGTAAATTACAGAACCACCATCAAAAATAATATCGGTTTGTGCTCCTACTTGATTCACATATATTAATGGTAATTGATATTGACGAACATTCTTTTCGAGGATACTTTTGCGATCATCAATATGTTTGTAATTGAAAGGGGATGCTGCAATGTTGATCATCAATACTGGTTGCTGACGAATTAATTCTTCCATCGGCCAGAAAGTATAAAGCGGATCGTCACCCATATTCCATAAATCTTCACACACTGTTAGTGCAATGCGAATACCGTTTAATTCTACACAATTAAATGTTCTATTTGATTCAAACCAACGATATTCATCAAATACATCATACGTTGGCAAAAGTGTTTTTGAAACTATTTGTTTTATTTTTCCTTCAGATAAAACAAAAGCGGCATTAAATAAATTTTTCCCTTTGGGATCAGGATTTATTGCTGGTCCACCAATAATTGCGGAAGTAGTTTTGCAGTAGGATGCAATGTCTTCCATGCTCTCCATACAACGATTAATAAAATGCTGGTAATCTAAAAAATCGAGCGGTGGATAACCACAAATTGCTAACTCTGCAAAAACAACAAGATCAACCTTCTCTTGCTCCGCTTTTTGAATAGCGTGAATAATTTTTTCTTTATTTAATTCGAAATTACCAATATGGTAGTTTAACTGTGCAAGTGCGATTTTCATTGATGTAAAATTAAGGAAAAGATAGCTCCCAAAGAGGTTGAAAAAATTAGAATGTAACGGATGGTTTGCCTAATTGAATAATGGAAATATTAGATGTATATTAATTAAGACAGCCATTCTCAAAAGTTGTGAAAAGAAAAAGCCCGACATAAATACCGGGCTTATCTATTTGACTTCTATTAGCTTAAAACAATACACCGATGTTTAAGCCCAAATAATTACTTATAGCTTTATCATCTCCTTTTAAAACATCGATAAAGCCATTATTAAATTCAAGTGATGCTACCAATGCTGTACTTCCTGAAAGGGTGTATTCTGATCCAAGAGCAATGCTCATTGCAACATTATACGAATTAATACTGTTCTTAATATTATTATTATCACCATCTTTTGCTCTTATATTAAGACCATTTACGATTCCAAATTGTCCGAAAAATTTATATTTGTCGAAAGCATTCGTTTTCATTTTTAAGGTAATCGGCAACTCAATATATTGTAAATTATAAGTGGTCTTAATCTTAATAACGTTACCATTTATATCTGTTATAACTATACCATCTATTGGTGTTCTTTTTGGAAGAATCAGTTTGCCTCCACGATAAGTAACTTGCAATCCAGTAGCAATGGAGTAATTATCTTGAATATTGAATTCTGTTATAATCCCGTATGAAAATCCTAATTTCGAACCTCCTTTCTCAATACCTTTGGTGTCAGGTTTTAGCCAAGCTAAGGTTGGAGAAACTTTTAGTCCGAAATGGAATTTCTGATCAGAGGATTGTGCATGGATTGGAGTTCTCAAAGTACCAAAAACAATTAGTACAAGAATTAGATGTCGCTTATTCATAGATTGAAGTATTATACTGCAATGATAATTAAAATAAAACTGGTTTGCCTTTTATCAGTATCACTGTTATTGATTTCATCTTGCGAAAGTAAAAAAAAGCAAGCCAATATTCCTAATATAATCGATGTTCCTGTTATAAAATTAAATTTGGAGTTCATCCGATTCGAAAAATTGATTTTTGATCAGCAAACTCCATTCGATAGTACTCAAATTCATACGTTAAGATTAACCTACGGTAAATTTTTTGATTTATGGTGTGTTAAATTGGCTGGAATTACACCAGCTAGTAGAGATCCTCTTAGTGATGCTGATATAGCTACTAATTTGAATCAATACCGAAGTGATAAATATATTCGTTTAGTATATGCTGATTGCGATAAAAAATTTAGTGATATAAGTAATTTGAAGTCCTCTTTCACGGAGTCTTTTAAACGCTATCATTTATTATTTTCGGGGAAAAATATTCCCAAAATTGTTACTTATATTTCTCCTTTTACAAGTAATGTAATGGCGATGGATAGTGTATTGGGAATTGGTTTGCACTTTTATTTGGGTGCTGATTACAAATACTATCCTTCTCTTCAATTACCACAGTATATGGTTCGAAAATTTCGTGAAGAATATATTTTAACCGACGCTTTAAAAGGGTGGATAGATAGTGAATATACGAACGATAGTCTGCATCGAAGCTTCTTAAACAATTTGGTTTATCAAGGCAAAATTTTATATGCACTCGACTTACTAACCCCTGATACAGATGATACCATTAAAATTGGTTTTAGCGAAAAACAATTGACATGGGCTATACAAAACGAATCAGAAATTTGGGGATTTTTTATAGAACATCAATTACTTTACAATAACAATCCTAAAACTTATATGAAGTTCATTAATGATGGTAATGGCACTAGCGGATTTCCTAAGGATGCTCCAGCTCAGTTAGGAGTGTATATTGGATGGCAAATTGTTCGTTCATTCATGCATCAACATCCAGAGATAAAACTACCACAATTATTTTCTATTCAAGACGCTCAATTATTACTTTCACAATCTAACTACCGACCAGCAAAAAATTCTTAATATATGTTACACTTAAAATTATTTACATTCAACCCTTTTTATGAGAACACTTATATTCTTTATGATGAAACAAAATCATGTGTGATTATTGATCCGGGCTGTTATGAAGCAGCGGAAAAAAGAGAACTTTTTGATTTCATTATTACTGAAAATTTAAAACCCGTTCGTTTATTAAATACACATTGTCACATTGATCATATTTTAGGAAATAAATTTGTTGCAGAAAGTTTTGGATTAAAAGTTGAAATACATGAATTCGAATACCCTCTTTTAAAAGCAACAATTGTTTATGGATCTAAATATGGAATCATGGTTGAAGAATCACCCGAGCCACTACTTAGCTTAAGAGAAGGAGAAGAATTAACTTTTGGAAATAGTACACTGAAGATAATTTTCGCCCCCGGACATAGTCCTGGTAGTGTTTGTTTTTATAGTGAAGCAGATGGAATATTAATCGGCGGTGATGTATTGTTTCGAGAAAGTATCGGAAGAACAGATTTCCCTGCAAGTGATTCAGCAACATTATTAAGAAGTATTCGAAATAATTTATTTGTTTTACCTGATGACACCATTGTTTTTCCTGGACATGGTGAAGAAACAACAATAGGTTATGAGAAAAAAAATAATCCGTTTTTATTAACTCATTCTTGATTTAAAAAGCTTATGCGATGCTTACGTTTTCTGTTCTATATATTTTTTTGGATGATCATGATTCCTCTGTCGTTATCTGCACAGAGGTTAACGTTATCGCCACAAAATCTGGACGACTTTGGAATGAATTATTTAAAAGTAATCGGTCAAGGTGATACAGGAATTTTTGTATTACATAGCAACTTATCGCTCGAATCACAAAACGATAGAATTGGATTGAGGACAAGGAAATATCGCCTAAGCTATTTTGATTTTTCACTTCGTCCGCTTTGGTGGAAAAACCTAGTTCCACATCCAGAAAGTGCAAGTATCGAATCAGTAAGTTTTTTTAATGGAAAAGGAATTGTTATTTCTAGCGACTGGAACAAAAGTGAAAATGCATTAAATATTTTTATGGATATTTATGATACGAAAGGAAGCTTGGAAATAAGTGGTAAGCAAATCGCATCACTAAGTGTTGGAAGAAGTGCAAACTTGTCTAAGCCAAAAGTAATCTTGTCATCTTCAAAAATGATTGCTGGAATTTATATCGAAGAATTTCATGATGATGTTGAAACAATACATTTAATTCAATGCGATACTTCTTTCAAAAGTATTACACAAACAAAAGCATCCGTAGGTTATCCTGCAAAAAATATTGAATTTAACGATGTAGTATTAAGCGACAATGGAGAATTAGCTGTGCTTGCAAAATTGAGAGAGAAGGATCCTTCCAATGAAAAGAAAAAGATAATTAATTTCAAATTATTTCTTTTGTCGAAAGGCGAAAATCAATTTAAAGATTATAAAGTAAATGATGGAACACATCCAATGAGTGAAGCTTCACTTGCAGTTGATCGTGTGAATGGAAAAATTGTTGTGACTGGTTTTTATGCTGATAAAAGTTCCTTTTCTGGTGCTGGAATTTTGTTCTCCTACCTTGATATTGCAAATCCAATTGCACTTACTCAACATACCATTGCAATTAATGGTGATGCGCGTTTAAAATTAATGGGTGATCGTAATTCAGGAAATAGTGTAAGTTTATTTAATTATCCAATTCAACGAATCGTTTTAAGAAAGGATGGTGGAGCAGTAATTATCGCGGAAGCTGCATATCTTAGTGAATATTCTTATTATGATTATTTTACACAATCATTTAATAGAAGAGTTGAATATCATTACGATAATGTTGTGGTAATTTCTGTAACGCCACAAGGTGAAGTTGCGTGGAGTCAAGTCCTTCGAAAAGATCAAGCATCACTTGATGATGAAGGAATTTATGCTTCATTTAATAGCTTTCTAAATGCTGATCAACTGATCCTTTTTTATAATGGTGATATCGGTAGGAGTAATGAAGTAGTTGGATTCTCGATTGACAATCAAGGACAGTCAGAAACGAAGAAGCTGAGCAAAATGGGCGACAATATTTCCTTGCTTCCAAGAGCTGGAAAACAAGTGGATGAGGAAACCATCATCGTTCCTGTTATCAATAGAAAGAAAATGTTTTTAGCGAAGATTGTAGTTCAATAAGTGAACTCGTTCAACAAATGTCATTTCAGCTCCTATTTATACTCTTAAAAGTGCAATTTTTTGTTAGTATAATTTACATGCATTTCATCACTATTTTAAATTTAAATATCTTTATATCAATGATTTACAGTTAATGCCCATTAGTTATCATTGCTAATAGTTAATAATTTAGTACTGATTTTTGTCAATGGATGTATTTTACAAGAAAGTTAACCATTACCTTTGCGTCACTATGGGTAAAATAACATTCAACAACCGACAAAGTCCATTTTTCGATGCGTTACGCATTAAAATCGATCGCTACTTCTTAGATGCGAACATTAAGCCTACGGGAAATTTTAAGCTTTACTATAAAACTGCAGTACTTACCGTAACAATTGTTTCAGTTTATGCGCTATTGGTATTCGTAAGTTTGCCTGTTTGGTTAGCCTTATCGCTTTGCGCGATAATGGGGATTAGCTTAGCAAGTGTAGGATTTAATGTGATGCACGATGGCGCACATGGATCCTATTCAACAAATAAAAATGTAAATAATTTGGCTGCATATTCTCTAAACCTTATGGGTGGATCGAGTTTTATGTGGAAAATAAAACACAATCAAATCCATCATACGTTTACTAACGTGGAAGGATTAGATGATGATATTGATGTTCGTCCGTTTATGCGCGTGAATGATCAACAACCTAGATTTTGGATTCATAAATTTCAGCATCTTTATTGGGTCGCACTTTACGGATTAACTTATTTTATTTGGGTGTATTGGAAAGATTACGAAAAATATTTTAAAGGTAAAGTAGCTGGAACTGCAATTCGTAAAATGAAAACCAAAGAACACGTTGGTTTTTGGATGAGTAAGTTGGCATATTTCTGTTTGTTTGTAATTCTACCATCTTATACACAAGGCATAGCAAACATGTTAATAGGCTATTCTGTTTTATTATTTACTTGCGGATTTACCATTGCAATTGTATTTCAATTAGCACATATTGTGGAAGACACTCATTTTCCACAGGCTGATGAAATAACAAATAAAATTGAAAATGAATGGGCTATTCATCAAGTTCAAACGACAGCAAATTTTGCTACACGTAATAAACTAATCAGTTGGTTTATGGGTGGATTAAATTTTCAAGTAGAACATCATTTGTTTCCACGCATCAGTCATATTCATTATCCTGAAATTAGCAAACTTGTTAAAGAAACATGTAACGAGTTTAATATAAAATATATTGAGTATCCAACATTCTGGAGTGCGATCATGGCTCATGTGCGTCATTTGAAAACATTAGGTCATGCGTAAATAAAATTTAGCATCAACTAAAAAGGGCATCCCGCTGGGATGCCCTTTTTAGTTGAAAACTGTTTTTTAAACTTCTCTAACTAATAAACTTTCTGCGAGTAAACGCAACGGTTCTTTTTTACTTGCATCAACAGGAATTGCAGCGAGATGATCAAAAGCATCTTGATATAATTGATTCATCTTTTTCTCCGCTTGTTCACGAACACCGAGTGCATTATAAATTCTAGTAACTGCTTGCACTTTGGAAACAAAATCATCAGAAGTAATTGGTTGATGTATCCACTGCAAAAGTTCTTCTTTTAATAATCCACTTGATTGATTTAATGCAGTGAGTAATAAATACGTTTTCTTATTAGCTAAAATGTCACCACCAACTTGTTTGCCAAATTTTTCTGCATTTGCATACACATCTAAAACATCATCTTGTAGTTGGAATGCAAGTCCGAGGTTAACACCGAAATCATAAATATGTTGTGCATCTTCTTGTGTTGCATCTGCTATTAATGCGCCTACTTTCAGCGAACATCCTAATAACACAGCAGTTTTTAATCGTATCATCTTCAAATAACTTTCTATAGTTACCGATGTTTCCTTTTCAAAATCCATATCCAACTGTTGCCCTTCGCACACTTCTAATGCTGTTGCATGAAACACATTTAATACATCGCGCAATGCATGGTTTGGAACTTCCATCATTAACTGACATGATTTTACAAACATCGCATCTCCAGAGAGAATTGCGATATTAGTATTCCACTTATGATGAACAGTTGGTTTCGTTCTTCTCAATGGCGCATTGTCCATTATATCATCATGCAGTAAAGTGAAATTATGAAACACTTCTATTCCAATTGCGGCAGATAATGCATCATTCAAATTGCCATCAAAAAGTTCTGTTCCCATCAACAATAAAACAGGACGAATTCGTTTGCCACCAAGTGACAACATATAGCGAATGGGATCGTAAAGGGTTGCCGGTTCAGTCTGAAAGTGGAGTGCTTGCAGCTGCTTACCGATCAGCTCCTGCATTTGAGCAGGTGAGGTCATAAATTATACGTTGATAAATTGCTTAGCGCTAATCAGTTTATTGATACCTTCTTCGAGTGTTGTCATCTTACGACTTAACAATTGACGCATCACAGTAATATCAGGACAACGACGAGTCATGTCACCTTCTTTCAAAGCAGGAAGAAAAACAATTTTAGATTTTGAATTTGTGATTTCAATAATTTTTTGTGCTAAATCAAGAACAGAGAGTTCATAATCGTTACCAATATTTACTACGTCGTTAACAATCAAGTCACCATAAAAAGCATTCAAACAAGCATCAATATTATCATCAATATAGCAGAACGTTCTAGTTTGACTTCCATCACCATAAATAGTAATATCTTGATTACTTAATGCAGCTGTTAAAAATTTCGACATTACGAAATCAGTACTTTGTTTTGATCCGTAAGTATTGAAGAAACGGAAGATAGTATATTGCAATCCATACTCAGTATTGAAGGCACGCAGATATGCTTCACCTACATTTTTTACAATTGCATACGGCAATCGAGAGTTGAGAGGAGTAGTATGTTCATTTTGTGGAAACTCAACTGGTTCACCATATACTTCAGAACTTGATGAAAAGAAAATTCGTTTAACGCCAGTATTTTTACACAAGCTAAGAATGTTACGAATTCCATTGAGATCATTTAATACCATCACAGGATTTGCAATGGTTCGCTTTACGCCTACTACAGCTGCGTAATGGAAAACATATTCGAAAGAAAACGTTTGAAATATTGCGGATATGTCGTTCAAGTCATTGACATCAGCTTTTATAAATCTCAAATTATCGTGAACAGAAATAGGAAGTTTAGTTTCAGAACCAGTTAAAAGGTTGTCCACTACCACTACATAATTATCTGCATTGTCAGCAAGTCGTTGAGCTAAGCAACTTCCAACAAAGCCAGCTCCACCAGTTACGAGGATACGTGTTTGCATAGTTTTAATCGTTAATCAAATTTAGTAAATATTTTCCATATCCGCTCTTAATTAATGGCTCAGCTAGCCGGTGTAATTGTTCGCGATTTATAAAGCCTTGACGAAAGGCAACTTCTTCAATACAACCTATTTTTAATCCTTGGCGTTCTTCAATCACTTCGACGAATTGCCCTGCTTGCATTAATGATGAAAAGGTACCTGTATCGAGCCAAGCAGTACCTTTATCTAAAATGCCAACTTTTAATTTACCAGCGTTGAGGTATGCTTTATTCACATCAGTGATTTCATACTCACCACGCGAACTTGGCTTTAATGATTTTGCAATTTCAATAACTGAATTATCGTAAAAATATAATCCGGGAACTGCATAATTTGATTTAGGCTTCAATGGTTTTTCTTCGATACTTAAAGCCTTTTTATTTTCATCAAATTCAACAACTCCGTAGCGTTCAGGATCTGAAACATGATAAGCAAAAACAATACCTCCCTCTGCACTTAAATTTTGTTTTAATAATTGTTCCAAACCTGTTCCATAAAAAATATTATCACCAAGAATGAGTGCTACTTTATCATCACCAATGAATTTTTCACCAATTACAAAAGCTTGTGCTAAGCCATTCGGTTTCTCTTGTGCTTCATAGTGAAAATGACAGCCCAAATTTTTGCCATCACCTAATAATTTTTGAAACATTGCTTGGTCATGTGGCGTTGTGATAATAAGAATTTCATTGATCCCAGCCATCATCAAAATACTTAATGGATAATAAATCATGGGCTTGTCGTACACTGGCATTAATTGCTTACTAACGGCAAGCGTTAATGGATGTAATCGAGTGCCAGAACCTCCAGCGAGAATGATACCTTTCATAGTTTAATTGCTAATACTTTTACTGACATTATTTAATTTTTTATTTGCGAATATAGCACTACATTTTATGGTATTTGATGTATTTCGAATTGTATGGCTAATCCTAATTTCTCTATTATCTGTAGTTGATGTTAAAAGATAATTGATATGTACGATTTGTTTGAGAATAAGGATTTTTAATAGTTAGTGTATTTCATCAGTAAAAGGTTTCCGAATTTCCAAATCATCAAGTTCAATATCTTCTTCAGAATCGAGAATTTCGAATAGTGGCTCTTCTCTTAAAGCTTTTGCACTTAATCGACGCTCCATACTCATCAAGAATGCAGGAAGTAGTACCAAATTCGAAATCATTGCCATCAATAAAGTAATACTTATCAATTTGCCTAGGGATGCAGTTCCGCCGAATGCAGATGCACTGAAGATAAAGAAGCCAGCAAATAGAATTACTGCTGTGTAAATCATACTCACACCTGTTTCACGGATCGTTAGCGTTACCGCTTTTGAAATACTCATTACAGGATTTTTTCTCATCTCATAACGAAATTTAGTAAGGAAATAAATAGTTTGATCAGAGGCAATACCGAAGGCGATACTAAAAATTAAAATGGTAGAAGGCTTCAAGGGAATATTAAAGAAACCCATCAATCCTGCAGTAATAATTAATGGCACAAGACTAGGCACTATAGAAATTAAAATCATCCGGAACGACATAAACAAAGCAACCATAATTAACGAAATCAAAACGATTGCAAGTAGTATACTCTCCAATAAATTTTTAAACAGATAATCGTTTCCTTTTAAAAAGATTAAGCTGTTACCGGTAATGGTTGTCTTGTAATTTTCAGGTGGAAAAATGGAATCTACTCGTGGGCGAAGATCTTTCATAATCACTGCCATTTTTTCTGATCCTACATCAGCCATCTGAACACTCAATCGTGTTACTTGTTTGTTACTATCAATAAAACTCTTAAACATTGATTCTTTGCCTTTCATATCACCTAAGTAAGATGACATCTCTGCAAGTTCTAATGCACCAGGTAAGATATAAAATTTAGGATCATTATCTTTAAAAGCTTGATAGCCGAATTTAATTCCTTCAACTACAGAAAGTGGTTTAGACAAATCAGGATATTGCAATAAAACTTTTTGTAATCGATTTATTTTTTGAAGAGTAACTTGTTTCAAAACATTACCAGGAATCTTCGTGTCAATTGCAAATTCGAGTGGTAAAACGCCTTTAAAATTATGCTCGAAAAATTTCATGTCAACATAAACAGGATCTTTCTTTGGTAAGTCGTCAACTACATATCCAATTGTTGTAATCTTAGTCATACCAAAAATTGAAATAACAAGAATTACGATTACAGATCCGTACACTAATCGTCTGTGACGGTGAACCCATCGATCAACATTTTCGAGAAGCGCTGCCATCCTTGGAGCTTGTAAATGTTTTAGATGTTTAACATTTGGTGGAGGCAAAAAACTAAATACAATAGGGATGAGAATTAACGAAATCAACCATGTAGTAAGCACATTCATTCCCGCAACCATTCCGAATTCTACCAACAGATTACTCTTTGTAAAATAGAATACAAAAAAGCCTATTGCGGTAGTTACGTTGGCTAAAAAAGTTGTTAATCCAATTCGTTCTACCATTCGAGAAAGCGATTTCGCTTGACTACCATGTTTCGCATATTCTGATTGATATTTATTCAACATCAATATACTATTAGGTATTCCAATAACAATTAATAGCGGAGGTATTAATCCACTTAAAATAGTAATTTTGTATCCTAACAATGCAATAGTTCCAAGCGACCAAACAACACCTACTGCGACAACAATTATGGAAAAGAAAACTACTTGAATAGAGCGGAAAAAAATAAATAATACGATAGCCGTAACAAGCACTGCCAACATCAAAAACATCTTCATTTCACCAACAACTTTTTCAGTGATAGCGGTACGGATGTAAGGCATTCCACTTAAATGGATTTCAATCTTGTACTTATCTCCAAAAGCTCGAGCAAGATCACGAATAGTATGTGTCATCTCGATACGATTCTTAGTATTGATCTTCGCCTTATCGAAAGTTATTGCCATAACCGATGCGCCAGTTTCGGGATTGAAAACAAATCCTTTATAAAATGGTAGCGATTCAATCTTCAACTTCACAGCATCAAGTTCCGATTGAGAATTTAATTTGCTTGCTACTAAGGGCTTTACAACAAATTTGCGCAAGGTATCATCGCGATGGATGGTATATAACCGGGCAGTGGAAACAACGGCTTCGATTCCATCAATCTTTTTAATATCCTCACCAAGCTGCCACCAATCATTAAATTTATCAAGTTTGTAAAAATCTTTGTCTTCTACGCCGATAAACATCACCGTTCCATCCTGACCAAAAGTTTTTTTAAACTGCTCGTATTCTTGGAAATCAGGATCAGTAGCAGGTAAAATCTTAGCAAAATCGTAGGAAAGCTGAATTTTAGTGGCATACCAGCCCATAAAAGCCGTAATAATGCCAACGATAACGAGCAATAAATACCGATTGCGAAGAATAAAGCGAGATAGCCAAACAAACATAGGGGCGTAAAGGTAACAAATAGCGTGAAAGTTGGAAGAGTTTTGGCCTCGAAATGAAAAACCAATTTGCCAATTTATAAAGCGATTAACTGATGATCTAGAACAAATACTTCCTTTTACGCTTGCACAGATAGTAATGCCAAAGCATTTGCGTTGCGGATGTACGTATAGGCGCCCAACGTTCAACATAGTTCAAGAGTTGATTTTTATCCACTATACCAGTAAGTTCATGAACTGATTTTATAGCAGCAATATCGCCTTCTGGAAAAATATCTGGGTGTTGCAAACAAAAAATTAAATATACGTCGGTAGTCCATTTTCCAATTCCTATTATGGATGTTAACTGACTTCGAATTTCAACGATTGGCAAAGATTTTAATTTCAGCAAATTTATTTTTTTGTTAAGAATAGCTGATGCTAATCCTTTAACATATTTTATTTTTTGTTTGCTAAAATAACAGTGTTTCAAATCATCATCGCTCAACATTAAAATATTTTCAGGAGAAACAATTCCAATTTTATCTATCACTTTTTCGTACGCAGCTTTCGCCGATGCAAGAGAAACTTGTTGTTCTAAAATTATTCGAACTAATGATTCAAAGCCCTCTGGCCTGCTCCATTTGGGTGGAGAACCGTACTCTTCATAAATTAATTGAAAGAGTTTATCTTTTTCAATTAATTGCTGAATGATTTCTGTAGAGAGGTGTTCCATTTCTTCTAACGAAATTAGGGGAAATAATTTCATTTAAATCAGAATACACGTGAACAAATAATCCAGTCAATCATAGTAATCTTGAAATGATGTACAAGAAAAATAACTTAATTTCAAGTTTAATATAAGTCAAATTTAAAAATAATTTTACTTAACTCACTCACTGCAAAAAGTATACAGGTGAGACCAACGAAACGAACGATTAATACCTTATATTTTGTTATGAATTTTTGAAGATACTTTCCTATAACAACATAAAGCAACAGCACTAAAACTGATCCTATAACATTATAAAATGTAAATGATAATATATCTTTTGGAGTGTCCTCAATCCAATGTTTGCTAAATAATATATTACCCCAAATTAACCAAAAGGGAATTTGTTGTGCGTGTAAAATGATTGAAAAAAAAGCACGTCTAGTTATATTTTCATTGCTAATTGTTGACTTGGATCTACTATCAACAATACTCCATATTCCTAAAATAAGCAATAATATAATTGAAATAATTTTTACTGCTTTAATAAAACTTAGATGTGAATTAAGATATCCCAAACTCGACAAGCAGAAATAACAATAAAGTGCTTCGAAAATAATAGCCGTTACTATTAATAGCACAAGCAACCCATATTTCCTTTCAATAGATAATTCAATGATAGCTAAATTGATATTATTAATCATAATATAGCTATAAAAACCGATCAATAACCCAGAGAGCATCATAAAGGTGTTACTTTCATTTTATACAATTTTTCTGATTTTTTCAACTCTTTATATTCTTTGTAAGTTAAATATCGTACTCCTTTTTTATTATTTTTAACGGAAGCATCAAACATCATTTTAAAATGATTCATAATTACCTTTTGTGCTTTCAAAAATGAAAATCCAGGTTGATAAATGTGTGCAGGTTCAGCTCCTGCACCATTCAACTCTACTATTTTAAAGTTTACTCCTCTTTTTAAATCGTCAATGCTTTTACATTTCAAATCATACCTTCCAAAATAAAATCCCTCTATTCTTTTACTCAACATGTCAAACACATTGATTAGCGACTCATCTATTTCATGACAAAAATCTAGAAACAAAGCGCCTCTTACATGGTTTCCATACGGAACAAGAACTTTTTTTTGATTTAGTGGGAGAATATAATTCCATTTATCACCAAATAGTTTGTGCAAAATATTATATTGAAGAAGTGCCCTTGGGGTTTTTTCAACAAGCTGTTGAATTGATGATTTTCCATCTCCAAGCACTGCTAATAATTCTTTACTTGTTACCGAAGTTATTATTCCATTCACATCATTAGGTGATCTGTAATAAAAAACGCTTAATTCAACAGGATAATCAATGTATTCTTGGATCTGAAAATCAATTGGATGATGTTTTTTATATTCTAGCAACTCATCAATAGAATTAATAATTGATACACCCCAACCTCTTTCTCCTCTATCTGGTTTAGCGACAACAGGAAAAGTAAATCCAGCAGCTGAATATTCAATAAGCATCTCACTTTGAGAAGTATGTTCAGTAATAAGAATTGTTTTTGGAAGGAATTCTTTAGGTATCAATTCAAAAATTTTAGACTTTGATTCGAAAAACATACCACCAGTTTCTATTGTTGGATTCGACGCAGAAAAGAAAAAAAATGATTTCGCTCTTATCGACAAATAAATATAATAAATTCCAGCAGGGAAATACACAACACTCATCGGCCAGTATTCCCAACTGAAAAGTTTTGTGATTTTATTTTTAATATTTCGTTGCCAGGGCGTCATTAATTATTATTTTATTGTCCACATATTTTTCTCATATATCACACTTACGATAGTGGATACAATTATTAAAACTGCAAGTAATTTATGCAACCACTCCGTTTTAATATTAAAATAAGCAATACAAACTGTTATGATGAAGAATGAAATTAGCAAGATTTGATTAAAGATAGTATCATTTAAATATAATATGTTAAATAAAATTGATAGTACGATACAAATTGAAAACAAGTAAAAAAAGAATTTAAATCTTTTAAAATAAAATGATCTTAAATCATGAACAAATTCATCTCCCTTTTCAGGCATAATTATCCTCGCAGATATGAATAATACAATCGGATAGAGTAAGATAAAAATAATGGATGGCAAAGACCAATATGGCAAAAACTTTAATTGGTACAAAATAAACCAATCTTGAATATGTAGAAATAAAATAAAGATGATCCAGATTACATGCGGCCAGTAAATTTTTACCTTCGAATAATCTTGAATGACTTCTGAAATGGAGGTTAGTATTTGAGTAATTCCCAAACCTAAAATTATCGATATTAATACAGTAGTATATTCAAATGCACTTATTGAATTAGCAAGATTACTCATTTGACTTCCATCCATATTCAATAAAATTAATTTTCAGTTTTAAGTAGTAATAATTGTGCTTTTATAGTATCAAAATGTTCCCATGGAATAAAATGATTTGCACCATCAATAATAACTTTTTTAACATTTGAATTCTCTTTCAACTTCTGAAACCCATAAGCAACATTGTCAACTGATACCAATGGATCTTTGTTTCCATGAATAAATAAAATTGGCATTTTTAGATTTGAATAATTTTTATCAAGTAAAAATAAATCCTTTTTAAAAGAAATAATTTCTCGATTTGAAGGGCGAAAGGCACCAGGTAATAATATTTTCAATGGTCCAAAATTAAAAATATGGCGAAGTGGTTCTTTGGGTTCTAAATACGGAGAAATAGAACCTGCTAAAATCACGAGTGAAGAATAATATAATGGGTGAAGTTGTGCGAGTTGAATTACTACCGGACCACCAATACTATGCCCTATCAAATGAAATGGCTTATTGTTTAATTCACATTGAATACATTTACTTATCAGCAATCCTTGTTGATATAACGACATGGAGCATCCAAAATCACTATAACCAAATCCTGGACGATCAATGGCTATCATTCTAAACTTTTTTCTTAAATCTGAATCAAGAAGGTAAGATTTAAATGCATTCCAACTTCCTGGAGATCCATGCAAAAAAAATAATGTTGGCAACGAATCACTCCCAACCTTGACGTAATGCAATTTGTTTCCCTGATAATTCAAATCTTTTACAACTAAGCCAATTTCATGTTTGGCAAATTCAGCTTGAGCTTCTTTATCTGAGGTTCGCATTTTCATTCCAGAAAATGCTAAGGAAATCCAAGCAAGAAAAATCGAAACGATTAATACAACTTTCATATCAGCTTAAAACTTAACGAGGCAATCTAAATCTTTGTTACGACTCATTGTAATCATGGTAGATTTATACACTTGCATGTCGGACAAATCATAATAATGAATTTCTGTTTTTATAGCAGATGATTCAATAAATGTAATGCTCAAACTTTTTACACTGTTTATTCTTTCCATTATAAACCCTTGCTCTGGATCATTATAAGATTTAAAAAAGTTGATTAACCCATCTTCACTAAATTCCTGAATATTCGAATTCCATTCATAAAACAGCTTCTCTCTTTTAGCCTTTTCCTCTTTAGTATAGAGCGTAGATGACGACCAGATATGTGGTTCTGTTTTTGAAACTTGGGATCTATATTTTTTCTCTCCGTCCCACACTAAGTGAAATAAATTGTTATCAGTCCAAACAATCAGTGTAAATGGTTCTATATCTTTTAATTCTAGTAATGTCCATTTCAACAAAGGCATTTCATCTGTTAATAAATCCTTTACAATAATACCTCTACTTATTTTACTCTTTGCAAAAGGAACATGCATTTTTTTCCCACCATTCAATAAAATTACTATTGATTGCAATTCATTAATACCAACCCAAGTGCCACCTCCAGATGGATCAATAGGTGAAATATAATTCAGCGCATTATTTGCATAGAAGGCTGGAGCAAGTGCTTTTTCTCTTAAAGGACTTTCATCTCTAATAGAAGCAAAATAAAACTTATCATTAGCTGGATAAAAAACAACAGTACACATTTTATTTATTTGTTAATGAAGATTTATATTGAATTGTTGAGTATGCCATTCCGAACGTATCATCAACCAACTTTAATTGCATTTCATGTAAGCCAACTTTTATTAAAGCTAAATGATGTATTGTATGTTCGGTATTATAAACAATTTCTCTAAAATAGGTAGAGTAAACTTTTGTATGAAAAGCGTCCACATTAAATTCCATTTCCAATTCAATTTTTCTATCTGGCTTATCGATACTTTGAAGTAGTATTTCAATTTCCTCACATGCTGCTTTTTTATCATTTTCCAATAACAAATTCCTTATACGATTATGATAATCAACTTTATTAAAAGTATAGCCTATAATGACGCATTGTAAAAGCTCAATGATATGACGCGTGTGAGCTCCTATTGATGATGAACTTAAATAGTCTAACTTACGAGTATATTGATCATTATCCATTACACTTAAAAGATGGGATAAGGAATTTAATTGCTCTTTTAATTGAAGAAATATCATTGATAATTGTATTATTTTGTTTTACTTTTCTTTACTACCTAATTTAACCACCATTTATATACGAAACTTACAGATGCGACAGATTTATTTCGGGTAGCACAGAAAATGAATGATAGAACACCGTCTTAAATTAAATTATCAAAATTTATAAATAATTTCTGGTGAAGCTACAATACTTCTTGTAAGCCCATCCGGTCGAATCTCACGAACTATTAATGGTATGCCGCCCGTAAATCCAATAAATAATTTACTATTCAATGCTATCCATCCACCCAAGGTAGCATTTAATGTTAAACCATCAGATCCTTTAATTTCTATTTGATCTGTGCTTTTATTGATATCAAAATAAGTATCCTTTCCCAAATGATAAATTCCTAATAATCCACCACTCAATTTTATTTTCTTAAACTTGGAGTAAGTGTAGGTAATCCTCCCTAAGACATCGCCCTTTCGCTTAAAATTATAGGTGGCTGGATATTTAATAGCTCTTGAATCGGACCAATAACTAGGCAGAAATTTATTTTCGTTTAAATTAGAAATTGGTTGCTGAATTGCGAGTGCAAAAAGCCAACGCTGATTCGTTACACTAAGTCCACCAATAAAATCAACTGTTCCTAAACTACTTTGATATTGCATTGGCAAATCTTTATTTTCAGCTGACAGATTGCTTTTATTCAATGGCAATTTTATTCCAACAAGGATTGACGACTCCCACTTGTGTTTTTTCTTAAAGCTATAACTTCCAGAAATAAATAAATCACCAATACCAAAAACTTGTCCTAAATTTCCAGAAGCATAATTACCTGTTATCTTTGCTTGAGTTAACAAATGTGAATTCCATTTTTTTTCATATTGCACTGCCGCAGTAAAAACTACTACTGACTCATCGCCAATTCCACCCGCTACATTTACACTCAACTTTTGATCATAAATTGAACTAGTATCCACAGGATTTAATTTAATACTTCCCATTGAGCAAAACCCTGCATCACTACAACCTTGTGATTTCACAAAATTAGTTTGTAATAAAAATAGAATTACAAATAAATATTTCAAGAGTTTCATCATCAATATTTATGATTTTCCTTTCAACTTATTAATTAAAAGAAATAACTTTTCTCTATCTAAAATTAGAATGGAAATGCAACATATCAAAACAATTATTGCAAGCATAAACAACTGCCCTCCGTCGCCCTGAGATTCTATTCCTAAAACAAATAGATGCGATGCGATAGCACCACTCATCAATCCGACTCCTAATAGCGCTCCAAAAATTGACGTAGGACTATAAATAAGCAATGCTCCTGCTATTAATTCTATAACACCTGTTCCAATCCTACCCCATGGCTCAACACCTAATTTTGTGAAAAGTAGAACAGATTCAGGTTGTGCAGTGAATTTAAAATACAACGTTTGTAATAGAATTAATGCTGCTGCAAATCTTAGCACTACTAATAGATATTTTTTAGCTTTCATAATTTATTTAAATGTATTGATCCAATTTTTATCAGCCTTTGACTTCAAAGTAGCCTCTTCCTTATTCCACTTCGGAAGTGTATTATTAAAAAGAGAATTGTAAAATAAATAAAGTTTGCCGTTTACTATTTTAAATGTTTCAGGATCAATTTCAACTTTTTCTCCCGATGAACCCATCGCATAAGCACACCATCCACCATATTCTGGTTCAAACTTTTTTGGACTCTTTATAAATGCATCTTTGTTTGCTGAAGTTGCAAAATTATAAGTGACTCCTTCCACGGATGCTGTAATATTTCCCTTTCCTTTAATAGCTTTGTTCGATGTAAAATAAGCGACAGGATCATACCCTTTTATCGCAACTCCTTTTTCTAAATTAAACTGCTTTGCTCTTGTATTTTGCTGCGAAAACGCAGCAGTAAAATACAATACGGAGCAAACAACTATCACTAATTTCTTTCTCATCATGTTTGGATAAAATTTTGTTTGCGTTATTATAAATCATTAATCATTAATGAATTCAATTTTCAAAGAATCCTTTTAATTATGAAAGCAAAGGTGCAACCTCTATTTCGTTAAACAAATGGAGATCATTCCCGAATATGTGTAGATACTTCCCTAAATACTATCTACAGTTGCCTTTTTTAACTCTGATGGGCTAACAGATGTATAATTTTTGAAAAATTTACTAAAATGTGCAGCATCTTCAAACCCTAATTCTACTGAAATCTCCTTAATTGATTTATCGGTATAATAAACTAGTCTTTTAGCTTCAGTAATAATTCGATCGTGAATAATATTAATTGGTGATTTCTTACTATACATTGAAAAAATATTTGAGATCGTCTTTGGTGATTTATTCAATTGTTCTGCATAGAATTTTACTTGATGCTCTTTCTTAAAATTTAATTCAACCAACAAATTGTACTGTCGGATAATATTGAATTGTTTTTCATTTATAGGATCTTTCTCAATGTATTGTTTTTTCGCAATTCGTGTTAATTTAATTATTAACCTAACTAATAACATTCTTAACATATCACCTTGAACATTATCTTCCGATTCGAATTCTTCTACAAATATTTGTAATAGATCGTTTAGCCGAAACTGGAATTCGCCATCGAGATTAATAAACATTGTTGTTGTTGGTCCAAAAAATAGAAAACCAACACAACCTACTTCAGCATCATGATTTAGAATACAATAAAACTCTCTATTAAATTGCCAAGCTACAATATCCAAAGCACGTTCAAAAGAATAGGATTGATTAAGCATTAACGGTAGAATTGTATTCTTCTCAAATAGATGTTCAACATGATCAATCTTTACAACCTGACTTTCTCCTCTATTCCAGGCAATGGTATGAAAAGTAAAATTTGGATCCTCTTCAAAATAATTTCCTTTTAACTCTATTTCATTTTGAATTAGAATTAGCTTTCCGTTTGTTGATTTATTCGTAAATAAATGCTTCATACATTTTTAACTATGAAAATAGATGATTGGTGATTCACAATTTTTATTTTTCAAAAACTGCGAACTATTTCCGTAAAGATAAAAAAGATTCATTGAAATTTTTCTTTCTACTTAATTATTACTTTTCAAATACATTTAAAGAATCAAAAACGATAATTATTAATTAATCTGAAAACAGCTTTATTTAAATATTATATCCTATGAGTTATGATAGTTTCTAGTAAAATCGACTTACCTTTGTTGAGAATATGAACAGGAATTTCCGTGATGGGTTGAATTTTATTTCAAAGGCTAGTCCGAGAAGGGTGCTGAATGCGGCGAAGGTTTTGTCAAGTTATTATACATCTCGTTGGACAGGTAAACCCATGCAATGGGGATTGCCGATTGCAATATCTTTTGAACCTACCACCTCTTGTAATTTGCGTTGCCCTGAATGTCCTAGTGGATTGCGATCGTTTAGTCGACCAACGGGAATGTTAGAAGAGGATTTATTCCGTAAAGTTATTGATGAGATGTCACGTGATCTTTGGTACCTAATATTTTATTTTCAAGGTGAACCCTATTTACATCCGAAGTTTACAGAGCTTGTAAAATATGCTTCTGATCGTGGAATTTATACTGCTACCTCCACAAATGCACATTACCTTACAGATATAAATGCAAAAAAAACGGTTGAATCAGGATTAGATCGATTGATAATTTCTATTGATGGTAGTTCGCAAGAAGTATATGAACAATATCGAAAAGGTGGTAAGCTTGAAAAAGTTTTAGAAGGTGCTCGTAATATGGTGAAATGGAAACGTGAATTGAAATCAAATACACCACATTTAATTTTTCAGTTTTTAGTGGTGAAGCCAAATCAACATCAAATTGATGAAGTAAAAAAACTCGCTGAAGAAATTGGGATTGATGAAGTAGGATTGAAAACAGCTCAGATTTATGATTATGAAAACGGTAATGATTTAATTCCTACTATCGATAAATATTCACGTTATGAATTACAAAGTGATGGGAAGTACACTATCAAAAATGAATTATTAAATCACTGTTGGAAATTATGGCATTCCTGTGTGATTACTTGGGATGGAAGTGTAGTTCCTTGTTGTTTCGATAAAGATGCTTGGTATAAAATGGGAAATCTACAACAAGAAAGTTTTAAGAGTTTGTGGAATAACGAAGCGTATAAAAATTTTAGAAGTACTGTTTTACGTTCGCGCAGTGAAATAGAAATGTGTAAAAACTGCACGGAAGGAACAAAGGTTTGGAGTTAATTTTCAAAAAAAAACGAGTTCCGAAAATTATCGAAACTCGTTAATACTATTTTCAATTTTACGAATTAATGGGAGGCTCTCATTTCAGCAGCTTCACGCATCGCTTCTTCAATCTCTTCTACTTCAACTGGTATTGACGCCATCAAATCGATTGGATCTTTCGTTGTAATCAGAATATCATTTTCAATACGTATTCCTAAATTTTCTTGTGGAATATAAATCCCTGGCTCACAAGTAAAAATCATTCCTGGTTGCATTGGCTCATAACGATTGCCAACATCATGAACATCTAATCCTAAAAAGTGAGAAGTGCCATGCATAAAATATTGTTTGTACAATGGCATTTCAGGATTCTGATTTTTCACTTCGTTTTTATCGAGTAACCCCAATCCAATTAATTCACCTTCCATAATCTTACCAACTTCAACATGATATTTCTCGATCGTATTTCCAGGAACTAACATCTTTGTTGCTTGACGCATCACACGAAGTACTGCATTGTACACATCGCGTTGACGCTCCGAAAATTCTCCGCTAACAGGAACACAACGCGTTAAATCAGCAGCGTAATTTGCATACTCAGCACCAAAATCCATTAAGATCACTTCACCCGACTTACATTCAGAATTGTTATCAATATAATGCAACACATTCGCATTTTTTCCAGATGCTATGATTGGCGTGTATGCATGTCCGTTTGCACGTTTACGAATAAACTCATGTGTGATTTCTGCTTCAATTTCATACTCCATCACACCAGGTTTTACAAAGCGCATCACTCTACGAAAAGCTTTCTCTGTGATATCAATTGCTTTTTGCATTAACTTGATTTCAATATCATGTTTTACCGAACGTAACTGTGCCATGATAGGTCCCGAACGATGAAACGTATGACCAGGATAACGGCTTTGTAACTCTTTTGCAAAACGTAAATCACGATAAGGAACTTCGCTAGCAAAACGATCATTTTCATTGATGTTCACATAAATATTTTTTACATGATTCATCAACATCGGAATGATGCTATTGTAATCTTCTAACCAATAAATACTTTGTATACCTGATGTAGCACGCGCCTCTTCTTTGGTATATTTATGACCTTCCCAAACCGCAATATGTTCGTTCGTTTTCTTTAAAAATAAAAGTTCGCGATACTTAGGAAGAGGTGCATTAGGAAAAATAACAAGGATAGATTGTTCTTGATCAATACCTGTTAAATAAAATATATCCGAGTTCTGACGAAAGGGAAAACTTCCATCTCCATTTTTTGGCATTTCATCATTCGAATTGAAAAAGGCAATTGAATCGGCTTTCAGATGTGTCTTGTAACGCTCACGATTTTCAATAAATAATTTGGAGTCAATGTTTGAATATTTCATGCGTTGATTGTTTTAGGTGCTATGAATAATTAATAGGTAAAGTAAGAATTTCGAATTCTTCGGTACGAATCTACGAATTAGCAATGTTCGAATGAAATAATGGAAGGTAATTTTAAACTATTTAAATCCTTTTTTAAAAATAATTAAGATTGTGTCTAAATATTGCCAGATTTCGCTGTCCCTATTGCTATCAGAGTTAAATTTGTGCTCCCTAAACTCTTTGGGGCTTCAAAATGTTATAATCTCGTTATGAATAAATTCTTTGAGTTTCTGAACTCATCGGTTGGGCGGAAATGGCTAATGGCGCTCACCGGTTTGTTCCTGTGCCTCTTCGTGGTGGTACACATGTCCGGAAATCTAGCTCTCTTTAAAAGCGATGGAGGTCTGGCATTCAATCAATATGCAGTATTTATGACCACTTTCCCTCCTATTAAAGTGGTATCGTACATTAATTATGCACTCATCTTGCTTCACGCCTTAAACGGATTTTATCTCGTTTACCGCAATCAAAAAGCGCGTCCTATTAAATATGAAGGCAAGAAAGATAATGGACCAGTATCGTGGTCGTCACGCAATATGGGATTGCTTGGTTCTATCTTATTTGTATTTATCATTTTACACATGGGAAATTTTTGGAGAGAATTTCACTTTAGTCCGATGGAGGTTTTGAAATATACTACCAATAGCGTTACTGGTGAAACACAAATGGCTGCCATCCCTTATGAGCAATTTACTGGACCAAAACATTATTATGAAAACGGGAATGAAATTGTAATCGTAAAAAATCTCTACGGAGAAGTTGCTGAAGCTTTCTCATCACCGTTATATGTTTTGTTTTATGTGATTTCGATGTTCGCCCTTTCCTTTCATTTGATGCATGGTTTTCAAAGTGCATTTCAAACATTGGGGATTCGTGCTCAAAACTTTAAAGGAATTATTCAAGGCGTCGGAACGGCAGTATTCGGTGTGCTTATTCCACTTTTATTCGCTGCCATGCCAGTTTATTTTCTATTCTTTAAATAACTTTTAACGAAATGACGCTCGACTCGAAAATACCTGCAGGTCCACTTTCTGAAAAATGGGATCGCCACAAGTTCAATCTTAAATTGGTTAACCCTTCTAATAAACGCCGCTATGATGTAATCATTGTAGGGACTGGTTTGGCGGGTGCATCTGCTGCCGCTTCATTAGCAGAATTAGGTTATAATGTAAAAACATTTTGCTTCCAAGATAGCCCTCGACGTGCACACAGTATCGCTGCTCAAGGTGGTATCAATGCTGCTAAAAATTATCGTAATGATGGTGATAGTGTTTATCGTCTTTTTTATGATACAGTAAAAGGTGGTGACTATCGCGCTCGTGAAGCCAATGTACATCGCTTAGCGCAAGTGAGTGTAAATATTATTGATCAATGCGTTGCTCAAGGTGTTCCTTTTGCTCGTGAATATGGCGGATTATTGGATAACCGTTCATTCGGTGGTGCGCAAGTATCACGAACATTTTATGCAAGAGGTCAAACGGGACAACAATTATTACTTGGTGCTTATTCAGCAATGAATCGTCAAATAGGAAGTGGCATGGTAAAGAGTTTTACGCGTCATGAAATGTTAGAGTTGGTGATGGTTGATGGACAAGCTCGTGGTATCATTGCTCGCGATTTAGTAACAGGAGAAATCGAACGTCATAGTGCTCATGCAGTAGTGCTTTGTACAGGTGGTTATGGTAACGTATTTTATTTGACAACTTACGCAAGAGGCTCTAATGCAACTGCTATTTGGAGAGCACATAAAAAAGGTGCATTTTTTGGCAACCCTTGCTTTACACAAATTCATCCAACATGTATTCCTGTTTCGGGTGATCATCAATCGAAGCTTACGCTGATGTCGGAATCATTACGTAACGATGGCCGCATTTGGGTACCTAAGAAAAAAGATGATGCGCGTCGTGCAGCTGATATTCCAGAAGAAGAACGTGATTATTATTTAGAACGAATTTATCCATCGTTTGGAAATCTTGTTCCGCGTGATATCGCATCTCGAGCAGCAAAAGGAATGTGCGATAAAGGCTTTGGTGTAGGCACTACGAAGCTTGCTGTATATCTCGATTTTAAAGATGCTATTCATCGCTTAGGACAGAAAGCTGTTGAAGCAAAATATGGTAATTTGTTTGACATGTACAAGCAGATTACTGGCGAAGATCCTTACGCATCACCAATGATGATTTATCCTGCTGTTCACTATACAATGGGCGGTTTATGGGTTGATTATAATTTGATGACAACAGTGCCAGGATTATATGCATGTGGTGAAGCGAATTTTAGTGATCATGGTGCAAATCGTTTGGGTGCTTCTGCATTGATGCAAGGATTAGCGGATGGCTATTTTGTATTGCCTTATACGATTGGTGATTATTTAGCTGGTGAAGAACGTAAGCCTGTTTCGAATGACTCTCCAGAATTTATGGAGGCAGAAAAATTAGTGAAAGATCGTCTCCATAAATTACTTTCTATTAAAGGCAAAAAAACAGTTCATGAATACCATCGTGAATTAGGATTGTTGATGTGGGAACATTGTGGAATGGGTCGCACAGCAACTGGATTAACAGAAGGCATCAATAAAATAAAAGCATTACGTGAAGATTTCTGGCAAAATTTATTGGTACCAGGAATCGATCAGGAGTTAAATCAAAACCTTGAAAAAGCTGGTCGTGTGGCAGACTTTTTAGAGCTAGGCGAATTGATGATGGTTGATGCTTTGAATCGTAATGAAAGTTGTGGTGGTCACTTCCGTGAAGAATATCAAACACCAGAAGGCGAAGCATTACGTGATGATGAAAATTACTGCTACGTTGCTGCTTGGGAATACAAAGGCGAAAATCAGCAAGAAGAATTGCACAAAGAACAATTGAAGTTTGATGAAGTACATCTCACTCAACGTTCTTACAAATAAAATTAGTAAATCGATTTATCGAAATCGAAAAATTATATTTCACATTTAAAAACAATCCCTCTTTACCATGAGTGGAAACATGAATATCACACTTAAAGTGTGGAGACAAAAAAATAAATCAGACGCTGGTCGTTTCGAAACATATCAGGCAAAACATATTTCTCCCGACATGTCGTTTTTAGAAATGATGGATGTGATGAACGAGCAATTAATTAAGGATGGAAAAGATCCTGTTGCTTTTGATCATGATTGCAGAGAAGGAATTTGCGGTATGTGTAGCATGTACATCAACGGACGAGCGCATGGCCCAAACAAAGGAGTTACGACTTGTCAATTGCACATGCGTAGTTTTAAGAGTGGCGATACCATTGTTGTTGAACCATGGAGAGCAAGTGCATTTCCTGTATTAAAAGATTTGATTGTTGATAGAAGTGCATTTGATAAAATTCAACAAGCTGGTGGATATATTGGAGTGAATACAGGATCGGCACCCGATGCGAATAGTATTCCTGTTCAAAAGCACCATGCAGAAGAGGCATTTAATGCTGCTGCTTGTATTGGATGTGGAGCTTGTGTTGCTGCTTGTAAAAACTCTTCGGCGATGTTATTTATGTCGGCGAAAGTTTCGCAATATGCATTGTTACCACAAGGTCAACCAGAGCGGAAGCTTCGTGTATTGAACATGATGAAGGCGCATGAAGAGGCGGGGTTTGGTGCTTGTACGAATACAGAGGCTTGCGAGGCAGAATGTCCGAAAGGAATTTCAGTTACAAATATTGCTCGCTTAAATCGTGATTTTGCTGCTGCATCCTTCTCGGGGGAATAAGAAATAACTGATTTTTATATGAATTATGGTCCTGCCTTCGTGGCGGGACTTTTTATTGAAGATTGCTTCATACATTTGTGAAGTGAGAAACAGCCGTAAAATAATATCGATTATGCCATTATTTCTATTGCTGCTAATTGCTCATGGGGCATCAGCACAATTTTTTGGCCCTTGTAAAGATTCAACACATGTTGCACAACCTACCTATTCGTGTCCAGTTTATTATGATCCATATTGTGCTTGTGATGGCAAGACCTATCGGAATGATTGTGTAGCATATTATCAGCATGGCTTAAACAATTTTACGCAAGGAGGATGTGGGGAATTAGATGTTTTTTTTGCTCCCAATCCAATAGAAACTGGGGCTATCAATTTGAATTTTTATGTGAAACAACAAGGGGTCATCAATGTTAATTTTTATGATCCATTAGGGTTCTTAAAATATTCGAATGTGATTTATGCTCCAGAAGGAGTTACACGAGATTACTATTTTGACGTGAGTAGCTTAAAGACGGGGATTTACCTACTTCAATTTCGGAAAGGCGGAGAACAGAAAGTTAGCAAGGTTTTTATCTTCAATTTCTAATATTTTTTACGAGCATAAAAATTATTTTTTTTAAGATAGTGAGCGTGATATTCTCAAAATCTTTATTAGGCTAAATTCTATTGTAAAAAAAACAAAATGCACCTGCCAACCTGAATAAAAAATCAATACATTTGAATCCTACAAAACCAAATTCATCAAATAAAATCATGAAGAAAATTTTACTTACAATTATTATTGCATTGAGTACCATTGCTACTCAGGCTCAATGGGCAAACCAAACTGTTCCTCTACCTTTTGCGGGTTACATTAATAATATTAGAGCAGTAGATGCAAATACAGTATGGGGTAATGCTTACAATGCAACAACGTCACCAGCTGTAGCTACTCGTAATTTTGTTAGAACAACAAATGGTGGCCTAAACTGGTCGTATGCATTAATGACTGGCACTCCAATAACTCATCGTGTTTCAAACATGTTTCCTCTTGATTCTAGTGTTTGTTATTCTGCAATGTATATCTCAACTGGAGCAGGTGGTGGTGTTTTTAAAACAGTTAATGGTGGAACTACTTGGACTAAAGTTGGTTTAAATATGTTCACTTTAACTACTTCATTTCCTGATTTAGTTTATTTCTGGGATGCTCAAAATGGTGTTTCTGTTGGTGATCCAGATGGTGCTATTACTGGTACTCTAAAGTATGAAATTTATACCACTAGTGATTCTGGCGCAACTTGGATAAGAGTTCCAGCTACTAATATCCCCGCTACTACAGACCCTGCCGAATTTGGAATTACTAATCTTTATGGTGCTGCTGACGGACGTATTTGGTTCGGAACAACTTATGGCGATGTTTATCGCTCAGATGATAAAGGTTTCAACTGGACAAAAAGTGCAACAGGCTTACCAGCATATACTGGAACAGCTGGTCGTATTGACATATCGAATGTTACTTTTTGTGATTCAATTCATGGTATGGTTGAACAAATTGACTCTGTAACTATAATATTAAGATCAACAAGCGATGGTGGTTTAACTTGGAATCCCCTAATACCTTCAGGCCCTTATTATACTGATTTTTCTGCTGTTCGAAATTCTCCAATTTTAGTTAGCGCTGGATCTAACGCAACTGGATTTGGAACATCTTTTAGTAATGATTTTGGTGCTACGTGGGTTGCGCTTGATAGTTCAGTTTCTCATACTGCTATTGATTTCCCAAATGATTCAGTAGGTTTTAGTGGTCAGTTTATTGCTGTTGGTACTGCTGGAGGTGCTTGGAAATACAATTCTAAATTGCAAGTAATTCCATGTGGTTCACCATTGGTTTCTGCAGGTGTAACAACTGTAAATAGTATTGATATATGTTTTGGTGATACTTTAACATCAACAACTTCTGGAGCACTTGCATCAACAGATGGATCTTTACATGGCTTTAGTATGTTATTTTCTAGTGCTGATATCAGTGGAAGTACAGATCCATTAAATTCAGGTTTCGTATTAGCTGGAACTGGAAATATTTCTCCTTCAACAATTATTACACTTGTAAATGACAATATTGCTTTTCCTGTGGGAACTTATTATCTAACTCCTGTAGTTTATGGTAATGCTGTTAATGGTTCTGGTTCAACAAATGTAACAGCATTTACTTTAGATCCTTTATGTACGCTTGCTGGCACCTCTATTTTGGTAAACCTTCTAGGACCAGGAGCACCAGGATGTTCTGGAGTTGGAATTGCCGAAAATCATAAAAATGACTTTTCAATATCTAACCTTTATCCTGTTCCAGTTAAAGATGTTTTGAACTTTACTGTAAATGCTAAAAGCGCTTCTTTACTTATTGTTTCTGTAAAAGATATTTTAGGGAGAGAAGTTTATACAAGTTCGATAGCTGTAAATTCAGGTGTAAACAAGGTTTCAATTCCTACTCAAGGTTTATCAAATGCTGTATATGTAATTTCTTTATTAAATGGTCAATCACAAGCGATTTCCAAATTTGTGAAAGAGTAATTATCCGTTAAGAAAGCTTGCATAAAACCCCGATTGTTTTCGATAATCGGGGTTTTATAATTAAACCTCTTTATTATCCACCAATCTTCTCTTCACAGAAAAAATTAAATGGTGTTACAAACTAAAAATTGTGGAAAAAATTAATCGTCTCATTTATTTCTATAGAACTCAATCCTTATACTTGCCATTATAAATTTACCAGCAAAATCAAAACCATGAAAAAAATTACCTTACTATTATTTCTGCTAATTAGCATTGGGACTCTTCAGGCTCAATCAATACAGCAATCAAAATCAAGAGTAAAATTAACATCAAATAAAATTCATCCAATTGCTAATAGTTTAAAGTCAGCAAATCCTAGCACTTCCGCTTCCGTAATTTTTTCCGACAACATGGAAGGCAGCAATACTGTTGCAGGGTTAGTTGCACGAGGCTATTCAACTTATTTTCGAGGTACTGGCGGTCAAGGCGGTGCTGGACAATTACCTGAATGGATTCAAGGTGACACTAGTTATTATTATGCTTTTAATGGTAGTGATTCTAGTTATGTTTCTTCTTCTTTCCTTTCAGTTGTCGATTCAAATGACATTGATAATTGGTTAGTTCTTCCACAATTTCCCATCACAGCAGGAAATGTGTTTTCATTTTATAGCCGAACTGAAATTGGCACTAGTTATCTCGATACAATTCGTGTCATGTATAATCCTTCTGGAGCTACATTACCTGAAGATTTAAACTGGGTTGAATTATCAAGATTTCAAGTAGATACTGCAAGTTCTTGGCTATTGCATTCTTTTGCAGCACCAACTTCTAGTGCAACAGGAGTATTTGCAATTCGTCATGCCACTGCTAGTAGCGGTCCATCAGGAAATAATGGTGATATTATTGGAATCGATGAAATTGAAATTAATGATACAACTACTGTTGTTTATACAAATGATGATTGCCTAGGTGCTACTGATATTAATTCTCTTTTTGGTCAACCTTTAGGCATCGAGCAAGTAGCAGGTCCTTATGATAATACTTTAGCCACTTATGGACCAAATGAACCAACAACAGGATTTGAATGTTGGGGAGAGCCAGATGGATTAGGTGCGGCACCAGAGGTAAACAATTCATTATGGTTCACTTTTACAGGTGATGGTAACAACTATTTTGTGGAAACAGGAACATGTGCTGGTGTTACGAATTATCTTCCTTTCGGAGATACCCAATTTGCAATGTATACTGGAACATGTGGTACTTTAGTACCTGAAAAATGTAATGAAGATGGACCAAATGCAAGTGCTGCATTGAATTTATATCCTGCTGGATTTTCATTTGGAACTATTCCCGGAGTAACATATTATTTAATGGTGGATGGCTATAGTGATGCTGGATCAGTTTCTCGAGGAGAATTTTGCATAAAAGTTACTCGATTACAATCTATTACTTGCACAGACCCTTCATTAACATTAGGAACTACAACTCAAACTGCAGCAAATGTATGCTTTGGTGACACTTTGCAAGTAAGTGCTATCGGGGCTATTGCTCCCAACAATGGTTCATATAACGGTATTGCATGGGTAATTTCTACTGCTTCAATAACTGGAAGTGTAGATCCTTTAAATGATCCTTCATTCCTAACAAGTTCTACTTTCAATAGTCCTGTGCCAGATACTACAACGCGAACATTTGTAAATAATGGTACATTCTTACTTCTAGCTCCAGGAGCAACATATTATTGGACTCCAATCATCTTCGGTAACGCAGTAAAAAATATCCCTTCACCACAATTCCTTCAAGACTTAACACTTGATCCTACTTGTACTACAACAGGAACATCAATTGCTTTTAATCTTTTAGTTGCAGGTGATCCATTATGCGCTGTTGGTATTGATGAAAATACTGCGAATTCATATTATGGCATTAGCAATATGTATCCAATGCCAGCAAAGAATGATATTACATTTACGATTAATGCAAAAGAAAATACAAATCTTGTAATTGCATTAAAAGATAATCTTGGTAAAGAAGTTTCAACAAAACAATATCATGCATTAAAAGGTGAAAATAAAATCACAATAGATTTAGGTAATAAGTCAGCAGGATTTTATTTTATCAATGTTACAGGTGATAAAGGAAATTACAATGTTAAGTTTGTAAAAAATTAATTGAATAGTAGTTTCAAAAAAAGCTCTGTAGTCTTCGAACTACAGGGCTTTTTTTATTTCATCATCATCGTACTCACAAACATTCTCAATTCCTGAAAAAATTCAGTGAACTCTTTGTCGAAGTCATTATAGTTTTCTCTTAAAGCAATATGCGCAAATTCCATTTTTGATTCGAAGGTTGTACGACGTGATAATCCATTCAATGCCTTTTCCATTCCTTCAAGTTGAGCATATCCTAAAAGCCAATTTTGCACTTTCATATAGTTCAACATATACTTCGTTCGGTCAGGCAATATTGATGCATGATCATCTAATAACTGATAAATGTTTTTAGTATAATCCGCTAAAGGAAGATGATGATATTTTTCCCAATCACGAGCTAAAAAATGATCATAAAAAACATCTACAATAACAGGAGCATATTTCCGAAACTCATTTCTTAATCGTAATTTACTTTGCGCTACAATTGGATGATGATCGGTGAAGTGATCAATGGCT
>JBBRAW010000024.1:0-36646 GCA_038206385.1 Bacteroidia bacterium | reverse complement strand
TTCGTTCATCTGTCGCACTTCACCAAACTTTCGCATTAACTCACGGTTAACGCGACGTTTATCACGATAAGCCTTATATATTGTTGCCGCTAAAAGCATACATATCGTAAGTAAAATGAACAAGCCATTTCTAAATTTAAGAAGATTGGAATTAAAAAACTCCATTCTCTCTTTAATTTTTTCTAACCCTACAATCTGTTCTTGTTTTTTTTCCGATTCGTACTTCTCGCGCATATCTGCTAAAAGTGATGCTGCCTTTTGATCTGTTAGAAATCCATTAAGGAAATTATATTTATCGATATAAAATAAGGCAGATTTATAATCACTTTTCAACCTATAAAGAATTGCTAATTCAAAAGAAGCATCTCTTATGAGCACTTTTGAATCGAGCGTTGATGCTAAATTGAATGCACATTGTTGATGATATAATGCAGAATCATTTTCACCCATCAGTCGGTAAGTAATTGCGAGACTTTGATGGTAGTAGGCTACACCACTTATATCATCTTCATCTAATAGCGCAAAAGATTTTTTAAAAGCGGCAAGGGCTGAACTATAATTTTTTTCGTACGAAAAAGTTCTACCAATATCAGTATAAGTTTCAACCATACTGATTCGATTATCAATACTACTATCCATGGCCAAGCTTCGATATAAATAATAAAGTGAAGAATCTGGATCATCGATATCAAGCATTAGCTTACCTAAATTTCCATATTCGCGAGCAATTCCTCTTGTATACTTTATGGAATTATCAATTGCCAATGCGCGAGATAAATAATCTATAGCAAGTTCATAATTACCCCTTTGTTCATAGATAATTCCGATATTATTTATTGCTAATGCGATACCTTTTTGAACATTTAAGTCATTAGAAGGAGCCATACGTTCCGCTTCAAGATAATAGTTGAGCGACTTTTGGATTTGACCTTTTGCATTATAGATAGTTCCTAAATGATTTAAACTATAAACTATTCCAAATCTATAATTAATTTTTCTAGAAATTTGAAGTGCCTCATCGGCTAATTCCAATGCCTTATGAGGATCATTAGTACGGTAATAAAAACATAAATTTTGGAGATAATTTACACGAATAGTGTCTTTTTGATGATGAGTTAATAAAAAGTTCTCGGCAATTAATGGGTTAAAAGGCAACTCGGCATGTGAGACCGACAATGTCATTAATAAAATAATAATTATTCGGACAAACTTCATATTAATTGCAAAGGATAGGATTGAAGACAAATTAAAATTGGACATACGTATACAATTCTTACGCTTTTGATAAAAAAAAGTTGCTTAATTAATACAGATGCCGAAAAGCTTTTCTACTTTCGTTAATTAAATGTAAAACAAAATGAAAATCATCAGCATACTCCTCTTGGCAGCTACAGTTACGCTATTCGGAACGCAAGAAGTTCAAGCACAGCAAAAACCAAAAGCAAATAGCAAAGGATCAATTAAAGCGAAACCAGCAATCATGAAGTGTCACTTGTCGCTCGATAAGGACATGAGCAATAAGGTTACTCTAGACGATGCTAAAGCATGGGCAGACTTTACGCCGCTACAAGTAATTGGAAGTGACAAAAAGACGTATACTTTACAACAATTCTCTTTTACGATGATTACTATGAATCCGTTACAAACCCAAGAATTTGGAATTGGCAATGCTGGAATTCCGTTTCTTGCGAGGAAAGCGATGGACACACTTAAACCTGGAGATACTGTTTTCTTAAAAGAAGTAACAGCAAAAAATGATGCAGGTGTAGAAATGCCCGTTTCAAATATTGTTTTCTCAATAAAATAAGGAATTGTTCAACAGATAGAAAAAGAGTTCTGAAGCAATCGTTTCAGAACTCTTTCCGTTTATTTAATCTTTGATAAACCCTCATTTGCAGAAGTATCTCCCGGTCTTATCAAAAGTGATTTATTGAAAAGCAATTTTGCTTCGTTTGATTTACCAGATAATAATTTACTCCAACCTAACATCAAGGAACTTTCGTAATCGAAAGGGAATAAATTAACCACCTTTTCAAAATAACTGATTGATTCCACATAATTTTTTCGATTGTAATAAATTAGTCCCAATCTATAATTTGCCGTAGTATTTTGCGCATCTATTTTTAAAATGTTTTGATATTGAGCAATTACTAAGTCCCACGAATTTAATGCTGCAAGTGGGTACACTAATCCAAATTTAGCTTCAATGCTATAGGGCATTTGTTGTATACATTTTTCATAATGAGCTTTCGAACTCACATAATCTTTCGCCAAATAATTCAACCAACCTAATCGCAAATTATATTCATACGATTCTGGTGCATTAATTTCTTTAATAGCCAAAATAGCTTTAGCATAATCTCCAGTTGTTTCCAATGTGTAGGATGATGAAAAAGCTTTTTCATCAATACCCAATGTTTGAGCGCTCATTAATAGTGGAGCACATAAACAGATTATTACTACCAAACTCCTTTTTACAATTTCCATATTAGTCCTCCAATTAAACCTTGTTGATTATAGTTAACGTAAGTATTTCTTGTTCTTACTAATTGTTGTTTTTGCTCAAAGCGATAATCAACAGATAGTGTAATATGATGAGTTAGTTCAAAATAAATTATGGCATCAAACTTAGTTTGTGTTAAATCAATTGAATTATAAATAAACTCACCATTATTTTCAACGAAGTTAGGTTTATCGCCAAATGAAATATTAAATTCAGTCCAAATTGATTTTTGCAATTTAATTCCTGTGCCGAAATTTTCAATAACAACATTTCCAGAATCGGAATTATTAAGTAAATCTACACCAGATAATAAATACCAAGAGTAATTTCCAAATGGAAACACTTTACTAGAAATGCCAATTTGTTTTTGATGAGTATTCGTATAGTTGGAAAATCCTGCATCTAAATTGAGTGTGACATACGGCATTGTTTTACGAACATTAAAATAACCTCCATATCCTAATTCTAATAATCCATTATCATTACTTTGAAGAAAATGATATGCTAATCCAAAAGATAAATTACGAGATGCTTGAAGACGTGTCCTTAAATAATAATCAATTTGGGAAATTGGCAAACTAGTTTCAATTGGTCGTCGTGGTCCATGAGAAGGTGGAGGTGGAACTTTTACTATGGATGACTGATTATAGTATTGAAATGATTGATATATCGTCCATCTCCAATTCAACCTTGACTGAATTCCAAATCTAAATAGATTTAAATTATTCCTCACGCTATCACTTGGATGTATCACACCAATATCAAAAAATATTTGATCAAGTAATTGAACTTTTCGTTGATTAAATATTTTATGGGTGCTTGAATCTGTTTTTGAAAGAAAATATCGTGACTCATCAATATTATTTAACATTCGGTGTGATAAAATATATTGTTTAAGCATATATGCTTGTGTGGCATCGGATTCATAAGCCTTATCGAGGTGTTTTAATGCAACGGAAGGATGATTCTGTGCAATAGCAGCATCTGCTAAACGCAATCTTAAATTAGGAAAATCAATACCTCTATTTAGAGAAGAACGACCAACTTTAGTAAGCTCTTTCCAATTTTTATTGATATAAAGTGAATAAGAAATACTATCAACTTTTAAATAAGTTAGTGTATCAGAGTTAGATTGTCCAAATGCAATTTGAGTAGAAAACAACAATGATAAAATTATAGCTCTTGACATACCGCCTCCAACTTAAATATATTTCCAACACCAGTAATTCTGCTAATACGACCATTAAAGATCTCTAATTTGTAATTTATTTCGGAATTAAATTTTTTATTCTGTTGTGTTCCAGTTTCACTATTTAATACAATGCTAAATGGTTGATAAATATTGTCAACATAAGTAGGAGAAATTTTAAATTTAGATTTCAAGGAAATATAAAATGGCGCAATGAAATCCTGCATCCAAAGAAATTTATTTGATTTTATAAAATGAAGTGGGAAATAATCTTCTAAAATTAATTCATGATAATAGCCTAATAAAACTTTGTAAGCTCCTCTATAAAGATGATAAAGTAAATCATTTTTTTTGCCAACATAATGAGTAAAATAAAATAATGTTCCATTATTGATGAAGTAGGCAATGCTTTTAGATTTATGCGAATACAAATAAGATTGATTCCATTCATCAGTAAAGCATTCAATTATTTCTTCAGAAATCGCTTCATCATTTATTGAATAAGAATACTTCCATCTTGTGCCTGGTTGAAATCGAAAAGCTTCTTGTAATAAAGGAGTTAATAAAACATTAGAGACGAGTTGCCCTTCGTCTGGTATCTCAAAATTATGAAGATGATATCCATTAGAATCTCTAGTCATAAAATGCCCCATTGGATAACTAAGAGTTCGAGCACCAACATGTGGCGTTGATTGCATCTGAAAATGCAAGTGAGGTTCAGGAGACCGACCAGAATTCCCAACATTAGCTATCCATTGACCTTTTTGAATCCAATCGCCTGTTTTTACTTTTATTGAACCAGCTTTTAGATGTGATAATTTTGAATAAAGCCCAACGTTATGTCTAATTACAATTGTATTACCCCAATTCTGCTCAGTATTAACTTGTCCGATAGTATTATCTTCTACTTGATCGATTATCTCTTCTACAAATCCATCTGCGACTGCAAGTACTGGTTTATTAAAAGAAAAATAATGCTCAGTAACAATACCAGGATCGGAATACGTTTTCATCTGTTCATCAAGAATCATAAAATCGAGTGCTTTACTCCAATCGCCTTTATGAGTAATTCCCCCTTCGTATCCTTGTGACAACATCCACTCACCCCAAAAAGGCAATGACAAAGGGACATAATAATTATCACGAAGTCGTTCCAAATTATTTCGGAAAGTATAAAGATTTATTTCTGGCGAATAATATTGAACAGTAGTTAAGAATAATTTTTTTATGCGTAATCGAAATGACAAAAAATATAGAAAGATAATTACTACTGCAGAAAAGGGAAGTGAATATACAGGCAACTGATAAGGATGAAGAATAGCTTCAGTACCTAACACAAAAAAAGTAATGATGGGCGTTAATAATATCACCCAAAGATACGACCAAGCTGAGGGGATTGTAAAGAATCCACCAATGGCCATAGATGCCATAATAAAATTTGCACCTAAATTATAATAGTTTAATTTATTTAGATCAGTTCCAGTAAGATGATAAAATAAAATTGCTGAAAAGAATCCAATTAAACTGAGCGAAAAAGCTATTCGCGAATAATATAAAATTCCAGATGCGATTAAAATTCCTGCGATTAAATTATCTTGAAAAAATATTGCACTGAGTGAATGGAAATATGCTGAAATAACAATTGGTAAATTCAATTGTTCAATCACATTAAAAAAATCAAAGAGTGGCTTACCTCCTATCGACACCATTTCATTTATCCAATAAATATTTCGTTCACTTAATCCTAGTTGTGAAAACTCTCTTGTTGAAAGAAGTAATAGCCAAAATGTAAATAGAAAAGGCAGACTAAGAAACGGTAATTTATTTTTACCTAACCAACCAGCAATAACTATGGTGACAATAAATGTTAACAATGCGGAGAATCCTAATACAAGAAAAAAGATGGAAGATACTTGATAAAATGTCCCTAATCCTATTCCAACCATCAATGCATTAAAACTATACAATCCATCACGAATTAATTCTTTACTATAGCCCATTAAATATGATGTAAAAAGGGCAATCATAGCTGCAATTAATCCAGATAATCCAGCAACAGGATTAAAGAAACTTACGATCAGCAATAAAATTCCAAACTTAATATTTCTTGCGAAAAAGATTACAGAATAGCTATTAAGCAATCCTGGCAAAAGCACAGAAAAACAATCTTCTTTCAGCTTACGCATATTACAATTTAATTTGCTGCAAATGATCTGGAATATTTTCTAATGATTCGAGATATGCTAAAGTTTCTGGTTTACGAATCTGATGCATTGTTTCATTCTCATCAATCATCACGATGGAAGGTCGCATGCTAATAAACTGCATCCATTGCGTCATGTTATATGCACCAACTTTATGCACCACCACTTGATCACCCTTTTGAAGTAAAGGAAGATTTACTGTTTCGCGTACAACATCTATATTCATACAAAGTGGACCAAACAAAACCATATCTTCTGTGTGATGACTAAATTCTTGTGCTGGAGTTATTTTATGATCGTACCAAAATGAAGTAAATAATATATTCACACCAAAATCTAAAATTGTTGCACGTCGCCCATCGCTTAATCTTTTAGTTGCTAATACAGAACCTAAAAGAAACCCAGCATCATCAATTAATGCTCTGCCAGTTTCCAAAATTAGCAAAGGAAGTTCGTCCTGTTTAAAGCCATAATTAAGTACGGTAGATGTGATTGCTTCGGCGAATTCATCTATTGAAGGTACGGTATCCGCACCAGGTAAATATGCACCTTTTAAAGTATTTGAAGATGGAAATCCACCTCCTAAATCCAAATATTGAATCGCCTTACCAAATTTTTTATTGAAGTTAAAAGCGAGATCACAAAGTTTAGAGGTAGCGACAGCGTAGGCGGCTGTGGATAACATAAATGTTCCAATATGTGAGTGCAATCCTACCAATTCAAGTTTCTCAGACGCCATTATTTTATTAATAGCATTCCATGCTTGTCCATTTTCATAATTAAATCCAAAACGATCCCACATTGGATAAATTCCAGTATCCATGTTCACGCGAATAGCGACACGAGGACGTTTATCCATTTTCTCAACTATCTCCATCAACAAAAATAATTCATCAAAATGGTCCACATGAATTAGGGAATCGTTATTAATTGCTAATATGATTTCTTCTTCTCGTTTATCAGGACCATTAAAAATAATTTTATTTCCAGGCACTCCATTGCCTAATGCTTTATGGTACTCGAAACCAGAAACAACTTCTGCCCATGATCCTTCTTGATGAAAAACTTTACATACAGCATTCATATAATTCGTTTTGTACGACCATGCAAATTGCACTTTTGGATATCGTGTACGAAAAGATCTAACGGCTTGTTGATAGTTCTTACGAATTTGACGTTCAGAAATTACAAAAACTGGCGAACCATATTTTGCAATAATATCTTTTACTGCAACACCTTCAATATGTGTGTGTGGAGTAAACTCCGTACGCATACCAAATTTATTCATGATACCTGCATTCAATTTCTTAATAACAGGTCGTTCGTATTTTAGCTTTTCCATAATTGATTAATAATAATTACAACTCACCGAATGCAGAAATTTGTTGAAATTCTTGAATGTCTGTAATCAAGTCCCAAGCATAGCGAATAAATATTTTTCCTACTTGATAATTAGTAAACGGAATTACCTTTTCACCGATTGCCATTTTAACTAATGCTGCGGGCTGATTTTGCCCTGCTCCTGCAGTTAAATAAATCCAAGCTGGAAAGCGAGGATTCACTTCCATAATATATAAAACACCTTCAGGAGAACGCATTATTTCTATTTCGAAGCCACCGCGCCATTTTGTAATTTCAATAAAGCGTTTTGCCATATCAATGAGAGAATCATCTTCCAAAGTAACTCCAGCCCATGCCTTACCCTTATCAGTGATGTATAACTTACGCATGGGAATAACACTTATTGCATTTCCTTCCCCATCACCTAACGCAGCAATATTTATTTCAGTTCCAGAAATAAATTGTTGAACAATAATTGGCAATCCCCACTTAGCTTGTAATTTTAGAAAAGCCTTTTGCGCTTGCTCTAAAGTATAAGCAACCGTTGCCTCGTAATATTTTCCTTTAACAACAATTGGAAATTCTAACTCTTTAGCAGCCATTGGCAGATCCTCCATTCGATACAAAATTTTATCTGCTGGAACATCAAAATTATTTTTCTTTCCAAACTCCGACAAATTTATTTTATCACGAGAATCAAGTTGTTCATGTGAAGGAAGAAAAGTTTTTATACCAATTTTTAATAAGGCATCGCTGATTTTAATAAAATTATGTAACTCAGCATCAAAATTTGGTATTAACACATCTATCTTTTCTTGAATATTAATTTCCGTAAGACGATTTAAAAGTGATTCTGTGCCAGCTGATGGATAAGGTATCTGATACGTTTTATCAACGATATCATGCATGTAAATCCCAGGCTCCAATGATTCATAAGAAAGACCAACTATACGTACTTTAAAATCTTTACAATCACGAATAGCGCGAATTACAGATACGCCTGGTCCGGGGCTATCAATTGCATTAAGACCAGTAACAGCGATTACCAATTCTATTGGAGATAACATTAAGTTGGTCATAATTCTAAAAGATTTTGATCACGTAACTGTGCAATGAAATCATCCAAATCTTTTTCAAAATGACTTGAATCAACTTCATATCGTGAAAGCATTATTTGTTTTATCTCTTTAATAGAATTATTTTCTTTTAAGAGTAACATTATCTCTGCTGCAACAGCATTTGCAGAATAGGAGTCACCAGAAGTTGGGTTGAAAACAAAGCCAGATTCGCTAGTTGCTATATTACTTTTTAATTTCATAACAATTTTTTATGTTAAGATAGAACGCATTTAAAGAAACATTATTTGCAAATATTAAAATGAAAATACTATCAATACATTAAAACTAGGTTAGGATTACTTTTTCATCGGTCATTTCAAATTTAAACCATCAGAACTATTCTCTACTTTGCTAAAAAATGCTTGCGCATACGTATTTCCAATAGGAATTTCTTGCTCACCAACACGAACTGATTTTTTATTCATGCTTCTAATTTTAGATAAAGGAACAATAAAGCTACGATGCACTCTTACGAATTCATTTTCAGGTAAAATTTCTAATATAGCTTTTAAGCTCATTAAAGTAAGAATCATTTTACCGTCTGTATAAATCTTAATATAATCATCGAGTCCTTCTATTAAAACGATATCTATCACATTCACTTTTAATAATTGGTAATCCGATTTAATAAAAATATATGCTGATTCTTTTGGGATTTTTTGATTTTTAAAATAATGTTGGTCCTTAGCCTTTTCCACACTTTTACGAAATCTATCAAAATCAAAAGGCTTTAAAAGATAATCCACTGCTGACAAATCGAATCCTTGAACAGCATATTCACTATAGGCAGTTGAAAATATTACTGCAGGTGGGTTTTTGATACTTTTAAAAAATTCTAGACCTGAAATATCGGGCATATTAATATCTAAAAAAAGCAAATCAACATTTATTTTTTTTAAATAATCTGAACATGATAATGCATCAGTAAATGTTTCCAACACATGAATATAGGGAATCTGAGCGCAATAATTTCTAAGAAGATTAATAGCAAGTGGTTCATCATCCACAATAACAGTTCGTAACATTAGCAGATAATTTCTAAATTAACAACAAATCTATCATCATCATTTGTAATGTTTAATTGATGATGATTTTCGTATAGTAAATCTAACCTTCGTTTTACATTCGCCAATCCAATTCCACTGGCTTCTAAAAGGATTGTATTACTTCTAAAAATTGGATTAATAACTTTCAATGAAACCAAATTATCCATTATTATAATTTGTATTTGAATAGTAGAAATATTATGTGCTGAAATTCCGTATTTAAAAGCATTTTCCACAAACGGCAATAGAATTAATGGAGCAATTTCTTTTAACGAGGTATCACCTTCAACAATAAAATCAATAGTTACTTTTTCAGTGATACGCAATTTCTGCAAATCGATGTATTGACTTAAATGTTCAATTTCTTTTGATAATGGAACCGACTTTTGTTGTGAATCATTCATTAAGTAACGCATCAACTTCGAAAGTTTGAGAATAGCTTCAGGAGTTTGTGTTGAATTCGTGATTGCCAATGTATAAATATTATTTAATGTATTAAACAAAAAATGCGGATTGATTTGTGATTTCAAAAGTGATAACTCTGTTACAGTTTTTTCATATTCAATTGCTTTATTTTTCCCTTCAAGCAAAAACCATTGTTTCATTAATAATGGCCATGAACTGGCAATGAATATTATAAAAAACATAACTAGCGTTGCTAATAAAAAACTCGGTCGTGGACGATGATTATCAATTCCTATTTGAGAAGGATGAATGATAGCTCCTACAATAACTGGAATAATAAAAAGCAATGTTAAAACCGTAAAAACACAAAAAAAATAGTTGACTCTTTTCCCTTTCAAAAATAATTTAGGAAAAAGAATATTGGCATTCAAATAATAAAATCCAATCAATACAAATATCATTAATCCCAATACAATTTTAAAACCCATTCCTATTGATTCGTTTTCGATAGATTTAGGAGGAGCTATCGGCAAAAGAAATACAAGAAAGAGAAAAAATGTCCAACCTATAATATGTGATAAAACTAATTTAGTGGAGTTGTTCATAGAAAACATTCTTATAAAGTTAATTTCTTAAATAATAGCAATTTAAATTTCTAGGTAAAGTATCATTTTATATCGGTAAAAAATAGTATCTAATAAAGTTAATCCATTTATTTTGTTAATTGATTTTGCAATCCCTCTGCAACAGTATGAAAACATGCTATCGTTAAAGTTAGCATCATTCCAGGGAAAAGTATCAACCACCAAGCATTTAAATTTTCCTTTCCTGATGCCATTAACGAACCCCATGTAACTTCTGTTGGCGGTACTCCTATTCCTAAAAAGCTTAGTCCAGCTTCAATAAGCATATACGATGCAATTGCATAAACGAATGTTACCAAAATTGGCACAATAGCATTTGGTAAAATATGGCGAAGAATGATTCGTCGGTCACTAGCACCAATTTGCCTAGCCGCTTCGATATAGTTGAATTTACTCAATCGAATAAACTCAGAACGGATGATCCGAGCAAAATCAGGCCAACCTGTAAATACGAGTAATGAAATTAATAAACCAATTGATGCTTTGAAGAAACCAGCAAAAACTAAGATCAGTACAATCTTTGGAAAACTACTTACAATTTCTATTAATCGTAGTACGAATGCATCAAAGGGAATTTTAATTTTTTTTGAGAAAAAATAAAAATAGGATAGACTTCGCCCAACCTTTACAAATATAAACAACGAAATAATTATGATAATAAATTTAAATAAAATAGATGAATTCATTGAGTTACTCTTTATAAAAAATAATTGAATTACAAATATTAAAAAGAGGAGCATCGCAAAACAAAAACCTAAACTAAGTTGTAAGCCAAATTCTTTAAGCCATCCCGCAACTCCACCAATTAACAATCCCAATAGAAATGCAAGTAGTGCTGCAATAAATCCAATTCTAATTGAAACTCCAGCGCCATTTATAATTCCTGCAAGTACATCCGCACCTCTCAAATCAGTCCCAAACCAATGTCGATATCGCAATGGCATCGAAATTTCCTTTGATTGATTATCCAAAAGTATTTGTTGCGCAAATGGGCTTTTATAATCTGCATTTACATAATCACCTTTTCCAGCGGTCCATGGAATAAGTGGGAAAATAACTAACCCATTTTTTTGAGATTTCCAATCAGTGCTGTTTGATAATCCTACATTATTTTTTAATAAATTTCTTATAACTGGGAACTGTAATCCGTGTTGATTATAAACTAACAATGGTTGTTCACTTGCAATGAAAGGAGAAAAGAAAGCAACAAAACCAACGACAAATAAAAAGCGTGCAGCCCATCTAAACGATGATTTTTTCCGTGCTAGATGCCAGATATTACGCATGAGCTTCCTCCTTCACTCTAAAATGTATTCGAGGATCGATATAGCTATGCAATAAATCGGAAAACATATAAACACAAATAGTAACGACACCCATCAATAGAAAAAATCCAATCATGACTGGGTAATCAAGATTTTGCACAGCACGAACCATTTCAGTTCCCATACCAGGAATAGAATAAATATTTTCTAAAATGATAGAGCCTGAAATCATCGCTGGGAAAGCTGTTGCTGCTGAAGTAACGAGTGGAATTAAACAATTGCGCAGTGCATGAATATTAACAATTCTTTTTTCACTTGCACCCTTTGCTCTTGCTGTTTTAACATAATCAGTATCCAATTGATCGATTAAAGAAGCTTGCACAAGGCGAATAAAAAATGCAAGTGAACCAATGGTATAAGTAATTAACGGTAAAACAAGATATGGTAAAGTGTGTAAAAATATTTGCCAAGAAGAAAGACTTATACTGAAACCTCCAGCAGGTGCAATCCCTGATGAAGGAAACAATACAATAACTGAGGTATTTGCAAAAATCATTAACAACAATGTTCCAAGAAAAAAAACAGGTATAGTATAGATGAACAATAAAATTCCTGGAGCAAGTTGAACAATTTTTTTATTTCGAAATAATACCAATACGATTGCAATCGGGATTGAAAAGAATAAAGCAATAAAAATTGCAAGCGTTGATAAGATAAACGTTATTTCAAAAGCCTTTTTTAAAATTGAACTTACTGATCGATGTGTTACTGTTGAGTAACCTAAATCACCTTGAAAGATTCCTCTGTCATTATAGTTTGTTGTTGCAATGTTAGTACTCCCAAATAGCCATTGTTGAAAATGATTCTTCGAATGAAATTTGATCACTGGTACCCATAATTTCCAAGTTGCTTTTTCATTTTCAAAAGTGTAAAAGTATTTTTTTACTAAATTAAAGGATGTTAATAGTTCAACATCTTGCGCTCTATTAAATTCTTTATAATTTAAAATTGAAGCAGAAATATCAGCTGTTTTTGTTTGTTGCTGAATACGATTAACAAATGTTTGTAACTCAATTTTAACTTCTTTGTCAATTTTATTAGAATAACTAATCTGAAACATTAATTGCTCTTCAGCTTTTCTGAAAGCATTCACATCAGATGCGTTTCCTGTTTCTGTGCTGAGTAAAATTAACTGATTTCTTCTATTGAGTTGTGGAATTTTATAAAACGAATCTGGTACACATAAATTTGTCCATGTAAAATAAAAATCAGGAATCTCATATCCCAATTGATAATACAATTGATCATATTTTTGAGAATAATTTTCAATATTTCCAACTTCTAAATGATTTGTGGTGCTTAACATTCTCTGCACTGGATCACCAGGCATTGCTTGTGTCAACCAAAAACCAATAACAATAATTACCGTCAGCGAAAAAAACAGTGCTCCTATTCGCTTTATCAGTAATTGTATCATATCATTTTATTACTGCGCTACAGTTGAATTTTTTGCAACAGGACTATTCGCTACATGCAAATTATTATACATCACGCCAGGTTTTTCAGCATAAAATTCAGCACCAGCAAAACGTTTATGAACTACACAACGACGTACCAATTGATAAAGAAAAATATACGGCTGCTGATCACTTATTTTTTGTTGCATTTGTTGCTCAAGATCTAATCGCTTTTGTTCATCGAATGTAACATTGAGACTATCAAGAATTGCATCTGAAGATGCATCACCAAATCCAGTATAATTCGGTCCGCCGTTTACCCAACTCTTCGACGACCATAATTGTTCATAATCTTCAGAACCAGAACTTCCTCCCCAAGATCCGATAATCATATCGTAATCATGACTTGTTGCCTTTTGCATCCATAATGGAAAATCGTATGGCGTTGCATTCACTTTTACTCCTACTTTCGCCATTCCTTCTGCAATCATCAATGACATTTCTTTCCACTCCACCTGCGTTGTTAAATAAGCTAACTCAATTTCAAATTGCACTTTTTTTCCATCAATAATTTTATCAAGAACACCATTCTCATCGCTATCTTTCCAACCTGCTTCTTCAAGTAATTTCTTTGCCGCATTCACATCAAAAGGAACCAATGGAATATTTTTATTGTATGATTTTTTCAATAAAGAAACTGGTCCATTAATTCGTTTATTAATGCCACGATTAATAATTTTAATTAAATCAGCAACGGGAGAAGATAACGCCAAAGCTTTGCGCACACGTACATCCGTTAAAATCTTTTGATGTTTAGTACCATCAGGTTTCATGTTAAAAGCGATGTAAGTATATCCGTATGAATCCATAAACTTTGAATGGTAATTTTTATTGAATGTAGAATCACTTTGCAGATCGAGCAATGTACGAATTCCCAAATTTGCCGATCCATCATACATTTGGTTGCCGAATTCCAACTTCTGAGATGCAGCATCTCTATTCACTTTAAAAATTATTTTTTCTGGCTGTGCGGTCTCCCAATAATTTTCAGAATCTTCTGACCAATGATTTGATTTTTTTACAAGAACTATTGATTGTCCCGTTTGCCATGAATCCAATTTATATGCACCAATGCCACTAATCATTTTTGGATCGAAGCCTTTTTCAGGAGCATTAAAATTTGTTGACCACTGAACTAAATTGGGTTGCTCGCTGCTTTTAAATTTAGGATCATCAAACTGAGTGAAAGTAAATTTCGAGAGTACATCCGATGAATCATAAAATGCACGTTGAATAATAGGATAATCGCTCCATATTGCCATTTCCTGAACATAAGCCTTACTCATGATCACCGTAAACTTTTTTGTGTTAGAAGGATCAGCAACCACATCCTGTATCATTTCAAAATAAGGTTTAAAGCCAGGGTTATCTGTCAATGGACATTTAGCTGCTTTAGCAGTAAAAATTACATCTTGAACCGTCAATGGGCTTCCATCATCCCATAAAGGGCCGTCTTTTAATTCGAAAGTTAGCCGCAAATGATCTTCAGAAATTATGGGTAAGGCAGTACATAATCCAGGTTTTAGTTCACCTGTACGGAGATCGGTACGCAAAAGAGAACCATTTAAATAAAGACTCAGCTCCGCTCTTGTTTGAGAAGTACCATTGGTAGGATGCAGATTATCGGGATCGGCGATGATATGTACAAGCACTGTATTCTTATCCGACCAGTTAGCTGAACGAGTTGAAGGAGAATCGAGTGCAAGATAAATTCCTGATCCATTTTGGGTGTTATCTACCTTTTTAGGAGATAAATTACAGGCTGTTGCCAGACATAAGAATGACAAAAAAGCTGTGGTATTTTTTATTGATGTAAATGGTAACATATAGATTTGGCTTCTGTACAAATATAAAATTCAGGTTGATAGCAACTTGCTTCAAGAAAAATTAAAATAAGGGTTTGTTCGCACGGCAAGATTTTATACTTTTGCCGACCTTAAGAGGTGAGGTGCCTGAGTGGCCGAAAGGAACAGTTTGCTAAACTGTCGTACGGGAAACTGTACCGCGGGTTCGAATCCCGCCCTCACCGCAAGTGTTCATTCAAAACCCTGCTCTTTCAGCAGGGTTTTCTTGTTTACAGCCATCGCTGAAAACTTTTTCGTTTTCAGAAGATGGATGAAACAAGAAATTAAACTTTGCATTTCTGCAAAGTTTTTGAATGAATACTTGCATCCCCCACTACGGGATCATTCCGCTTTGCGGAATAATCCCGCCCTCACCGCAAGTTAAAAGCTCCAATTTTGGGGCTTTTTTTATGCCTAAAAACATCAGTTTACAGAGGTAAATCTCAATGGTTTTCTACATCAATCTTTTTCCCCTAAAATATCATCAAAAACGAAAAAGTGGGGCAGAAAATGAAAAAGTGGGGCAGAAAAATTATCCTATATAAATTATTTTCATCACCAATACTTCATAAAAATTTCTACTTTTCACTTTGATTTTCTACACTAATAAAATAGATTTGTCAATTAACTATAAAAATATTTTATTATAAAAAACAGTGTATTTATTTCAACATTTGCATTAGTACTTTTGGTAATAACTTCCTGCAAAAAAGAGACCGATAACCCTCGATCAGGATCAACAACTTCAATAAATAGTAATGAACAAGTAAAGATGTATGTGGAAAATAGGAAGAACAATCACCATGGAAACAGCTCTGCTAAGGCAAAGGCATGGGCAACTATTTTGGCGGATGGAGCTGGAGCATTTGGAGGTGGAGAAATGGGGGAAGGTTTTGGATTGTGGGGAATAGGTATTGGAGCAGCTATTGGTGGCATTGGAGGGTCTTGCCTATATGCGTTTGGTCGAAATGAAAGTCCTTCTACTCCAAGTTCTTCTTTTTTAATGACATCAAATGAAAAGAATCCAAATGAAAGTACAGGTATGATTCACAATGCAGTTTGCACAAAAATTGCAACTATTAAGGATTCACTTTATGATAAAGATAATATTGCGGATACTTTAAAAATGTATAAAAAAATAAAATATTATGCCGTACTTGCATATAATTCTGCCAACAGTACAAGTTATGATACAACTAATGAGGCACTAATGTCTTATTCCTCATTTCTAACATGCGTTAGTAACTCTGCACGTTTTGCTGGTGATGATTCAGAACCAACGTCACTTATAACTGCAAATGATACAGCAGTATTCCTTATAGATGAATATGCTGATGGAATTTCTTCTTGTTTAGACACTGCGGAAATATGGTCTTATACTGAAGGCTTTGAAGATGCTATTTCATTACGCACTGATTACTCCACTGCATTAAAGAATGAAATCTTCCATTTTTTATCAACTTCAAGATACAGTGGTGCGCTTTGGTATCAATAATAAAACTATAGAAAATGAAAGCATATTCAAAACTTCAAATAATAAAATCAATTTCAATAGGTCTACTATTTATTCTATTGGGTTCCACACATAGTATGGATCAGGGATATACTATATTACGGATTGTAAGCTTAATCATGATTATAACCTTTGGTACTTTCCTGTTAATGACCATATTTAATTTAAAGAATATAGGTGATTTACCATTGAAAACTTCAAAAGATAATAAGGAGAAATCTATGTTGTTTTTTATCTTTTGGTCTTTCGCAATGATGATAATTACAAAACAAGAAAGTTATTACGCAGTTAAAATTTCAGCATTTATAATTGGTTTAACTTATTTTATTATCTATCTATTTATAACTATTAAAAGTAGATCAGTAAGAGAATAGATTATTTCTTAACTTACAAAATGAACAAACCCAGAGCTTTAAAGCTTTGGGTTTTGTTTTTCAAAACAGAGATAATAAAGTTTTATTTAATAATTAAAAACCTAATTTATTTTATGGATATTTTTACCCCTGAAATTAAAAAACACAAACTATTAAAACTATAAATAAAAATGAAAGAAATTAATGACATTTTTGATGTACTTACAAGCGCATTAAATCAAAGAGAAATGGAGTTACAAGATTTACCAGAATATAATGCATATACTAGTGGAAATATCAAACTCCGAAGAGATGATATTGAAAAACTAAAAAAAATTATTCAATCTTCTGAAATAAATAGTTTAAACGCAAGTGGGATTTTGAAAGATGAAAAAATGAGGCTAACAGAATTCTGCAAGATATTAGATTGATTAATGTTTCTGAGAAATCATAAAACATAATTATTGTATTGCATACCTTTTATAGGTTCGAAGAGAAAAATATATTGATAATAAAATTTAATTGAGAATAAATATAATGTTAAAATACTTATCTAAGTAAATAGTCTTCTGCATCTATTTTATACAAATAAACTCCTTTGTTTTGTTTTTTGCAAATTTACGAAGATGCAATCTGGCAAATCGTTTCAATATATAGCCCTGTATTAATTTAAAAAAAATTGGTCTTCTACAATTGATAGGTATTCTACATTAACACCTCTTATTTTAATGGGGGGGACTGCAACTAGATTAGCATTTTTGAGAGTAGAAAACCCGTAAATTCAAAAGTTTTTGCTTGTAGAACACCAAGCACATTGTTGTATAGCAATGTTAAGAACACCAAGTAAAGTAGAAGTCCAATAACTTCGGCAATCAACAAATCCAAACAACAATTGCAACTATTGTTACTTGCAATATCGATCTCTTATACGTGATACTTGTATAGATTTAAGTTCCAACTTTTATTAATAATTATTAGTTCGATTCACGGCTCTCATAAAAACTCAACAAGAATCCCGACTTGTTTCGGCGTTAGCAATTTCTGTCCATCCGTCCAATCGGCATTTGAAAGTTTTGATTTCAGCGATTCACTTTTTATAATCCATTTTCTAAACTGGTTACTTGCGCTTCGTTTTTCAAAATCTGGAAAATACAAACTTGCAAACTCCCCTACTCCATAAGCTTTGATTTTAAAAGGGTTTTCCATGCATCAAAACTAAGATATTGAATTCCCACGATCGAAAGATTGTTCACGTCAATTAAAGACAATACAAGTCATTTAATGAGTAAATCCGTTTTTGAAAGTCGCAGAGGTATGTCCTTTAATTTCAATAAAAAATAAACGGATAATAATTCTATCTTCGTCGTTAATAGAAATAAGAAGATTTATTTATTACTTATTTTTAATTCCAACAATTGTCGTTTCAGTTATAAGTTATATTTATTCAGTAATTTAAAAAATTGATAAGTATATTTCTTATTACATAATTTAGATTCTATCACAACAGCGAAAATAATTATGTAAATTCTCAATTATAAATAATAATTACATCACCCCATTGGAACGACTACAAAAATTAAGAACGCTTTTAAAGATTGAACGTGACGAAGATTATGAGCAGTATAAAGCACATTTTTCACGTAATAATATCAATCATCGAAAACAAAATGGCGTTACATGGTATCCTCTAAGTATCGTTAATACAGAATACGGATTAGGTGAATATATTTCTATCGATGTAGAACGAACAAGTAATTTCAATGAGCCTCATCAATTTTCAGGAGGTAAAATCGCTGCGCTATTTTCAAATGTTCATAGCGATGAAAAACCTATCAATGGAACGATAAAGGTTTTAGGTCCGAATAAATTACGCTTATCATTAGGTATTGATGAACTTCCCGATTGGTGCAAGGATGGAAAATTAGGAATCAATTTATTGTTTGATGAAGCAAGTTTTAAAGAGATGGATATAGCTCTTGAAAAAGTAATCAACGCTTCTAACAATCGTCTTGCAGATTTACGCGATGTTCTCTATCAAAAAACAAAAGCGCAATTTGATAAACCAAGTGATGCATTACAAATTATTGGGTTAAACGAATCGCAAAATGAAGCTGTAAAAAAGATTCTTTCGTCGAAAGACATTGCAATAATTCATGGTCCTCCTGGAACTGGAAAAACAACTACTCTTGTAAAAGCCATTGCAGAAGTACTTAAAACTGAAAAGCAAGTTTTAGTATGTAGCTCAAGCAATACAGCCGTTGATTTATTAACAGAAAAATTACATCGAGAAAAAATTACTGTTCTCCGATTAGGTAATCCCGCAAGAATTTCGGAAGAAGTTTTGATGAATACCCTCGACGCTAAAATATCAAAACACGAATCATTTAAAGATATTAAAAACTATCGAAAAACTGCTGACGAATATTTCAGGATGGCAGGAAGTTATAAGCGAACATTTGGAAGAGAAGAACGCGACCAACGAAAATTATTTTATCAAGAAGCACAAAAAATATTACAAGAAGCACGAGGATTAGAAGATTTCATTGTTAGTGATTTGTTCGATAAAGCTCAAGTTATTGCTTGTACTCCCGTTGTTTCTGCAGGAAGGATGATGCGCAACAAACATTTCACAACATTGTTTATCGATGAAGCGGCACAAGCTTTAGAACCGATGTGCTGGATTCCAATTAGTCGTTGCGATAGAGTAATATTTGCAGGCGATCACTTTCAGCTCCCTCCTACTGTGAAATCAAAAAAAGCTGAAGCTGAAGGATTGAAAGAAACACTTTTTGAAAGATGTATGAATATCGAAAATATTTCTGTAATGCTAAACACGCAATACAGAATGCATCAACATATCATGAATTTTTCAAACAAACATTTTTATGATGAAAATTTATTAGCTGATTCATCTGTTAAAGAAAATTTACTAAGCAAAAATGTTGATGACAATTTCTTGAACACAGCAGTTACTTTTATTGACACTGCTGGATGCGGATACAATGAAACAATTAATCCTGAAAGCTTAAGTATCTCAAATCCTGAAGAAGCAGGATTATTAATTAAGTATTTAAAATTACTATTAGATCAATATCATCGACCTGAAGTACCCAAAAAGAAAATTTCTATTGGGATAATTTCACCATACAAAGAACAAGTACAATACATCAACTCTTTAATTGATGCGGATGAAGAGTTGAAGAATTCGCCTATCAAAATTGCCGTAAAAACCGTTGATGGATTTCAAGGTCAGGAACGCACTATAATTTTTATTAGCTTAGTGCGAAGTAATGATACAAAGGAAATTGGATTTCTAAACGATATTCGAAGGATGAACGTTGCACTCACTCGTGCAAAGGAACGACTTATAGTAATTGGTGATAGCGCAACGTTAGCAAATCATCCTTTCTACAAAGAATTTATAGAGTATACAGAAAGTATTGATGCGTATCATTCAGCATGGGAATTTATTGCTTAAAAAATTAATATTTGTAATTATGAATTTTAAAAACTTAAAAATAATTTTCATTTCAACTTTACTGATATCGAATGTGTCTTACATCTATTCCAAATCTATTGTTGGGAAACTTAATATTACGCGTAACAATGCTTTTGTTGATGAACGAGATGTTAATTTGAAAATTACTTTCAAAGTAAATATAGTTGGATGTATGAATCAATTACGATTGAAGTTAACAGTTCCCAAGGATATTGCCAACCGACAAAAAGTTAGAAGCCTTTCCTACTCCATTAAACCAGATAATTCATACAGTGTAAATTCAGCAAATTACGTGGTTTATAATTTCAAAAATGTCGAAAAAAGTTTCAAGATTAATTTGAAATGCAATTTAACAATTTATAATTCGATCAATAAAAACAATCAAGACATTGAAACTGATTTGTCGAAATATCTTGTTGCAGAAAAAGATATTGAAAGCGATAGTCCTACGATCATGGAAACAGCAGCGAAACTTAAAAAAAATACAGATATTGAAACAGTAGTTAACTCGTTTAATTATGTTAAAGATAATATTCGATATGAACTAAAGAAAGCTATTGGAGCCGAAAAAGTTTTAGAAACAGGAGTTGGAAAATGTATGGACTTCAGCGATTTATTAGTTGCACTTTGTAGAGCAAATAAAATACCGGCAAAATCAGTATTTGGAATTGTAGTTGACGAAGACGCTGAGAATCCACTTCATGCATGGCCAGAAGTATATTTAAAAAGGCAAGGCTGGGTACTTTTTGATCCGACAACGGGCCACAGTGAAGTTGCAACTTCAGGAAAAAACTTTTTGTTAGATGTAGAAAATAAATACATAACTCTTTCAGAAGGAAGAAATGATCCTGAATTCAAATCATCTCCTTATGTTATTTATTTCTCTACTGAAGAAAACGGTACAGTGAAAGTAGATATAGATTTTCATATAATGGGACAATAAAAATCAATAGCTATCACTATTTAATAAAAAAAAATGCGTCTGCTTCATAACGAAACAAACGCATTATAAATGCTTTCAACTAATTTACATCTTAATAAAACTTTTTGCAAAGTTTCGTTTGCCTTCATCAACATTCAAATAATAAATCCCCTTTGCCAAATCTTTAACGTCAATTTGTAAATCACCAGCAGTAGAACTATTAGGAATATTTTTAACTAGCATTCCTAATTCATTTACAATACTCAATTTAATTTTATTAGAGGAAGTATAATTACTAATTTTTACATTCAGCTTATCAGAAACTGGATTTGGAAATAAATTAACATTAACGTTTGCTGCACTAATATCATTAATTGAAGTAACATCATTCACATTCGTAATATGTGTTGAGAATACGCCATTACCATGTGTCCCAACTACAACTAAACCATCCGTTGTTCGGTAGTCAATCATATCAACAACATTACTTCCAATAGTATTTGTTCCTTGTTGTACCCAAACAGTATTGTTGGTTATAAGTGTATCTGTTGCATACAACCCTGTAGATGTTCCAACAAGATAAACTGTTCCATTACTTACTGGAATTATTGAAGCCCATCTACACGATGGTCCATTGCCAGTACCAGAAGCAAATTGCTCCAAGTTCCCTCCTACTTTTATCCATGATGCACCAGCATTACTAGAATAGAATAAGCTATATACACTATAATTCGAGAACACTACTAAAACATTATCTGCATTAGTAGGATCAACAGCGATGCAACTAATATTGGCTCCTGAAGGAAATGAGGTAGAAGTAATTTGAACAGCAATAGGCTGACCAACATTTGCATTATCAACTTTAAAAATCTTTCTCACATTCGTTCCATAATAAAGTCGATGTGCTGGAATCTTTGAAATTCCAACAGAAACAATTTGTTCACCAGCAACAAGAAGTGTATCAGGTAATGTAACCCAATTTGTACTGATACTATCCCATTGATTTGATAAAGGAATTCCACTTAAATCATCATTACGCCACAACTTATTTCCAGCAGGCATATACATCACATTATTATCGTTAGGATCTAGTACAAAAGGATTAATAAAATCATAACCTGAAGCACCAATAGGATCAATCCTTCTATAGGCTGTAACAATACCATTTGGATCAACAGTTGTTCGCGCAACTTTACCTTGTTGTTTTGAAAAATAATAATTTGCACCTCCATCACTTATCGCGCAATAAGAACCATCACCATCAAAAGAATGTACCCACGATGTTTGAGAGTTAGTAGTATTGGTGTAGTAGGTGCCATTATCTTGCAACCCTCCCATTACTATATCATTCGTGCTACTGTGATCAATAGCTAGCGTATAAAATTGTGAAGTGATATATCCATTATTTAATTCATTCCACACAACTGATGTTGCAGTATTATCAAGTGTCTTTGACAAACCACCATCACAATTACTAAACATAATATTTGGATTAGAAGGTAAAAAAGTTAGACCATGCTGATCAGGATGATGACCAGGATATTCCTCTACAAACGGCAACGCTGCGCCAATTGCATATCCTCCCATGACAGTCGTATTTAATGAATCTGAAAATGCAGTTGTTGAACGATACACGTTTGTACCACCAATAAAAACAATATTCGAATTACCTGGCTTTACTTTTACAACAACATCGTATCCACCTTGTGTATTTAAACCATTAAACACATTAATATTTCCTGGTAAATTTTGTGATAGATCAGTCCAAATTCCTCCCGCCCCTACTCCTGTTCCACTTAAATATTCATACTTCCATAAGCTATTGTAAAGAGTATCTCCTAAAAAATCAGTCGACATTTTTCCTGTTAATGGTGTTGGTCCAAAAAAATAAACTATGTTCTCATTATTTGGATCGATACCAATAACTTGTCTGTCATAAACTGCAGGAAAATTTGTTGGAAGAATATTTGTAAACGTAATACCATCAGGTGAACGATAAATTCCTTTAGTAGCCCCATCACTACTTAAACTTGCAAAAACTTTTCCTGTTGCACTCACTGCTACATCAGTAAAATAAGCATTATTAGTTGTTGTACCTTTAACAATACTCCACGAAGTACCACCATTACTACTTTTCCATATTGCACCATAAGTAGCAGCATAAACTACGTCTTGTGTAGCATTGGAAGAGTCAGCAACTACATTCCAAGCTACATCCCAAATATTATCAAAAGATTGTGGAGTACCACTTACTGTTGAAGGAAGTGATGCCCAAGTTAAACCGCCATCAATAGATTTATACATTCCATTTCCTAAGAAAAATGCGGCACCACCACTTGAAGAAGTTCCATAAGCTTCGCCAGATAAATAATACCACGTATTTGTATGTCCTGATCTTTTGTCTTGCGTAATTGCAATAACATCAGGATGTGCGTTTAAAGAAGAGCTGCGTGTCCATGTTAAACCACCATCAACACTTCGCCACATACCACCAGAAACTCCTCCTGCGAGCATAATATTTTCATTCGTTACATCAATTGCAAATGCACGCGTCCTTCCTCCAACATTCATCGGACCACGAAAATTCCAATTAACAGAACTTGTAGTTCTACCTTGTTGTGAACTCGCATCATTAGGTAATGTTGCCGCAAAAGCCATTTCTTTGCCATGAATAAAAGCAGGAATTTTTCCAGTGGCTGGATCCGCCAATCGTTTACGTTCCCAATTCATTCTACCTTTTGCATCGTCTTCTTCACCTTCTCCCGATACCGATTTCAAAGAAACTTTTTCTATTAATTTAGATATCTTTTTTTTGTTTTGTGCATCAACATTAAATACGTAGAAAGACAACAATACAATAATTAGTGTTACATTTTTTTTCATGGAATAGTTAGTTTGTAGATTGATGAAAGATAGCAAAAAATCAAAAACAATAATTCGCCTTAGGTTGTTTGTATTGAACTAAATTCCATAATTATTATATACTGTTTCATATAGCATAATATTTACATTTTAACATTACATGAAAACAGGCCAACATCAAATTCAAATTTAACGTTAAAAATCTATTAATCATATATTTATGTACTAAAAAGTGAACTAGCGATAACTAGTCTTTATTCAAAATAGTGGTTGCAGTTCTCATAAGATTTTTGTAACTTTGTATTCAATTGTCACGTAAGAATAAGAGGGTTTTATAATCCTACTTTTTGGGAAAACTAATTACTAATTGTTAATTACTGAAATAATTCTAGTACAAACAAAATCAGTCTAAAAATATCTGCTCATTTAATATGCGAATTTCGATCCTAATCTTATGTTGCTTTTTTTCAATTACGTTGAAGGCACAAACTGACTACAAAGAATCAGATTATAAATCAACTCCATTATGGATTAAAATGATGGATGATGAAAATGTAAATTTTAACCAAGCAGTTTTAGCTTATGAAACTTACTGGAAAGATAGAATAAAACCAGAAGGCGAAGATGATGTAATAAATGAAAATGCGAGTAGAAAAGAAGAACGTGAACGTGAACGATTCCAAAAGCAATTAAGAAAGATGAAGCCTGCTGAAAGAAATGAGTACGATCAATTAAAATATCAAAGTAAACGTTTCGAAGATTGGCGACATCAATCATTACCTTATGTACAAGAAAATGGACATATTTTAAACCAACAAGAACGTATCGAGCTATGGAATAAACAACAAGCGGAAATAAAGCAACAAAATAAAACTAATAAATAATTTCTTCAACAAAAAATCAAATTGTTTAACGCAGTTTTATGAAATCAAACTATTACACAACTATCATTTTCTTATTTCTCTTGCATCATTTAGCAACAGCACAAACTGCGAATTGGAGTGCCGTTTTACCATCAAAATTTCCAACAAATGCGAGTGGGCAAATTCATGGATTGAGTAGGGTTAGTCAATTAAAATTTCACCCCACGGATCCTAATAAAATTTATGCCGTTAGTGCAAGAGGAGGATTATTTATTTCTACAGATGCTGGAGCAAACTATGTAGTGGCTCCCGGAACCGATAACATGCCGAGCTGTCGATTAGCTTCTATATGCATTGACTATACGAACGATCAAATTTTATATTTAGGAACTGGTGACCATAATTATTATTACAACGGAATTGGTGTTTGGAAATCTACAAATGGTGGATTAACATTTTCGCAAACTACATTAACTGGAAAATTAGTGATTGACATGATTATGGATCCAATTGATCATAATACTATTGTTGCAATCACAAATAGTGGGATTTACAAAACAATAAATGCTGGTACTTCATGGACCTTAAAAACTACTTCTAGATCCTTTGATGACCTAAAACAAAGAACACCAGTATCAAGAGTATTATTTGCTGCAACAACGGATTCTGCATTCTTTCGATCAACAGATTTTGGTGATACATGGTCACAGATTACGAGTGGAATAGTTTTACCTTCTGGAATCACAAATGGCAACGGTTGTAGAATAGCTGTTACTCCTGCTGATACGAATATTGTTTACCTTGGAATGGTTGCAAATAGTGGATTAATTTATAAATCTACGAATGCTGGTGTTTCTTTTTCAGCAATTAAAACAACAGTTCCTCCATACTTAACTTATTATGATAATCTTTCTACTTCATCAGGACAAGGTGATTATAATTTTGGTATAGGTGTAGATCGCGTAAATGCAAATATTTTATATCTCGTTGCTCATGATGTTTGGAAATCTATAGATGGTGGTGTTACATGGTCACAGCTCACAAATTGGTATGCAAAAGTGCACACCGATATGCATCAGATAATTACTAGCCCATATAATAATTCACAACTTTATGATGTAAATGATGGAGGTGTTTGGTTAAGTACTGATGCAGGAAATAATTGGACTCCTAAAAGTGATGGCATTAATGGTTATGAAATTTATCATGGGAATTGTAGCCCTACAAGTAAACAAACGATAAGTATAGGGACACAAGATAACGGCGAATTATATTCCAATTCAACAAATTGGTTAACGAATCGTGGTGGTGACTGGGGTTCACAATGTGCGTTTGATTATCGCGTCAATAGTACAATGGTTTATTATTTTCAAAACAATAAAAGAAGATTAGTAAATGGTAGCGATGTTACTTATGGGCTTCCAACTCAAGTAACGCTACTGCAAGGAATTACTTTTCATAGAAATAATCCTAATCTAGCTTACGTTGCAGATACAATTATTTATAGAACAAATAATTTAACTGTCACTACTCCTACTTGGACTCAAATTGCCAACTTCAATAAAAAAGTTATGGCGATTCATTGTTCTTTTGCAGACACGAATCGATTATATGTTATTACTAATGATGGGTTCATTTATGTTTCTACAAATGCAACAACAGCAACTCCAACTTTTACTGCTTATGCAGTTCCTAGTGCGACAAATACTTCAGCAAAAATTACAACAATAAAAACTGCATCCAATACAATTTACATTACCTGCAACAATAAAGTTTATAAAAGCATAGATAATTGTGTTACATGGACAAATATTACCTACAATTTACCAACTACAAATCATGTAGGAATTATTTCAGATGAATATTCTACAACCAATGATTTAATTTTTCTTGCAACGTTCAATACTGTATATTATAAAATCGGCAATGCAACTTCGTGGAGTATTTTTAATACAAATTTACCATCAAGAACTGATGTAATTGATCTTTCTATTTTCAATGATGGAACATCAAACACTTCGTTACGTATTGCAACTTACGGACGTAGCATGTGGGAAACATCGATTAATAGTTTACGAGCTCTAACAGCAAATTTTGTTGCTGATAATACAAATCCTTGTACGGGATCATCTGTACAATTTTCTGATCTTTCTACTGGCAATGTTACTTCACGAAATTGGTCGTTCATTGGTGGAACGCCCGCTACTTCTACATTACAAAATCCTGCTGTAGTTTATAGTTCTGTTGGAACTTATAATGTTACTTTAAATGTTTCTGATGGTGTAACAAATAATACGTTAACGCAAACAAATTATATTAGTACAATAGGTTCTTCTTTGCCTTTATCAGAAAGTTTTGAAGGAACAATTGACCCACCAACAGGATGGAAAAATATTGATAATGGAACTATTTCAAATGCTTGGGCGAAGTCATCACTCGCAGGAGGTTTTGCACTATCAACAAATTCTATGATGTTTGATAATTATTCATGGAACATAATCGGACAGAAAGATGAGTTACAAGTAAAACGATTAAATCTTAACGGATATTCAAATGCAAAAATCTATTTCGATGTTGCTTATCAAGTTTATTCTGGGTACGCTGATTCGTTAGCTGTCTTAATTTCTACCGATTGCGGAAATACGTTTACTCGAATTTATATAAAAGGAGGAAGTACACTTTCTTCGGCAGGAAGTGGGACAAATAATTTTACTCCAACTTCTACTCAATGGAGAACGGATGCAATTAGTCTGAATACTTACCTTGGCCAACAAGATGTGATTTTAGAATTTCAAAATATAAATGGGTATGGCAACAAATTATATATCGATAATGTAAATGTAGCAGGAACACTTTGCATAAGCGCCAGCACTCCAACTGTTGCTGCTACTTCAAATCCACTTTGTTCTGGCAATGCAACAACGCTAAGTATACAATCTGGAAATTTAAATAATTCAGCCAATTGGAGTTGGTATGCTGGTTCTTGCGGCGGAACATTAGTAGGAACTGGCACTTCAATTTCTGTATCACCAACTTCTGCAACGAGTTATTTTGTTCGTGGTGAAAGTGGATGTGCTCCTTCAGGGAGTTGTGGAACCATAAATATCGCAGTTAATAATCCAGTAAACTGGTATCTAGATGCCGACGTTGACGGTTATTATACAGGATCAATTATTTCAGCGTGCGTTAGTCCTGGAATCGGTTATTCAACAACTATTAAGATTGCTGGTGATTGTAATGACAATGTAGCATCGATACATCCTGGTGCGACGGAAATTTGCGGAAACGCAATCGATGATAACTGCAATGGAACAATAGATGAAGGATGCACTATAACGTTAAATTTAAAAGTATTTATTCAAGGATTTTATAACGTTGGTTCCTTGATGACCTCTCCTTTATCTAATCCATCTTTCCCATTATTATGTGATACCATTACAGTTGAATTGCATCAAGCAGTTCCAGTATATGGTTTAGTGTATTCAGTTAAAAAGACAATCAATACTTCAGGTAATGGGCAATTTATATTTCCTGCAGCTGTTTTGAATAATTCGTATTATATTGTTGTTCGTCATCGAAATTCAATTGAAACATGGAGTAAAAATCCAGTCCTTTTTAGTGGTTCGACTGTAAATTATGATTTTTCAACTCCTTAAGCGTATTAATAGTTTTCCGAGTTAAAAATTAATTTTTCACACGGAAAACTTCGCCAATACCCTGTTTTATTAAAAATTAAACTGCTGTAAAAAACCAATTCCAAGAAAGGATTTTTCTATCCAATGCTGAAGGTGTTTGTCATATTTTTGTTTTAAACTAGAATTTAAATCTTTTTCATAAAAATCTATTATTTTCTTAAACTTCCATTGTGTATCTTTGATCAATAAATAGCAGCCAAAACGCTATTAAAACCACAATTTATACTTCATGAAAAGAAAATTACTCCTTATCTACATTTTAATTGCTGTTATTGCAATACCTAAAATGCTTAATGCTCAAGACTGGATTTCAAAAATGAAAGACCCTTCAGTCAATTTTTTCGAGGTTCAAAAATCCTTCAATAAATACTACAAAAAACAAGAACGCGATATGGAGAAATTCAATCGCATGGTAATTAAGCGTACTGGTAAAGCACTTAATGAAGATGAGGAAGTTGAAATTGGTGGATACTCACAATACAAGCGTTGGGAATGGTTTATGGCTCCCCGTGTATCACCAACTGGCGAGCGTTTTAATCCCTCCATCGTTTGGGATGAATACCATAAATACCGCAATCAATACAAATCGTTAGCTGCTGGAAATTGGACTTTAATTGGACCTGTAAACACTATCCCATCAAATTCTGGTGGAGCAGGTCGTGTGAACTTTGTTCGAATAGATCCAACAAATAGCAATACAATTTATATCGGTTCACCTGGTGGTGGATTGTGGAAATCAACCAATGGTGGAAGTACGTGGTCAACAAACACAGATCAATTAAGTCAAGTAATTGGATGTACTGATCTTGCCATTGATCCTACAAACACGAATATTATGTACCTCGCTACAGGTGATGGAGATGCTGGTGACACTTACTCTGTAGGAATGTTAAAGTCGATAGATGGTGGTGCAACTTGGAATAAATCAGGATTAAGTTATTACATCTCTAATAATGTTCAAATGAGCAAAATCCTTATCAATCCAAGTAATACTAATACAATTCTTGTTGCTACTTCTTCTGGAATTTATCGCAGTACGGATGCAGGTGTTACTTTTTCACAATCGGTTGCTGGATCTTTTAAGGATATGGAGTTTAAACCTACTGATCCAAATACAGTTTACGTTTGCGGTACTGAGCTTTATAAGTCAACAAATGGTGGTCAATCTTTTACAAAAATTACTGCAAATATTGCTGCCGCAGGAAGTTTGAGCAGAATGGCTCTTGCCGTAACACCTAATGATCCTAATTACGTTTATTTGTTATCTGCTAGATCAACGACCTATACTTTCGAAGGTTTATATAAATCTACAAATAGTGGAACTAGTTTTTCTAAAGTCCCAGTTTCAACTTTCAATATTTTAGGAAGAGATATTTCCGGTACTGATTCCTCTAATTGCCAAGGTTGGTATGATTTAACAATCGATGTTTCTCCTGCCGATAAAAATGAAATTACTGTAGGTGGAATTAACATTTGGCAATCGGTAGATGGTGGTCTCAATTTCGGCCCAATAACAAATTGGTTAGGAAGCGGTGCACCTTATGTCCATGCTGATGTTCATCAAGTAATGTATACCGATCCAAGTACAATTTATGCAGGTTGCGATGGTGGAATTTTCAAATCTACATCTGGAGGAGGTAGTTGGAGTGATTTGAGTACTGGATTACAAATAAGTGAAATGTATGGCTTCGGACAGTCCACTACAAATCCTAATCTCCTTTTAAATGGCTGGCAAGACAATGGAACAAATAGATATGACGGTACAAGTTGGCAAAAAGTAATAGGTGGTGATGGGATGTTATGTTTTATCGATCGAACCAATGATCAAAATATGTGGGGTGAGCTTCCTAACGGAGGTTTAGAAAAATCTACTAATGGAGGTAACACTTGGACATCAGCAGCATCAGGTATTACTGAAGCAGGTGCTTGGGTTACCCCTTGGATTCAAGACCCAGTAGATCCAGCCACACTTTATTCAGGATTTATTAATGTATGGAAAAGCACGAATGGTGGTACATCATGGACCAAGAAAAGCACATTTGCCAATACTGGAACACTCTCAACAGTTAGTGTATCTCCAGCTAACAACCAAGTAATATGGACTGCAAAACCTGGTTTTCTATATAAAACATCAAATGGTGGAACCACATGGACTACCATTACAAATGTTCCAACAGGTACTATTACTTCAATTGCTTGTAGTAATACGGATGCTAACAAAGCCTGGATTACTTATTCTGGTTTTGCTAATAAAAATAAAGTATTTCAAACGAATGATCAAGGTGTAACGTGGATCAATTTATCAGCTTCTATACCTAATATACCTGTAAGTACTATTGTTTATGTGAATAACTCAAACGATGCTCTTTATATTGGAACCGACGTTGGTGTTTTCTATAAAGATGCTTCACTAAATGTTTGGCAACCTTTTATTAATGGATTACCAAATGTTGTGGTAACTCAACTTTCAATTTTCTATACTGGGAATAAACTTCGTGCTTCAACTTATGGTCGTGGCATGTGGGAATCTGATTTATATGTAGCAGGTACCTATCCTCCTACTTCTGCATTTGGTTCTGATAAAAAGATTTCTTGTCCTGGAGCTGCAGTTCAATTTACAGATTATTCTGCTGGTCAACCAACTTCATGGAGCTGGACTTTCCCAGGTGGAAATCCATCAACATCAACATTACAAAATCCTGTTGTATCCTATAATTCCCCTGGAACTTATGCTGTTTCGCTCACTGCAACAAATGTGAATGGTACTGATGCAACTACTACAAATAACTTTATCAGCATCAGCTCAAGTCCTGTAAGTGCGCCTGCAACGGTGGGTGCTGTACGATGCGGACCGGGACAAGTGAACATGACTGCTACAGGATCTGGACAAGGAACACTTCGTTGGTGGGATGCTGCAGGTGGTGGAAATTTACTTACAACTGGAAATACTTATTCAACCAATATTACCCAAACGACAGCTTTTTATGTAGATGAAGATTTGCCAGCTGGTTTAGTAGATTATACTGGATATCCTGATAACACAAGTGGAACTGGAGCTTTCTTTACAGCAAATGATATAAGAGGATTATATTTTGATGTAATGAATCCTGTAATACTAACAAACTTTGATGTTTATGCAAACTCTGCCGGAAACAGAACTTTTGAAATTTTAGATGCACAGGGAAATACATTCGCTGATACTACTATCTTTATTCCTGCCAGTGCAACCATTCCCTATACGGTAACTTTAAATATCACATTATATCCTGGAACGGATTATTTCATTAAATGTCGTGGAACAGTAGATTTATACCGTAACAATACAGGTGCTGTTTATCCTGTTTTAAGTGCAACGAATGATGTAACTATAACCCGTTCAAATGCTGGATCTGCTGGCTATTATTACTTCTTCTATAACTGGGTCTTTACAGAGATTACATGCAATACATCACGTACAATTTGCGTTGGTCGTGACTCTTGTAGTTCTGTAGGTCTAAATGATCTTAATGCAGATGGAGTATTGTCGATTTATCCAAACCCGAACAATGGCGAATTCTCATTGAAATTCAATACTCAAAAAACAAATAACTATACTATTGAAATACGCAATACGCTTGGTCAATTAGTTTACCAAGAATCATTAAAAGGATTCAATGGCGAGTACGATCATAACATCGACATTAGTAAGTTTGGTAAAGGAGCTTATACATTGAGCATTTCCAATCCTGATAACAAATCAATTAAAAAACTTTTAGTCTATTAAATTAGTAACGTCAAAACCCTTCAAAAGAAGCTATCAGAACTCGATAGCTTCTTTTTTTTGTACAAATCGGTAGAAAAACAAGAACATTAAGAACCTAAATGAACTCAAATCAGAAATATTGCTTAATGAATTTGCACATTTTGTTGAGTAGGTTATAGAATGCTTTATCTTTGTATTCCGTTTATTGTTGAACCTATGGATTTTTAGTAGGATCTGAGTTCAATCGGTTATAGAAAGAAAGGAATAGAATCTCGCAAATAAAAACAACCCAATAAAATGATTGAAGGCAAGTACTTAACGATATGGCAGAAATATTTACCGGTAATCCGCATTCTGCTTAAAAAATCGACCAAAGAGGAGCAACAATTAACGATCAACAAAATTGATTTTGAAACTGTAGGTGAAAGAGGCGGATCAGGTTATTCTTTTAACTTGGAAATTGAAAAAGGAAAAGTAATGAACGGAATTAGTGGCACAGCAGTGGCACGTGATCTTTTCAAAACCTTAACTACCGATCCTCAAGTAAAAGAATTCTTCCTTAACAAAAAAGCAAAGGTGAGAATGAACAAGCAATTTATGCTCATCATGAATACCGTAGAAATTGAACCCGTAGAAACTGAAGAAGAAATTTCAGTATTATAATATTAAAACGCTCCTCCTCTTTTGAGATTGAGTTCTAAAAAGGCTATCATTTATTTTGATAGCCTTTTTTTTGTGTTCAATTTAAAATGATTAGTAGACAACTAATTTTCATTAAATATATTTTGTTCCAGCAGCACTTCCATTCAACTTATGCAAAACTTTACTTCTTATGATTTTATAGGAGATATACATGGACATGCAGATGTTCTATTGAAGCTATTGAGTCAATTGGGTTACATTAAAAAGAATGAAGTTTATGCGCATCCAGAAGAACGTAAAGTGGTTTTCATGGGTGATTTGATTGATCGTGGACCAAAGATATTGGAAGTATTAGAAATAGTGAAAAACATGGTAGATGCAGGAAATGCAATTACTATTATTGGTAATCATGAATATAATTTCATTTGCTACTTTACGGTAATAAATGAAAAATATTTACGTGTTCATTCGCAAAAAAATAATGTTGGAATACGCGCAACAATTTTAGCAATGAATAACGATCTTGAATTAATTCACCACTACGTAAAATGGTTTCGCACACTACCAATTTATATAGAGAATGAATATTTTCGTAGTGTTCATGCACAATGGAAATCTACTTATATAACCAAGTTGAAAGAATTGGGCATTAATGATTTTTCAAATCTTGAATTTCTTAGAAAATCAGTAGTGCAAAATTCACCAGAATATAAACTTATAAACTGTTTATTAAAAGGCGAAGAAATAAAAGTAACAGGTGTTCATTTCCATGATAAGGATGGAACAAAAAGAGAATACTATCGAATCAAATGGTGGAAAAAAGGAAATAACTTTAAAGTTGAAGAGATATTATTCGATTTTCCATCAGAGGATAGCGATAGGAGTATTTCATCTTTAGGCTATCTAGAAAATGATGTGCCCATATTTTTCGGACATTATTGCTTAAAGGATGAACAAATAATTCTTCAAAATAAAAATATTTGTTGTCTCGATTATTGTATTTCTAAAGGAGGGAAATTAATCGCTTATCGTTTTAACGGAGAAAAAGAATTGGATAGTAAAAACTTTAATTATGAAAATATAATTGGATAATACCGCAATTATAAAATTTAACTACTTACTATATTAATAAATCAATAGTGAATTTAATTCTGACACCTCAAAGAACATTGGTATGGATAATCATCAAATAGCAAAAATGTGGTTGCAAGCTTTTAATGAACATCATCTAGAAAATTTATTATCACTTTATGATGATGCTGCCGAGCATTATAGTCCGAAATTAAAAATTCACAAGCCCGATACAAAAGGTTTAATTAAAGGAAAGGAAGCGATGCACATTTGGTGGCAAGATGCGTTTGATCGATTACCAGATCTTACATATCAAGAACAAAGCATTACTGCAAATCAAGATCGTGTGTTTATGGAATACACGCGTATTGTTTCTGGAGAAGAGAACATAAACGTAGCTGAAGTTCTTGAAATAAAAAATGGATTAATAGTTTTTTCAAGAGTCTATCATGGTTAAATTTTTTCTTTCAAAAAGAATTATGCATTAATTTGTTTTCTTGCTGAGATAGAGAAAACCTAAAGCTGTGAATAAACTTAATACAATGAAAAAATAAAACATCCAATCAAATCCATACTTACTTGCAATACCTAATCCTAGTAATGGAGCTGCGATATTTGCTAACCCATACGAGATCGAATACAATGCAGAATATTGTCCTTGACGTTCCTTTGGTGGTCGGCTAATCGCATAGTTCATCATAAATGGCATTGCAAATATTTCAGCCATTGTTATCATCAACGTGTAAACAATAGCCCAAATTAATAATCCATTTCCATTTTTTAAAATGAGATAAGAAATCGGAATACACAGTACTCCTATTATAATAAATCGAAATATTTTTTGTCGCTTTTCTAATATTGCAATGAGTGGCATTTCAATAACGACAACAAGTAATCCATTTAAGGCTAGCAATAATCCTATTGTATCTTCATTGTAATGACAAACTCTACTAAAATACTGAGGAATACTTGCAAATAATTGAAAGAAAGACATTCCATAAAGTGCTACTAAAACAATAAAAAATAGATAATACCAATCACGATAAGCAGAAGTAGATTTGTCAGCTAATACAGCTGATTCATGCCTGTTAGTTTCCGTTTTTACACGTGGTAAATAACCATACAACATGAGGGCAGCTCCAAAACTGGTAAATGAATCAATAACGAAAAGCCATCGATATCCTAAATGCAAAGCTACGAAACCACCAACAGCTGGTCCAACAGAGAAGCCAAGATTAACAGCCATGCGAACTAAAGAAACAGACCGTGTACGATTCTTTACATCACTATAAATTGCAATTGCTGCAGAATTTGCTGGCCGGAATAAATCAGCAGTAAATGCATATAAAAAAATAATAGTTGCAATAGCAATTGGAGAACTAAAAACAAGTAGTAAGAGCAATATAAATCCACTACAAATGAGTGAAAAAATCATGATATCAAAGAAATTTTTTCGATCCGTTAGCCAACCACCAGAATAAGAACCTAACACTGATCCAATACCATAGCAACTCATCACTAACCCTGCTTCAGACATACTGAAGTGTAAATTTTTAGTCATGTACAGCGATGAAAAAAGTAGAACCATCGATCCACTTCTATTGATAAACATCGCAATAGAAAGTACCCATACATTACGCTGTAAATTGGCGTAAGATTCCTTATAAAGTGCGAATAATCCTTTCATACTATCTATTACAGCGAAATTAAGATAAGAATCTAACCTCACTTCATTCAAAGTGATTTAATATTAACAATAGAATATTATAATCTAATTGTAAATCAAACATCAAATCAATAAAATAGAGCCTAAAGCTTTAGTAATTTCATTTACATTTACATCATGAATGTGGCATCCTTACAAGAAGTTAAATCTGAACTTCAAAATTTATCAGAAAAAGAACTCGGTGATCTATGTATACTTTTAGCAAAATACAAAAAGGACAATAAAGAATATTTAAATTATCTTTTATTCCAATCACAAAATCGTGAAGGTTATATACTACAAATTAAAGCAGAAATTGAATTGAACTTTGCAGAGATTGCTGATCAAAAAAATGTTTATTTTATGAAAAAATCTTTGCGCAAAATTTTAAGACTACTAAATAAATATTGTAAATATATAGGTGAAAAGGCCACTACAGCCGACCTACTTCTTTTCTATTGTTTAAAGATGAAAGAAAATAAAATACCAATTCATCAATCAGTTGCATTAGAAAATATTTTTCTATCACAAATCAAAAAGATAAAAACTACTACCAGTACATTACACGAAGACTTACAAGCTGACTATATAAGAGAATTGGAAAATATAATTGAAATGAAATAATATTTTAATTGACAATAAATATTTTCATCTTTATCGTGGTAAGCTTTTAAAATAACACCAAAAAAAATGCCCTGAAACT
>JBBRAW010000023.1:0-37143 GCA_038206385.1 Bacteroidia bacterium | reverse complement strand
ACGGTTTTATTCGTGCAGATGAAGCAATGCTTTCTTTCGCTGAACCTACTCCTTTAATTACAAGTCTTGTATTAACGAATCCTTTAATAGTACCTGGAACTCTACCAATTAATATTACTATTCAAGGTCAATATTTATCAGCACAAAGTCAAGTAATATTTAATGGTGATACACTTCCAACAGTATATGTAAGTTCAACACAAATTACTACTACTGTTCCAATATTTATTGGTGATCCTGGTATACAAGTTTATACTCCACCAATTACTGCAAATATTAATGATGGAGGTTATTCAAATACACTTTATTTCTTTGCAAAAATTAAGAGAGTTGTAAAAATTACTGTTGATAATAACTTCAAAAAGTATGGGGAAAAAATTCCAACATTTACTTCAACAGTTTTAGTAAATGGTATCGAGCAATCTTTATCTGGCTTGTCATTAGCTGATCTTGGTCTGTCAGATATACATTACAGCACTCTTGCAAATAGTTTTAGTAATGTCGCTATTTATAATGTTATTCCAAGTATAACAGCATTAAATCCTAGCAATCCACAAGACTCCACATTGTTGGCAGAGAATGAATATCTTTTTAATGATGGTCTACTAAAAATAGTGAAATTGCCTTTGCTTGTTTCTCCTCGCGATACAACGCTTACTTACGGAGATAAAATTGGTGATTTCCATTTTAATTATGTTTATGATCAAACCAATGTTGATATAGCTGATCAAAGTGTTTTGTTTAGCAATATTGGAATTACACATCAAGAAACAATGTCGAGTGCACTAGCATTTGTTGATGGAAGAATTTTATCTAACGGAAGAATTTTATCAAATTCAGATTTCGTGCATCTCAGCATGTTAGCTTCTGGAAGAATATTATCCAATGGAAGAATTCTTTCGAATGGAAGAATATTATCGAACAATGTTTCTGTTACTGATTCAACAACAATTATTGATATTTCTCCTGATGCAGTTACAAGTTATAATGACGACGCGGATTCAACTATACTATTTGAAGCTGGTCCAAATGGTAGGTCACGTGCATTGGTAAATGGACGAATTCTCTCAAACGGAAGTGCAAGTGTTAACGGACGAATACTTTCAAACGGACGAATATTATCCAATGGATCTGCGGTTTTAAATAGTGCATCAGTAAATGATAGCAGCAATGAAAAACTTGTTGTTATGATTGATGAGGATGATGTAAATGCACCAGTTAATGATTCTATTTCTGGATTGAAATCAATCAATATGGTTACGGGAACTACTCCTGGTACATGGATAATAATTCCAGGGGCATTAGTTGATGAAAATTTCGATATCAGTTATGGACTTGGAGCTTTAAATATTAACCCTGCTGTTCTTACTGTTAAAGCAGATAATAAATTAGCATCTTGTTCTGTGATACCTTCTTTCACTTCAACAATTTCTGGATATCAATATACAGATGTCGATAGTCCTATTGTATCTGGAACAATTAACTATTTAGTATTAGATAATGCAAATAATGTAGTAAGTCTTGTAAATATTCCTCAAGGAATTTATCAAATCGCACCAGCAGGGTTACAATTAACAGCTCCATCTAATTATATTATTTCGTATGTAAATGGAGCATTAACGATGCCTATAAACGTATCACTATCTGCAACAGCTACACAACCATTATGCTATAATGATAAAGGATCAGTAACATTAACACCAACAGGTGGAGCCAATCCTTATGTTCTATCAGGTGATGCTATTACAACACTTAATTCAGGAACGTATTATTACATGTTGACTGATTCAAATGGATGTACTGCTACAGCAAGTGCAATTATAAATGCACCTTCTCAATTAATACTTACTGCAGTACCATCACAACCACTATGTACTCTTCAAACTGGAAGTGTAACGTTAAGTACTATTGGTGGAACTGGAGCATATAGTTACTCGGGTGATTTAGTTAGTGGATTAATATCAGGAGCATACAACTATCAAGTAAGTGATACTAATAATTGTATTGCAAATGCATCAGTACTTATTTCTCCAATTAATCCAGTTGCAACATTCTATCTCGATAGTGATGGTGATGGATATGGCGACATTGCACATTCAATTCAATCATGTAATGTAAATCCAACTTCAGGTTATAGTTTAAATAGTTTGGATTGTAATGATGCATTATTTAGTGTTTCTCCAGCAGTGACAGAAATTTGTGGTGATTTAATTGATAATAATTGCGATGGATTTATTGATGAAGGTTGCGGATGTTTGAATCCTCCAACTGCAAGTGCTGGAATAAACCAATCAGTTTGCGTTGATAATACTGTTTCTTTAAATGGTTCAATTGGCGGAAGTGCATCTAATGCAACATGGAGTTCAAATGGCACAGGATCATTCTCTCCATCAATAGCGAATCTAAATGCAACATATATTCCATCTGCAAATGATTATGCAAATGGTTCTGTTATTTTAACACTTGTTACGAATGCATCACCTCCTTGTGTCGCTGCTTCTAAATCAATTCTAATTACTTTCCAAAGTCTTCCAATTAATATTGGTGCAATTACAGGCCCAACGTTATTATGTAATCCTTCAGCAGCTACAACTGCTACATATAGTATTGCATCTATTGGCGCACCTTCGTATGTTTGGTCGGTTCCTCCGGGTGTAATAATTGTTTCAGGTCAGGGATCAACAAATCTTGTTGTGAAATTTAATACCGCGATTATCCAAATAGGAATAGGAGGAATAGTTAGTGTAATACCAAGTAATAATAATGGATGCGGAACGCCTAGTACTTTAGCAATATCAGCACAATCAACAACACCAGTTAAGCCAGGTTCTATTTCTGGTTCTATTAAAGCATGTCCTGGTGATGATGGAGTTTATTCAATCGGAATTGTTGCGCGTGCAATATCATATACTTGGACATTACCAGTAGGTGTATCGTTTACATCCAATGAAAATTCAAATATTATTAATGTGCATTTCAACAACAGTTTTACTGGTGGTACTATTGGTGTTTCTGCAACGAATGGATGTGGTGCAAGTCCAGTAAGAACGCGAATTGTAAATCTAAATATCCTTACAGCACCAACAGCAATTTCCGGATTCTCTTCTGGTGTTTGCGGTACTACAATTCCTTATTCGATTACTCCAGTTACTGGTGCTTCCAGTTATATATGGACGGCTCCATCAGGAGGTAATATTATTGGATTGAACAATGGAATAAATACAACTGTAGATTATACTGGAACGTTTACTGGAGGAATGTTGATGGTTAGTGCGATTAATGGATGTGGAAATGGTTCATCAAGATCAGTTACAATTATTGGAGCTCCTTCTACTCCTGTTGTGATAAATGGTCCACTATCAATATGTGCATCCAACGCTGCGGGAGCTACTACTTATAATATCGGTACAGTTATAGGATCGCAAACGTATAACTGGACAGTAACACGCGGCTTGCATATCGCAACGGGGCTTGGAACAAAAAATGTAAATATATATGGGGCTGTTCCTACGGGTACACAAACATTAACTGTAAGAGCAAGTAATGCATGCGGACAATCTGGAATTAGGATTCTTGATAATATCGCTGTTGTACCTTGTCCGCGTTTATCAGATAGTAAATCGACTCTTGATTTAACTGCTTATCCAATCCCAACATCAAACAAACTTTATGTGTCATTCAATGCAAATACAGTTGATAATTATTTGTTAAAAATCACAGATGTAGCAGGAAGAAACATGCTGGTTCAAAGTGCAATATCATTGGAAGGAATAAATATTTCGGAACTTGATTTAAACCAACTTGTTCCTGGAATTTATCTTTTAACGTTAGAAACAGAAAATGAAGGAATAAGCGTGATGAGGGTTGTGGTGAAATAATAGGAGGGATTGTCAAGAATTCAATACCTAATAAACTTATATTAAGTAATTACCTATTTTAGATGAGGGATTGAATCAAATCAATCCCTCATTTTTATTAAACGTGTTCATGTTTAATAAAAATAGTGTTTCTTCGTATTTCTGAAAACCAGCATTATGCTTATTAAAATAAAAATTATTCTTCTATCACTAATTTCTCTTTTGATTTTTTCTGTTGGATTTGCTCAACAACCCAAAACAGATAGTTTAAAAGTGGTATTGTCAAAAGCAAAAGAGGATAGTAATAAAGTAAATGTACTTATTTCACTTACTAAAGAATATTATGTTATTACTCCAGAAGTAGCATTGCTTTATGGAAATCAGGCAGTACAATTAGCAGAAAAAATTAATTTTAAAAAAGGACAAGCTGTTGCATTAAAATATAAAGGCTTGGCTTATTTTAATCTTGGATATTATTTGGAATCATTACAACAATATAACCAAGCACTGATAGTTTTTGATGCAATAGGTGATAAAGTTGGTGTAGCAAATATGTATAGCAATCTCGGAAATACCTATTATAATCGTGGTGATGATGTGAAGGCTCTTGAGTTGTACTTGCAGTCATTAAAAATATCGGAAACAATAAATGATACACTTAGAATTGTTACCGCATTAATAAATATTGGTGCAGTTTATACAAACAAAACTGCAACGCATGATAAGGCATTACAATATTTGTTACGCGCACTGCCGTTAAGTGAGGCAATAAAATATGATGCTGCAATTGGTGTAACAACAGTAAATCTAGGTGAAATGTATCTCGATAAAAATTTGGATGACTCCGCACTTTATTATTTTGAAAAATCAAAGGTTGCAAATAATGGGACCGAAGATTATCCATATTCTTTAAATCTTATCGGCAGAGTTTATACCAAAAAGAAAGAATACGATAAAGCAATTTCATATCAACAACAAGCGTATGACATTGCAAAAAAATCTGATTCAAAAAATGATATGACTATTTCACTTGTTGAATTAGCAAAAACATTTAAGGAAAAGGGCGATATTATGTCTGCATTATCCACTTATAACCAAGCAGAAGCTATAGCCAATGAAACAGGTGCTAAAAAAAGTTTGAAAGATATTTATGAAGGTTTAGCTCAAGTGTATTCTAGTTTAGCGGATTATAAAAAGGCATTTAAGTATCAAAATTTATTGATAGGAATCAAGGATACATTATACAATATTGATGCGGATAAGAAACTCGGAACACTTCAATTTACTTTTGATATAGAGAAAAAACAAGGTCAAATAAATCTATTAACGAAAGATCAAAAAATCCAACAACAAGAAATCCGCCGACAAACATTAATGCGTAATGGATTTATAGGTGGATTTGCAGTAGTGCTTTTATTTGCAAGTGTATTTTTTATGCAACGAAATCGAATCTCGAAAGAGAAAAAGCGGAGTGAAGAATTATTACTTAACATTCTGCCTGCGGAAACAGCGGAAGAATTAAAAGCTACTGGTACTGCAAAAACAAAAAGCTTTGATGAAGTAACTGTAATGTTTACCGATTTTAAAAACTTCACGCAAGCAAGTGAAAAACTTTCTCCAGAAGAATTGGTGCGCGAAATTAATTATTGTTATAGTGCATTCGACGAAATTATTACTAGATACGGAATTGAAAAAATAAAAACGATTGGAGATAGTTATATGTGTGCTGGTGGTTTACCCGTAATTAATTTTACACATCCACAAGATGTAGTTCATGCTGGATTAGAGATGCAAGCATTCATCGAAAAAAACAAACTGGAAAGAATAGCAATTGGACAACCGTATTTTGAATTACGATTAGGGATCCACACTGGACCTGTGGTTGCAGGGATCGTTGGTATTAAGAAATTTGCTTATGATATTTGGGGTGATACAGTAAATACGGCATCCCGAATGGAAAGTAGCGGATTTGTTGGTAAGGTAAATATTTCCGATGCTACTCATAGATTCATAAAAGATAAATTCAACTGCACACATCGAGGTAAAATCGAAGCAAAAAACAAGGGATTAATTGAAATGTATTTTGTGGATTCAGCGTTAAGTTGAAAATCATCAATTTTCTAACATTAGCCCTCTTAGACATTCACTTATTAGTTATTCCGCCAAAATTGGTGGTATGTAATTGATTGTTAATATTTTATTTAAAAAGAGGAGTAAATGCTTTTTATCAGAGAAGGCTTTGGAATTCATTTTTTCACAATTTTTCAAGATAGACAGTCTTTAAGTAAATTATAATTTTAATGAGTTAAATGGACGTTTTTTTTCAAAGATTTTGATGAGGAAACATGGACTGATAAATATTTTCATCAAAAGGTAATTTGATACTAATTTTTAGGTAAATTTCGGACTCATTTATCAAATATTTTAAAAAATTTAAACAATGGAAATAAATCTAACTTATCCAAAGTCGGCAAAGAGATTAACATTGAAACAGAAGAATGCTAAGAAAGTTTTAATTAGGGTGGTTTTATAAGTTATATTCGTTAGTTCCTTCGAATTAACTGCTTTTAGTTTTCAGCATCGAATCTTCACTTAAATTGTTTTTAAATAATTTTAGAATAATAAATTCAATTCTTAAAGCATATCGCTTTACTTACTTTTATAAATAGTCCTTACCAATCAAAATCAGTTATAATGAAAAATACAAACCAACTCCATCTAACATTTCAAATGTTGTTTGGAAAATCTTCTGCAAAATTTAGAGGCTCCAATTTATTTTTAAGGTTGCTTTTTTTAACAGTAAGTTTTTCCTCAATTTCAGCATTCTCTCAACAATTGCAAATGTCTGATTTTATTCTTTTCGCAGGACAAGGAGGAACAGGTACTAAAACACCAATATCTCCTGGGTACGCTGTAATTCTTAATTCTTCAAATAACATTGTGAATGGATCCATTGGAAGTAATGTGCTAGTTCAATCTTCTGGTAGTGCTACTATAACTGGAAATTTGTATTCAAAGGGGAAGGTTATTCTCTCAAATAATAATTCTGTTAATGGTAAGCTTTCTGCTCAAAATAGCACATCAGCAACAGGAACAATTTTACAGCTAGGAACTAATTCAATATTGGGAGGAAATATTAATGTGAATGGAAATACCGTAATCGGAAGCGGTTTAGTTTCAGGCAGCTTAACACATCCTTCAGGAACAACTTATTCAGGACCTGTTCCGGTTGGTGGAAATATCATTGCTACTCCAACATTCCCAATTTTTCCTTCCTTGCCAACCATTACATCTTTTGCTCCTTATTCAAATATTCCTGATATCAATACTACTAAATCAATTACTCCTGGAATATACGATGATATAAAATTAACTGGAGGAAAAACACTTACTTTTAGTGGAACAGGAGATTATGTTTTTGATTATATTGCAAATAGTGGAAATAATAATTTTGTGTTTGACTTTAAAAATGCAACGACTGGAACCTTCCGAATTTATATTCATAAGAATGTTGATTTAGGTAAAATAAGTACAAGCACAATTAATGGCGGAGGTGCAAGTCGAATATATTGGGAAACACATGGGAATGGCGCTACATCTTCAAATGGTACGTATGCTTTTGTTGTAGCTAATGGTTCATCAGGAGGTTCGCAAACTTCATTAATGGGAACTGTTTGGGCTCCTTATGCAGCAATTTATATTGGAGCAAATGGTAATTGTAATCTTACCGGAGCACTATGGAGTGGAACACAAATTAACGTGCAAAATGGTGTTTCTGTAACATACGCGCCTTATGCTAATTGCTCAACACAAAATGCAAATGCTGGTGCAGATAAACAGATAACTTGTACATCAACAACAGTACAACTTAATGGTTCATCAACAACTTCGGGAGTAACATATAACTGGACAACTATCAACGGCGGAAATATTACATCAGTTACAAATGCTGCCACAATTACTGCAAGTACTGCTGGTGGATATATTTTAACAGTTACAAATTCCACAAGTGGATGTAGTGCTTCTGATACCGCTTTCGTTTCGTTGAATAATACATTACCAAATGCAAATGCAGGCGCAGATAAACTTTTAAGTTGCGCAATTTTAACTCCTACTTTAATTGGATCTTCTTCAACTATTGGTGTTAGTTTTAATTGGACACCAAGTAATGGTGGTAATATACTTTCTGGTGCAAATACAAATTCGATTATCGTAAATGCAATCGGAACATTTACACTTACTGTCACTGATCCAACAAATGGTTGTGCTAATTCTGATTTTGCAATAGTATCACAAGGCCCTTGTATTTTTCCATACTATCCACCACCAGTTGATGGTAAAACAAATTCATTAATTGGGTCGGAATTAACATCACTTTATTTTAATTTCAATCCAACAGTAAGTGATACGCTTGACAATATTTATCAATTAAGTAGCGATAGTGTTTTAATTGAAGTTATCGCTCGCGCTGGTCAATATGCAAATCTTTTAACCTTACTTCAAACAACTCCTTATGGAATCACCAACTTAATTGATAATGGGCCTAATACTTTATTTATTTCTGGTCTTTATCCAGTTGTGAATTTAAAAAAACTAGACAGCCTTCCTAATTTAATTGATTACGTTCGACCACTTTTCCCTCCTGTTTCAAATAGTGGTGTTGCAAGTTCAGGTGGTGATATCGCATCACGTGCAGACATCGCACGCAATGGTTATGATGTTCAAGGTCGTGGTGTAAAAATTGGAGTTTTATCAGATAGTTACAATACATTATTGGGTGATCCTGCACAAACAGATGTACTCAATGATGACCTTCCAGGAATTGGCAATTCAATAAATCCTGAGCCTGTTCATGTGTTAAAAGAATTTCCTTTTGGTCGTCGTAGTGATGAAGGAAGAGCAATGTTGCAAATCCTTCACGATGTTGCACCTAAGGCTAAATTAGCTTTCAGAACGGGATTCATTAGTGCAGGAGATTTTGCACAAGGAATTTTGCAATTGCAACAAGACAATTGTAATATCATTGTTGATGATGTTACATTTATTACTGAACCATTTTTTCAAGATGGGTTAGTTGCTCAAGTTGTAAATCAAGTAGCAAGTCAAGGAGTTTCTTATTTTTCTGCTGCTGGTAATTATGGAAATAAATCCTATGCAGGAGTTTTTAATCCTACCACTACGCCAAATGGTTTAGTAGGATCTGCACATAATTTTAATGGTGCTGGTGATGTGTATCAAAGTTTAACATTAGCTCCTGGAAATTATACTATCGTACTTCAATGGCAAGATTCTATTTATTCTAACGGACAAATTCAAACAGGAACAAATAATGATCTAGATATTTATCTTACTGCCGATAATGGAATTACATTATTTGGATTTAATAGAAATAATATTGGTGGTGATCCATTAGAAGTTTTACCGTTTACTGTTGGAGGTTCAACCCCTCAAAATGCAAGTTTATTGATTACTCGTGCAGCCGGAACAACGAATGTTAATTTTAAATATATCATCTTCCGTGGTGAAGGAATAATTTCAGAATATAATACTGGTACTTCTACAATTGTTGGCCAAGCTAATGCTGATGGTGCTATCGCAGTTGGTGCTTCACGTTATACAAGAACACCTGCATTCGGAGTAACACCACCACTCCTTGAAACGTTTTCTTCCATTGGTGGAACACCTATAGGAGGAGTAACACGAAACAAACCAGATATCATCGCTCCTGATGGAGTAAATACTACTGTATCATTTGGGGGAAGTTTAAATATAGAGTCTGATGCATTCCCGAATTTCTTTGGTACTTCGTGTGCTGCTCCACATGCCGCAGGTATCGCTGCATTGTTAGTTGAAGGAAAGAAAAAATTTTATAATCAAGTAATAACTCCTACAGAAGTAAAAACAATAATGCAAACTTCAGGGGTAGATATGAATACTCCAGGTTTTGATTTTGAAACGGGTTATGGACTGGCAGATGCCGATGCTGCATTAAGAACATTCGCTGCACCAACTCCTGATTTATTAAGTATCGGTTTGCCAAATGCAAATGTGATTCCAGGTCAAGTAACATTTATCGTTACCATCGATGGAAATTATTTAACATCACAATCGCAAATAATTTTTAGAGGTGTACCGTTAGTAACAACGATTTTAAATTCAAATCAATTAACGGCAACTGTACCAACATTTTTCGGTAACCCTCCAATACAAATTTATAATCCATCTATCACTCCTTTAGGAAACGATGGTGGTTATTCTGATTCGTTGTATTTCTACTCTCCAATAAAGAAAAATATTGTCATCACTGCGGATAATAAATCAAAAAAATTCGGCGAGATATTGCCTTTATTTACAGCTAATGTAACTGTTAATGGCCAACCATTAGATTCAACAAATCTTACACTCACTGATTTAGGGCTAGATAATATTCTCTATACAACTCCTGCTACCAGCACTAGTAATGTTGGGATTTATTTTATTAAGCCAGCTGTAACTTCATTTGATGTTGGTTTGTTAGAACTGTATAATTATACTTTTAATAATGGACAATTAGCAATTGTAAAAATGCCATTAAAAATTATTGCTCATGATACAACACTCGTTTATGGTGATGAAATAAATGGACTTGCATTAGGATTTAATTACGTCTATGATAATTCATCTATTGATCCAGTTGAACAAAGTGCATTCTTGAATGGCGTGAAAAGTATTCACACTTCAGATATGTCAGATGCAGTAGTTTTTGTGGATGATAAAATTCAAATTAACCAAAGAGTAATTGCAAGTATTGATTTAATAAATCTTAGTTTTCTTACAAGCCAAAGAGCTATAGCTAGTCAACGTGTGATAGCTAGTCAAAGAGTAATAGCAAGTAGTATTGTGTTCGATACAACTCGATTAATTGATCTTTCACCAGAAGCAATTTTTAATTACCAAGTGGATTCTGCGAATGTAACTTTAACAAGTTCTATTCCTATTGCAAACCAACGCGTAATTGCTAGTCAACGTGTAATCGCAAGCGGAACTGCTGTTGTTAATCAACGTGTAATTGCAAGTGGATCACCAATTGTAAATAGTACAGCGGGCTCAAGTACAGAAGCAGATGTTGCTGTAGTGTTGGATGAAAATGATGTGAATGCTCCTGCAGGTGATACGCTCTATGTTTTTAAACCTATAAATTTAATTACAGGTTATAAAGTAGGCTCACATTATATTGTTCCGGGCGCATTCTTATCAAATAATTTTGATGTCAGTTACGATCTTGGTACGCTTACAATACTTCCTGCAGAATTAACTGTAAAAGCAGATAGTAAAAATCAAGCGTGTAATAGTTTGCCAACTTTTACATCTACTATTTCAGGATATCGTTATGACGACAATGCATCAAATGTTATTTCCTCCGGACCGAATTATGTAGTTACAAATTCACAAAATCAAATCGTGAATGGAATACCCTCAGGAGGTTCTTATACTATTGTTGCATCGAATTTACAACTTATCCCTACTGCTAATTATACAATCAATTATGTTAATGGAACTTTAATAGAGCCAGATGTTTTATCATTAGCAGCAAATGCTACTCAGCCAATTTGTAATAATCAATTTGGAACAGTTTCATTGCAAGCATCTGGTGGAACATCGCCTTACAATTATGGAGCTGCTTCTACTGCAAATTTAGCAGACGGAACATATAATTATCTCGTTACGGATATGAATGGATGTACTGCTGCTGCATCTGCAGTTATTACAATTCCAACTGCAGTTACTGGAATTACTTCTACCACTGCATCAGGATGTATTGCCTCTGGTAGCGCAACAGTTATTCCTTCCGGTGGAATCCCTGCGTACAATTATATATGGTCGCCAGGAGGTGGAACTTCTGCAACAATTTCTGGTATTGCTTCAGGATCTTATTCAGTAATTATTTCTGATAAAAATGGATGCACTGGAACGGCAATGGCAATGGTTCTTCTTACTGGATCCGTACCAACGAAGCCAGTATTTAATGGTGATGCAAACGATAATCGATTGTCAGGTGTATGCGGTGGTAATTATGAATATGAAATTAATCAAGTAATTGGTGCAACTTCTTATACTTGGTCGGCACCAACTGGAAGTACCATTACTGATGGACTTGGTCATTCAGGTAATCCGTTAATACTTACAGGAACAAACTCTCAAAGCGAGTACGAAGTTTATATCACTTTCCCTTCAGGTTTTATTTCTGGAAACGTTTCCGTTTATGCTTCTAATGCATGTGGAAATAGTCTCACAGCATCGTTATTTGTACAATCAAAACCAAGTAATCCTGGAACTATAGCTGGATCTTCAACTAATGTTTGTAAGAAATCTAATGTCACCTATTCTATAGCTTCAATTTCTGGAGCCACTTCATACACATGGACGGTTCCTGCTGGAGCAACTATCACAAATTATAATGGTACATCAATAAAAGTTACCTACGGAAATAGTTTCATAGGTTCAGGAAATATAACTGTAAAAGCAAATAATAGTTGTGGATCGAGTGCAACATCATCGTTAACAGTGATAGCTGCAACTGCACAACCAGGTGCTATATCAGGGTTGTCCTCCGTATGTAAAAGCCAAACTGCGGTAACTTATTCAGTTGGAGCGGTAACTGGAGCAACTTCTTATACATGGGCAATTACAGGTGGAGCAAGTTTCGTTACTGCATCAACAGGAAATAGTATTACTGTAAAATATACCACGTCAACATCTTCATCAGCAACATTAACAGTAAAAGCGAATAATGTTTGCGGATCTAGTATTGTTAATTCACTTGTTATAACGATTACTCAAAATTGTAGAATAAGTCAAAATAATAGTAATATAATTTCTAATAGTAACACATTAGCTGCATTTACAGCATTCCCAAATCCAACTTCCGGTAAGTTAACTATTGGTTTCGGAGCAACATTAAATGAGAAGTATACATTAAAAGTTGTAGATATACTTGGTAATTTATTGTTGATAGAATCTGCATATTCTTTAGATGGAAACAATGTGAAAGAGCTTGATTTAAGCAATTTGTCGAAAGGATTTTACTTCTTGATGCTAGAAAAAATCGGGACGGAACAACAAACAATACCTATTGCAGTTCAATAAAATTTTTATTCTATAATAGTCCACTTTTCAACTTTTAAATTATAAAGAGCGTTCCTGGTATTCAGGTACGCTCTTTTTATTCAATTAGAAGTAAAGTGGCGCTTTAATGCAACAAAATTGTACAATCATTTTACTGTAAATTTTATGAATTATAGTTTAGATATTTTTTAAAAATCGTCTGTACTGAAATTTTTGTATTTTTAGCAAGCAATTGTTGCGATAAATATGTCGAAAAAACAAACTTTACTTTTATTCCTTTCTATAATCTTAACTATTGGATGTTGTTTTGGACAAAATAAGGTCGATAGTTTAAAAAAGGTATTACAATTTGCTTCTGAAGACACTACAAAAGTTAATACATTAATAGCTTTAAGTAGGAATTATTTAGATTCGTCTCCTGAAGAAGCAACGCGTTATAGCCTTAAAGCAAAAACACTTGCCGAGAAAGTGGGTTTTCAAAAAGGTTTGGCCTTTTCCTTAAAATATCTTGGATTAATAAATTACCGACAAGGAAAATATTTGGAAGCACTTGATTATTGGAATCAATCGCTTAAAGTTTTTGAAATTTCCAATTTGAAATCAGGCCAAGCAAATATTCTTCAAAACCTAGGAACAATCTATTTCGATCAGGCAGATGATGAAATGGCTTTGAATTATTTTCTAAAAGCGCAAAAAGTTGCCGAAGAAATTGATGATACGCTTCGTATCGCAGAAATATTAGGAAACATTGGCGCTATTTATGGAAAAAAAACTGCTACTTATGATAAGGCAATTGATTATGATTTACGTGCATTAAAGATTAATGAACAAATAGAAAACACAGATGCTATTGGTACTATCACATCTAACTTAGGAGAGATATTTCTTCTGAAAAATAATGATTCAACAGCACTTGTTTATTTTGAAAGATCATTAAAAGCATATAAGTTAATTGGACAAGAAGGTTCAGGGAATATTCCGTATTCTTTAAATAATATCGGTAGAGTTTTTAAGAAGCGAGGTGAATACGATAAGGCAATTGAAAAACATTCAGAAGCTTTTGAAAAAGCAAAGAGCGTAGATTCTAAATTAGACATGGCTCAATCACTATTAAGATTAGGAGATGTTTATCAAGAAAAAGGAGATGCAAAACTAGCAATAGTTACCTACGAAAAAGCGAAGGATTTTGCAAAAGGGATTAATGCAAACGTAGAATTAAAAGATATTTATCAAGGGCTTTCAATTTCATATTCTGATATTAAAGATTTTGGAAATGCTTTCAAATATCAAAATTTATTAATCAGCATTAAAGATGTGTTGTACAATATTGAAACAGATAAAAAACTTGGAAGTATTTCTTTCAACTACGAAATTGAAAAAAAGCAAGGGCAAATTAATCTCTTAACAAAGGATAAAAAACTTCAGGAGCTGGATCTTCAAAAACAAAAAATCGCCAAGAATGCTTTTTTAACAGGACTAATTCTTATTTTAATAATTGCATTTATTATCTTCCGAAATTATCGCGCTAAAGTTAAGATTAATAAAATTTTAGATACCCAAAAAGTAGAAATTGAAACGTTACTATTAAATATCTTACCAGCAGAAGTTGCTAAGGAATTACAAACGGACGGTCATGCTAAACCAAGATTTTACGAAAGTGTTTCTGTGTTGTTTACCGATTTCAAAGGATTTACTACCATCGCCGAAGGATTAACACCAAATGAACTTGTAGAAGAATTAAATGATTTCTTTGTAGCATTTGATGATATTATTGAAAAAAATAATCTTGAAAAAATAAAAACAATTGGTGATGCATATATGTGCGCTGGAGGAATCCCAACAGAAAATACTACCCACCCAATTGATATCATAAATGCTGGTATAGAAATTCAGCAATACATCTATGAAAAAAATGAAAAACGAAAAGTGGCTGGTCAAGTGTTATGGCATTTGCGAGTAGGAATCCATACTGGACCTGTTGTAGCCGGCGTAGTTGGGAAAAAGAAATATGCCTATGATATTTGGGGAGACACTGTAAATGTTGCTTCTAGAATGGAATCGAGTGGAGAAGCCGGGAAGGTAAATATTTCAGGAACTACTTACGAATTGATTAAGGATAACTTCAGTTGCGTTCATCGTGGAAAAATTCAAGCAAAAAACAAAGGGGAAATCGATATGTATTTTATTAAACATAGTTTGTCATAATAGGAAATAATAAATGTCAATTAGATTTTATGTGTTAAACAATGCCATTAATTATAATTTTTTTTTGTAGTAAATTTGTCGAGTAAGAATTGTCGTTAAGTAAAGGGATTAATCGTAAGCGCTAGAAATATATTCGATAGGTGATTTGGCTAAAATTATTTAATGTACGAGAGGAAGAGTCGAAAATTGTTTCTAATTTCTTCTTCCATCATTTTTTTCTAGGACTAGGTCTAGCGTTGTTACTACTAGTATCAGAAACACTATTTATTTCTTTATTCCCAGTAAGTTATTTTCCATTGGTGTTTATATTCTCCGCCGTTGCTATGATGCTTACGGGGAGAGTGTACTCCTATTTTGAACACAAACAACCATTTAAAAAATTATTGCCTTTTGTTTTAACTATTATCGTAGCTATAACAATTTTAGTGTGGTTATTATTCTTCATAAAGGGTTTTGTGATTTTACCAATCATACTTTTTATTGTTTTTCGAATAATTTATTTGTTAAGTAATCTTGAATTTTGGGGACTTTCATCTATTGTATTCGATGTTAGGCAAGGAAAGCGATTATTTGGATTAATAAGTTCAGGGGATATGCCTGCTAAACTCCTTGGTTACTTATCAGTATATTTATTTGTACCTATTATAGGATTGCAAAGTCTTTTAATTATTGCCGCTATCGCATTTGGTATTTCTAGATTTTTCCTGCAACGTATATTTCAGCATCCTGAATATTCACAAAAACATGTAGAGCATACCAAAAAGCTCTTCTCCGACAAAGATTTTCTTAAAACATATTTTGGGAATGACTTTATTTTCTCACTTGCACTTCTTGGTTTTCTCACAGCAGTAGCAATCGCAATTATTGAATATGCATTTCTTTCTAATGTAAAAACAAAATATCATACTCAAGAAGACCTTGCAGCATTTTTAAGTATCTTTTTAGTTATTGGTTATTCAATAACGCTAATTATTAAGCTATTATTTTCTGGACGATTTTCTGCTCGAGTTGGAATAAAACGATCTCTTTTGGCTATGCCAGTAATCGTAATACTAATTTCATTGGCGTTTTATTATCTTGAATTTAGAGATTACTCGCTTCATGATAGTTTGATTTTTATTAGCTTTCTTTTTATCTCTACTAGCATCGTAAGGTATTCCATCAATGATCCTATTTTTTTAGTATTGTTTCAGCCACTTCAAACTCAAATGAGATTAAAAGGACATACCATCATCAAAGGGTTTGTACAACCATTAGCTTTAGGCGTTGTTGGTATTGTATTATGGTTAATTAAATATTTTACGGGAACTGTAAATTTCTCCTATCTTAATTTGGGATTATTGATTGTAGGGATACTTTGGTTTTTTTCAATAAGTTATAGCAATAAAAAATATTTATTAACGCTTGGAGAGGCGATTAGAAAACGATTTATATCAGGAACAGATTTGGGTGTAGCAGATGAAAGTTATTTTAAATTACTTCAAAAGAAATTGCATAGTGAATTTGTTGAAGAAGTAATTTATGCAGTTTCAATGTTGGAAAAAACAAATATTGATTTGTTAAAAGAAGAATATGCGTTCTTGTTAAAACATGAAAATGAAATTGTGCTTGAGTATTTAATAAGTGTTATTGGTAAAAATAATTGGAGAGAATTTTCGGAACCTCTCTATCAAATTTATGATACAACACCTGACGAAAATATGAAGGCTCTTGCCGTTAAAGTATATTGTCAATTAAGTACTAATGTTACGCAAGACTTTTTAAATTCAATGGAAACTAAGTCAAGCCTTTTGCAAACTGCATTTCTTACAGGTCTAATTAGCAGTGAGAATTCCGACGGAAAGGAATATGCTGAATTAAAATTGAGAGCACTTTGTAATTCTGAAATTGATCTAAATAAAATTATTGCAACACAAATAATTGGTGAAAGAAAAGATGAAAGTCATTTTGATTTAATATTGAAATTTCTTAATGATAAAAATGTTAGTGTTCAACGTGAAGCAATTATTGCAGCAGGGAAAATAAAGAATAAATTATTGGTTCCTTCTTTGTTTGATTTACTAGATAATAAGGAATTAAAAAGAGATGTGATAATTGCACTTTCTAATTTAGAAGATGCTCCTGCATTAGAAATAAATAGAAGGTTAAAAGTAAATTCAATTGTAGATAGCAACCTATATTACGAATATATAAAAATACTCGAAAATGCATCAGGAGAAGAAGCTGTAAACACTTTTTTTGTTTTTCTAAAGGATGCTTCCATAGATGTACGAATTTGGGTTTTGTCAGCTTTAAATAATATGGAGTTTAACACGACTAAAGTTCGAACATCAATACTTAATGATATCCTTAATGATGAATTTCATTATGCTTATTGGATTTTGCATGAATTTCATGAAAAGACTTCCAACACTAGACTGAGAGATAGTCTGAAATATGAAATAGATCTTTGTAAGAATAGGATATTTCTTTGCCTTGGACTATTGTACAATCGTGAAATAGTTAAAAAGGCGCAAGCAGCTCTTAACGTAGCTAGTAAAGAGAAAAAGGCTAATGCATTAGAGGTTTTGGACCAAATTATTCCTCGAAAGATTCATGATTACCTTGTAGCATTATCTGATAATATTAGCCTCACGGAAAAATTAAGTAAGCTCAAGATTTTTGTTATTAAAGATAATACTCCTGCCCCGTTATTTATTTTGCGCAAAGGAAAAATGTGGTTTAGTAACTGGACAATTGCTTCTGCATTAAGTTGCATAGAAATAAATAAAACGTCGTTCTTTGAAATTTTTAATTTTTTGAAAGATGAAAATGCAATCGTTCAACAAAGTGCATTAGAGATTTTGACAAAATATAAAGTTAATAATTTGATTTCTTTTAATGAATTATTAACTACCTTTAATTTAGTAATCACTGAACAGGATATGATAATAGATCAACGCGACCAACGTTTGTCGGACATCGAAAAGGTAATCGTTTTAAAAAGTACTGCATTATTTGGAGGAACACCAGAAAATATTATTGCTGAAATTGTAGGTATTGTGAAAGAAGAATTCGTTGTTAAGGATGATGTTATTTTTAAAAAAGGTGATAGTGGAAGTAGTATGTATATCATCTTTCAAGGAGAAGTAAAAATTCATGATGGAGACAATGTTTTTGCAGTTCTTGGTAGCCATAATTTCTTTGGTGAATTAGCTTTGCTAGATCCTGAACCTAGATCAGCTTCTGCTACAGCTACTGCAGACACATTACTTTTGAAATTGAATGAAGAAGATGCGTACGAATTAATGGAAGAAAGAATAGAAGTACTGAAAAGTATTATGAGAATATTATGTAAAAGAATCAGATTGCAGAATACAGAAATGACAATGAAAAAGATTGGAAGTATCTAAATAATAAACAAATTTTTTAATCGTTGAAGATGTTCCGCTTTCTTACTATTCCTTTTTAGTTGTGAGGATTTAGTCCAAAAAACATGCGATTCTAAAAAGGTAATTTGTATTTCATTCCATTCCGTTTCATTACCATTAAATCCAAATTCTTTCCTTTCTAAATACAGTTGTGTTCCAATGCTATCAAAATCATCTCTTCCTAAATGATCTAAATCAGCATCACATAAAATCTGTTCTAAATGAGTTTCAGGATGCTGAGGAACTTTTGTTTTCATGATCATATTGCAGATGATTACGATCTCTTGCTCGTTGTATGAAAATTTTGGTAACGTTTCTCGAACAATCCTACATCCTTCTTCCTCGTGATGATCGTATACATGTAAAAATCCACAATCATGGTATAGTGCCGAAGTCTTCAGTAAAAGTAATTCAGTAGGATCAGTTACTTTTTCTTCTTCCGCAATAACTAATGATGAATGAACAACATCGAGAGTATGTGCTAATTTATGATAATGCAAGGTCGCAGGTAAGTGCGATTGCAAGATTTCGACAATATATTGTTCAGCTTTATTTAATTCCATAAAGAAGAAATTTAGATAAAATTAATGTGCAAAGATATTTATTATTAATATTCAATCTACTATTTAATTCATCTATTGCGACCTTTAAATATAGAACTAATTATTTAAGATTTTTTGAAAATGCTTAAAGCCAAATTCTAAATCTTTTTATGGTTTTTGTCAGAGTTAACGTTTATAGCTATGAGTATTCATTTGATAGAAATTGATGATTGAATTGGATCCCTAAATAATAATCTCAAAATTATGAGAATGAGTAGTTTACGTTTTAGTGCAGGATAATTCAGAATTTTATTTTAAACAAGTAATTTTAGCACATAAGGAAATCAATTTGGATATTAAATGGATTCATTAAAAGAATGTTATTGATATCAAAGCACTTTTTTTAGAAATGAAAGAAGTTGGTTGTTTATTGGATTTTCAATTTGTCAATTTCCTTGTGATCAAAAAAAAAGGATGAATTAAACCAGGATAAATATCTTCTCTCTTATTCAAACAAAACTTTTAAATAAAATAATGGATCTTTTAAGCGACTTCTAAGATCAATATCCTCAAACATACAGGAGATAGTTTCTTTCAATGTTTTACTTCTATTTGCTTTATTTACGATAAGGTTAAAAAGCCAAGGATATTTTACTAGCTCCTGCATTTTTTTACTAAGATTAAGTTCTGGCCATAATCGTTTGTAAACTTCAATATCATAAGCTTTTAGATTCTCAGCATCAAAAATCTTATCATTCCATTTTGATTTAATTATTTCTGCAGCTTTTAAACCGCTTATCATCGCATTGCCTATTCCTTCGCCAGTAAAAGGATCAATTAACGATGCCGCATCTCCAAGTAATAAAAATCCATCGCCTGATATTTTTCTTTTTTTTGAGCCTAGTGGTAGTCCATATCCGCGAATTGTTCCGTCAATTGTTGCATCAGCAAATCGCTCTTTTAAAACTGGATGCGTTGCTATTAATTGTAGCATTTCGTTTTTAAGATTTATTTTTTTTCTTCCTACAACATCACTACGCATTCCAACACCAACATTTGCATCGCCATTTGGTAAAGGAAAAATCCAAAAGTATCCTGGAAGAAATTCTTTCACAAAATGCAATTCTATAAATCCCATTTTATCAAGACCCTTTACTCCTTTGTAATAAGCTCTAAGTCCCGCGCAAAAATGATCCGCTTCTGGAATTATTCCACCAACTTGTTTTGCAAATCGTGATTGAGCACCGTCTGCTGCAATAATTAATTGCGATTTAATTATCGTCTTTTCTTCTTTGTCAGATAGCGTCCATGTGGTATCTTTTTTTTCAAAATTTTCGATACGTACACCTGTAATAATATTTACAAGAGGTGATGATTTTGTTTGTTCAAATAGCCAATTGTCGAAATGAATTCGTTTACTTAAAAATCCAGGAGGAGTTGTTAAATTCATTTCCCTTCGAAAAGGAACATTTAATTCCTTACCATTTGGAGCTACAAAAGTTACACCATGTGATGCAAGATTATTTACGTCGATTCCTAATTGATTTGGAAAATCATCCTGCAATCTTTTTAATGTCAAAATAACTTTTCCACTTAATGCATCACCACAAATCTTATCTCTTGGAAATAGCGCTTGATCAATAAGTGTACAAGGGATTCCTGCCTTCGAAAGCGCCATAGCTGCCGTGCATCCGCCAGGACCTGCGCCAATAATCGTAATAACTGAAGAAATCATGCTCGAAAGATAGGAATCAAATCTTCAATCTCATCATGGTTTCACCTCGTATTTAACAGAAAAGTATGCCCTGTAGATTCTAAAATATGTGAAAATCTAGTGAAATGTATACAAGAGTGAACCTATTTACCGATAAAATTCAATTGTATTCGCATCCAGAAACGATAATCAAGTTATTTTTTGTATTATCGTGAGTGTAAATCACAACCAAAACCAACGATTATGAAGTTTTTACAACGTATAGTTGTATGCATTTCCCTATTTATATTTTGCATACCAAATTTATCTAAAGCATCTCACCTTATGGGTGGAAGTCTTACATATCAATATTTAGGCTTTAATGCTGGAACTAATCTTTACGATTACCGTGTTACTGTTACTATTTATCGTTATTGTAGTGGGAACCCTGCACCATCTAATCTTCCTACTCAAATTAAATTAGGTGTTTATCAAAACAATGTTGCAAATCCAACTGGAGATAAATTACTTGCATTAGGTACTACTCTTCCACTTATTAGTCAGCAAAATATTCAACCGCCACCAGCGGGGGATAGTTGTTCTTTCACCACAAATGTTTGTGTTGAAGAAGGTGTTTATCAAAGTATCGTTTCACTACCTACGAATACTTCTGGCTATTATTTCATTGCAGATCGTTGCTGTAGAAATGGAAATATCGTTAACCTAAATAATCCAGGTGCAGATGGTCAAGCGTATTATGCATTCGCACCTCCAACAACTATTGTAAATAATTCTCCAACTTTTGCTATCGTACCAGTTCCATTTATTTGTGCTAATGATACTGCAAGTATTTTAAATCAAGCAAATGATGTTGATGGAGATTTATTAACGTATCATTTCGTTACACCTTACAATGGAGTGTCAAATCAAAATACACCAAATCCTACTCCTACAAGCCCATATCCTTGGCCCATTCCAACTGTTGGATATGCAGCAAGTTTTTCTGTCGCGAATCCTTTTGGAGCTGGTGGATATGCAAGCATCGATACTTTAACAGGATTAACTTCTTACTATGCTACTACACAAGGTTTTTATGTTTTAGCTGTAGAAATAAATGAATACCGTAATGGTGTTTTAATTGGTGTTACAAGACGTGATCTGCAAATAATTGTTATTATATGTCCTACCAATCCTGCTCCAACACAAGCATCAACATCTTTACAAACAACTTTCAATATTGATGAAGGACAAACGCTTTGTTTTAATAGTGCATTTACGGATCCAAATGGTGATAGTATTTTTATAACGCATACTGGAGATATTTTTAATGCATTGCTAACAAATCCTGCCGCAACTTTTACTGATGTTAGTAATTTAGCAAGTGCAAGTTCACAATTTTGTTGGACTACATCCTGTTCTCAAGGACGAACAAATTCATATCAGTTTAGTGTAAACGCAAGAGATAATGGATGCCCTGCAAAAATTACGAATATTGTTTACACGATTAATGTTGCTAATACGCAAAAGCCATTTGTGATAAATGGGTTGGATACAATTTGTTCAAATTCTGCAACAGGAATTCAGTATAATGTTACATCAACAAGTGGATATACTTATAATTGGATTATCAATAATGGTGTTATCGCCACAGGTGCTCACGCAGCCTCGATAGGTGTAAACTTTACAAATCCAGGTTTAGCATCCGTAAGTATAGTTGCATTGAATCAATATGGTTGCCCTTCGGATACACTCACTAAATTAGTTTATATAAAAGCGCTACCTAGTGCGGTTGCAGGTTTAGATGTGCATTTCTGTTCCGGTGGCACTGCAACATTAGGTGCCACATCACAATCTGGATATACCTATTCATGGTCGCCTTCATCAGGATTAAATAATAGTACAATAAGTAATCCTACGGTTTCATTTATAAATAGTGGCACAACTCCGCAATCAACAAACTATATTTTAACTACAAATTTAAATGGTTGTTCCAATAAAGATACAGTATTAGTAACCTCAAATCCTTTTCCTACCGCTAATGCTGGTGCTGATGTTTCCATATGTTCTGGTGCTTCTATTTCAATAGGTGCATCTTCAATATCTGGTTTCACTTATTTATGGACACCATCTACAGGATTAAATAATGCTGCACTATCGAATCCAATTTTAACATTAACTAATCTTACAAATACTCCCGATACTTTAACTTATATTGTACAAACGCAAAATTCATTTGCATGTGCTTCTTTCGATACAGTTCGAGTAACAGTAAGACCAGTTCCAGTTGCAGTTGCAGGAGCTGATATTTCTTTTTGTAGTGGAGCAAGTGGTTCGTTAGGAGGAAGCACTGTAAATGGATATACATATAGCTGGAGTCCATCAACAGGATTAACAAGTAGTACTTCAAGCAATTCATCAATATCATTAACAACATCAAGTACAGTAAATGACACTATAAATTATATTGTAACTGCAAGTTGGTTTGGATGTACAAATAAAGATACCGCGAAGGTAATTGTTCGTCCTAATCCTGTTTCAAATGCTGGCGTTAATCAACTATTATGTTCAGGTAGTTTCCTTAATTTAGGAACTACAAATACCTCTGGATATACTTATTTGTGGTCACCAACAGTTGGATTAAATAACACTACTATTTCTAATCCAACATTAACATTAAATAATGTTACTACACAACCTGACACTTTATTTTATGTAGTAACAACAACACTTAATGGTTGTACAACTAGAGATACTGCAAGAATTGTTTCTAGTCCTGTACCTGTTGCTGATGCTGGTAGTGATATCACTTTTTGTAGTGGTGGAAATGGGAATATTGGAGTTGCTGCTGTTTCAGGATATGTTTACTCTTGGAGTCCAGTAAATGGATTAAGTAGCGGTACATCCAGCACAACTGGAATTACATTAACAACAACGCATACTACAAATGATTCGATCAATTATATCTTAACAACAAATTTATTTGGATGCATCGATAAGGATACTGCACTAGTGGTGGTGCGTCCAAATCCAGTTTCTAATGCAGGATTAAATCAATTACTTTGTTCAGGAAATGTAATTCAATTAGGTACTACATCAACAAGTGGATACGTTTACGTTTGGTCACCTACAACTGGATTAAATAACACCTTAATTTCTAATCCAACACTTACACTTTCAAATACAAATTCAATACCTGATACTTTAAATTATTTGGTAACAACTACATTGAATGGATGTACAACAAGTGATTCTGTACAAATAATTTCAAGCCCTGTTCCGAATGCAGTTGCGGGAAGCGATGTAACATTCTGTTCAGGACAATCTGTTTCCGTTGGTACAACAGCAATAAGCGGTTATAATTATTCTTGGTCACCATCAACGGGATTAAATAGTACAACTTCTGCAACACCAACTTTAACAATTACAAATGGTACTGCTTTGGTTGATACCTTAAGTTATATCATGTCAGTGAACTGGTACGGTTGTATTGATAAAGATACTGTTGTTGCATTTGTAAAACCACTACCTGTTTCGGAAGCTGGAGTAAATACTACACTTTGCAATGGAGATACTTTAACATTAGGAACATCTGCAACATCTGGTTATACATATAGCTGGACTCCTTCAACCGGACTTAATAATTCCGTTATCTCAAATCCAATTGCAACAGCAAATAATGCAGGTCCAGGACAATCAAGTATTACATATACTGTAAATACTCTTTGGAATGGTTGCACAACAAAAGATAGTGTAATTGTAACTGTTAATCCATTACCAGTAGTTACAGCAATTGCAAATCCACAAGCAATTTGTTTTGGAACTAGTACAACATTAAATGCTAATGGCGCTTCTAGTTACAGTTGGGCATTAGTATCAAATCCTACTGTTTCAATTGGAAGCGGCAATACTCTTTCTGTAACACCAACGGTAAGTACCTCCTATATTTTAACCGGAACGAGTAGTGTAAGTTGTGTCAATAAGGATACAATTTTAATTACTGTTAATCCTTTACCAATTGTTCAATTGTTATCTGCAACCGATTCTATTTGCTTTGATGATACATTATCATTATCAGGTGCCGGTGCTAATAATTATTTATGGAGCATCTCTGGTGTAGGTGGAACTATTGGATCTGGAAATACAATTCAAGTGCATCCACAAACCACTACTACTTATGTGTTGAATGGTACTGATGCTAATTTATGTTCGAACTCAGATACGTTAACAATTAAAGTTAATCCTGCACCAACAGCAAATACAATCATCGGAACATTATCTGTATGCCCTGGAGTAACAGGAGTTCAATATTGGGTAAGTAATTCAAATCCTACATCAACATATAATTGGAATGTAATTAATGGAACAATTACAAGTGGGCAAGGTACCGATACTATAACGGTAGATTGGCCAGGTGTATCAGGAAATGGATCAGTTGAAGTTGTTGAGATTACAGATAAAGGATGTCAATCACGAACGCCTATTATTTTACCGATAACGATCAATGTTATTTTAACTCCAGTAGCTCCAACAGGAATTCAAACGATTTGTGCAAATCTCGCTCAAGGAATTTTATATTCAACAATTAGTACTCCTGGTTCAACTTATAATTGGTTTGCAATTGGTGGCAATATTGTTTCTGGTAACAGTACAAGTAATGTAATTGTAGATTGGAATGTTGTAGGTCCGCAAACGGTGAAGCTTTGGTACGAAGAAACTAGTGTTACAAACGTTACTGTTTGTTTTGGTGTTTCTGATACTTTAACAATTACCATAAATCCAATTCCTGTTACAAGCGCAATTACAGGTTCCAATGCTATTTGTGTAAGTGATACTGGAAGCTATACTGTTTTAAATACTACTAGCTCAACATACGCATGGACAATAACAGGTGGTACTATTTTATCAGGAAATGGCTCGAATGGAATTACAACAAACTGGATTGGAAGTGGTGCTGCTACTGTGAATGTTCAAGAAACAAATTCTTATGGATGTTTAGGAAATACGGTAACAATTCCTATAACGGTTAACGCATTACCACTTGCAAATGCTGGTATTAATGATACAATTTGTGTTGGCAAAAATGTACAACTTGCAGCAAGTGGCGGAACAATTTATACTTGGTCACCATCTGTTGGTCTTGATAATTCTGGAATCTTTAATCCTATCGCAAATCCGTTAACAACTACAACTTATGTCGTACTTGTGATTGACGGAAATGGTTGTAAAAATACAGATACACTTGAAGTAAAAGTTAATCCTTTACCTCCAGCTAATGCAGGATCGGATGCAGCTATTTGTATTGGATCGTCTACTCCACTATTAGCAACTGGTGGTACGTCTTATCTATGGTCACCAGCAACAGGATTAAATAATCCAACAATCGCTACACCTAATGCAAATCCTATATTAAATACTACGTATACTGTTATTGTAACTGATGCAAATGGTTGTAGTAAAAATGATGATGTAATTATTACTGTTAATCCTTTACCAGTAGCTGTTGCAAGTAATGATGTTGTTATTTGTGCTGGTTCTGGAATTAATTTAACTTCAAGTGGTGGTGTTGGATTTCAATGGACACCATCTACAGGATTAAGCAATGCAAATATCTCTAACCCATTTGCGAATCCAACTTCTTCAACTACGTACACTGTTACTGTTACTGATGGAAATGGTTGTACTGACGATGAACAAGTTTTAGTAGATATAAATCCACAACCAAAGGCAGCATTTACCATTGATAGTACATCAATCGTTATTGGTTGTGAAGGGGTAGAAGTTTCATTGATTAATAGTAGTAGTTATGCTCAAAATTATAATTGGAATTTCGGTGATGGTACAAGTAGTACTGATTTTAATCCACAACATTTATTTGGTTTTGGTAACGATAAATTAATTACTCTTTATGCAATAAATGATATTTGTTCAGATAGTACTACCATTAATTTTAGTCCTAGTACAATAAGTAAAATTCTTAAAAATGTTTCCAATATTTTTACACCCAATGCAGATGGAAAAAATGATTGCTTTAATTTAGGCAAGCAAATTAATTTCGATACTTGTAGTGATTGGACTGTGTATAATCGTTGGGGACAACAAGTATTTCATAGTAGCAGATCTTATCCTTGTTGGAATGGAAAAAAAGATAATGCTGGTGTTGATTTACCTTCAGGAACTTATTTTTATATTTTGCAGGTTGCAGGAAATCAATATAAAGGAACAATTTCATTAATAAGGTAACTTAATTTAATTATCGAAGTATACAGGCTGTTGTAATAAAATACGACAGCCTTTTTTGTTTCTATTATTTTACGTGTCTATTTCCTTATTGATTCCGACACTACTACCAATTTTAGATGTAATTTGGTATAATAAACCTTTCTGCATTATTACCGTATAAATTTCAGGCTATGAGTCAAGCAATGAAACAAACAATATTATTCCTAATTTCTTTTTTCACGATTATAACTAATCTGAACGCACAGCAATCAGCAAATCAAGTGGCTGCGTATGATACGTTATCACTTGAGGATCTGATGAACATTAAGATTACTGTTGCTTCTATAAAAGAACTTACCGCACGCGAATCTCCTGGCATCATAAGTTATATTACTGCTGATGATATTCGCCAATCTGGTGCACGTGATTTGATGGATGTGCTTCAGCATATTCCTGGATTTGAATTTGGTGTTGATGTGGAAGGCGTTGTTGGTTTGGCAGTACGAGGAAATTGGGCGCACGAAGGAAAAGCAGTTTTGCTCATTGATGGACAAGAAATGAATGATGGATTATATTCAACTTTACAATTTGGCAATCATTATCCAGTAGAAAATATTGAAAGAGTAGAAATTATTCGTGGACCAGGATCTGCTATGTATGGAGGAAATGCTGCGTATGCTGTGATAAATGTAATCACACGTACGGCACAACATAAATTCGAAGTTCAATCTTCAACATTTTATGGAGCTACTAAAAATGATTTTTCAAGAAGAGGTGCAAATTTATTTCTAGGTTCAAAATCAGATAAAAATTCAATTTCAATTCAATCATTCGCTTCACAAGGACAAAGAAGTCATGAGGAGTATAAAGATGTTTATGGCGATAGTGTTTCATTAAAAGGAAATTCAGATCTCAATAATTTTTATGTAAATGTTGGAGCAAAAATTGGCAATTTGGGAATCAGAGCAATTGCTGATGTTTATAGTGTAAAATCTTACGACGAATACCAATCGATTGTGCCAATTCCATTATTGATGCATTTCAATAGTTACCTAGGAGAAATTAATTACGAGTTGAAAATTAATGATCATTGGAAAATTATTCCAAAGTTAAACTACAAATATCAATTACCCTGGGCTTATGCAGGTAATAACGATTCACTTGACAGTACTGATATTCCATTTTGGAAAAGTAGTGAAAGATATAGCGGCTCAATTGCAAGTATTTTTGATCCGAATGATAACGTTAATATTTCTGGTGGAGCATCATATTTTTATGTTCACTCAAAAAATTTAAAAGGTGATAATAATTTCCTTACAACGTTAAGTCCTGATTTTACTTACAACAATATCGCTTTATTTTTACAAACTTTAATAAAAATAAAAGAATTTAATATAATTGGTGGACTACGCTATAATAATAATAGTCGATATTCGTCAACTTTGGTTCCGCGTATCGGAGTTACAACTATAAATAACAAGTTTCATTTTAAAGTACTATATAGTAAATCTTTTAGGTCACCAAGTACTGAGAATATTGACTTAGCATCGAGCATTAAGCCAGAAGTGACGAATGTATTTGAATTCGAAATAGGATATAGTATAAATGAATACTCTTTAGTAGCATTAAATGCATACATTATTCAAACGCACAATCCAATCGTATATTATTTTGATACCCTTACCAATTTTGATGCATATACAAACATATCAAAAACAGGAACCAATGGTTTAGAGTTTTCTTACCGTTATAAAAAGGCATGGTGTGGAATTGATATTGGCGCATCCTATTACAGAGCGAATGATGGTAAACAAATAAATTCGTATAGTATTCCTCAAAACGAAGAGGAGCATTTAGGGTTAGCACCATTCAAAGGGGATATCGCACTAAAAATAGCGCTAAAGCAAAATATTTTCTTCAATGCTGGAGCTACTATTTATTCTTCACGAACTCAAATCGCTAATGTTGATGCAAATGGGAATTCCATTTATTCTAAGTTGTCACCTACTTCCATAATAAATTTACAATTTGAATATAGATTTATAAAGGCGAAAGGGTTAAGTGTGCAATGTGCAATATTTAATTTCTTGGATAATAGTCAATGGTATATTCAACCATACAATAGTAATCATGCACCATTACCTGGTATGGGTCGAGAGTTTCAGTTAAAAGTTTTATATCAAAATTTTTAATCGAAAATCTTGAAAAAATTCAACATCATATTTAAAATAAAAATATTGGTATTTACTATACCAATATATCTGATATTATCTGCATTTCAAGGTGAAAATATTCAAGATGTAAATATGATTAAATCATTATTCATTTACAATTTTACGAAGCACATTGAATGGCCATCACAAAGAATTTCTAGCCCTAAATTTCAAATTTCTGTTCTTGGAAGTCCGGTGATGAATTCAAAGCTTACTACAATTTTAAAAGATAGAAAAGTGATTGATAAGCCAATTGAAGTAAAAGAAATTACAAATATTGAAGAAGCTTTTAATAGTGATATACTTTTCATCGCTCAAGGTCAAGGCGACAAACTTAATGCATTACTTGATAAATGTAACGGTAAAGCTATTCTAATCATTACAGAAGAAAAAAAAATGAGTACACATGGTACTTGTATCAATATTTATGAAAAAGATAGTCATCTCCGATTTGAATTAAATGATGTAACGATTAAACGTGAAGGATTTAAAGTGTCGAATCAATTATATGAGTTAGCAACGGTTTCAAAATAAAAAAATAGTATGTTTAATAAAAGCGCATTTAAAAAAATAGACCGGAAAATTTATCTGGTATTTATTGTTGTTATAGCTATTGCTATTATAAATGCATTTATCAGTACTTATACAATTCAAAAAAGCCAAAGAATAACAAGTGATATTGTAGACAATACAAATCCCTCTTTAGATGCATTAGCACACATGAATCTTCTTGTAACAAGGTCAAGAATGTTAATTACTAATTGGGTTTATTTGCCCAATAACCAAGCAGACAAGGATAGCCTTCGTAACTTAAATAATAGCGAGTATATTCAGTTAAGAGGAAAGATTCATGCATTAAATAATCATTGGCAAAGGAAGGATCATGTTGCATCAATAAATAAAATTTTCACCGACTATGAAGCGCTTTCTTCCTACCAAATGCAAATTATACGCATGTTGGTAACTTTTGAAGATTATCAAGATCCAGTTAAACGATTTGCTGCTGAGGAAATCTTAGAAAGAGAAATCATTCCAAGATCTGAGAATATTACGGCACGATTGAAAGCGATTATTACACAACAAACTAGTATGGCAATGCAAGAGCAAGATAAAATGCTCTACCAATTTAATTCATTAATGGTACTTGTGTTGAGTATAGCACTCTTGATTATTTGCTCTATTTTATTTGCAGCTTTCGTAATAACACGTTCAATCATTGTTCCTGTTTTGCAAGTTCGTGAGGTAATTTTGCAAATGGGAAAAGGGGAACTCCCTGAACTCAAAATGAAAATCCCGAAGAATGTTGTTGGAGAAATGCTCCAAGCGCTAAGATTCATGATTGATGGTTTTCGAACAACTTCTATTTTCGTAGATGAAATTGGAAAGGGAAATTTTAATCACCCATTTAAGCCATTAGGTAATAAAGATATTCAAGGACATTCTTTATTAACAATGCGTAATCGTTTAATGGCAGCTTCTGAGGAAGATGCAATGCGCAGTTGGATGGCTGAAGGCCTCGCAAGTTTAAATGAAATTATGCGATCATCAAGTGAAGAATTTAATATTTTCTTGGATATGATTATTGACAGTATTGTGAAACAACTTCAGGTTGAACAAGCGGCAATATTTCTTTTACATAACGAGGATATGAATGATTTACACATCCAACTTGGGGCGTATTATGCTTTGAATAATAAAATATTAAATAGTAAACGTTATGAATTAAAAGAGGGATTAATTGGTCAAGCAATTGCTTCTAATAAAATTATCTGCTTAGATAATATTCAAGATCCTTTTTTTACTATTGATACTGGCATCGGTGACTCGCGACAATGTAGTATCATGATTATTCCTCTTTCAACAAGTGGAAAAGTAGTGGGTGCAATCGAAATTGCTTCAATCAAATCACTTAGTGATTCTCAGAAATTATTGCTTGAGAAAATGGCTGATCCTATTGCCGCTAGTTTGTTTAGTGTTAGAGCAAATCTAATTACTTCGCAATTACTTGAAGAGTCTCGCAAGCAAGCCGAAGAATTAGTATACCAAGAACATGAGTTGCGAAATATAAACAATGAACTTACAAATCAATCTCAACTATTGCAGCAATCAGAAGAAGAGTTGAAAGCGCAACAAGAAGAATTGAAACAAGTTAATCAAGAATTACAAGATAAAGCTGGATTACTAGAAGAACAAAATATTGCAGTAGAAGATGCTCGACTAAGTTTATCTTTTAAAGCAGAACAACTAGAACAAAGTAACAAATATAAATCAGCATTCTTGGCAAACATGAGCCATGAATTGCGTACACCATTAAATAGTATTTTGATTCTTGCTAAATTACTTTCTGATAATAAATTCAAAAATCTTGATACCAAACAAGTAGAACATGCAAGAATTATTCATAAGTCAGGTTCCGATCTTTTAACTTTAATTAATGACATCTTAGATTTATCAAAAATTGAGGCAGGAAAAGTAGATCTTCAAATTGAATCATTCGCGGTAGCTGATTTAGCAGACGATATGCGAATGTTGTTCCGAGAATTTGCTAGTGAAAAATTAATTGATTTTAATATAATTATTGATATTCCTTCTCATGCTAATATAGTTTCTGATAAGATTCGAATTGAGCAAGTGATTAAAAATATGCTTTCAAACGCTTTTAAATTTACTCCTGCTGGAGGACAAGTGGAATTGAAGATTTCCAATGCTTCTTCAGAAATTGTATTTAAAGAAAAAGCATTGTTGCAAACGGATAATGTAATTTGTATTGCTGTGCATGATACGGGAATAGGAATTCCTGAGAGCAAACAAAAATTAGTTTTCGAAGCCTTTCAACAAGCAGATGGTTCTACAAGTAGGAAGTTTGGAGGAACTGGTTTGGGATTAGCAATCAGTCGTGAATTAACACACATGTTAGGAGGAGAAATGCTCTTAGAAAGTGTAGAAGGGGTTGGAAGTACTTTCTTAATTTATCTGCCAGAATCCTCCACACATTTCGAAGATTTATTGATCAATCCTGAAATGGAATCTTTTAGTAAGGTGTTAAATCATAGTGAAACGATAACACGCGAACAAGTAACGGAATTGCGTAGCGGGTATCATGATGATGAGATTAAAGATGATCGTGATCAAATGCAAGAAGGTGATAAATTAATTCTAATTATAGAAGATGATTATGTTTTCGCTAGAATGCTAATGAATCATTGTCATAAGTATGGCTTCAAAGCGATTATCGCTTTGCAAGGAGATCAGGGCTTAACGTATGCCGCAAATTATAAACCGTATGCAATCATTCTAGACATGCGTTTACCAGTAATGGATGGCTGGACAGTTTTGAAGAAGTTGAAAGAATCTGAATCATTAAAAAATATTCCAGTACATGTGATTTCATCAATCGATAAAGCGCAATTAGGACTAGATATGGGTGCCGCAACTTATTTAAGTAAGCCTGCTGGTAAAGCTGATATGGAGAAATTGTTTGACCACATCGATCGAAATAAAAAGGTGCCTTCGCATAAATTATTATATATGGGATCTCATCCTGATGAAATGAATAAAATTATTTCAATTCTCAAGGAACGCGAAAGGTCAGTTGAAATTCAAAGTGTTCAAAATTTAAGTGAATGTGTTGATAGTATTCGAAAGAATAAAATTCACGGAATTATTATCGACTCAAATAGTGATGAATCCAAAACACTTCAACTTGTTCAATCTATACGTGCGGAATCTGATCTGCGAAATTTGCCACTAGTTTTTAGAGATGATAATCCAGACGAATGTTTGCAGGAAGTAGAAGATTTAATTTCTGGAGATGCTTCAAATCCACACGATAGAGTACTCGATGAAACAGGAATGTTCTTAAATACGGTGAGTAAAGGACTTGATAAATATGAGCAAGTTCAAAATAAAATGAATGAGTTGCTAACTGAAAAAACAGTTCTACTTGTTGATGATGACATGCGAAATATTTATTCGATGACAAATATTTTAGAGAATGAAGGATTAAAAGTTATTTGTGCTTATGATGGATTAGAAGCATTAGCTAGATTAAAAGAAAATCCTCAAATTGAGATTGTACTTATGGATATTATGATGCCAAATATGAATGGCTATGAGGCGATAACTGAAATACGAAAAAATACTGCATGGCTAAACTTGCCCGTAATAGCTGTCACTGCAAAAGCGATGTCAGGCGATAGAGATAAATGTATGGAAGCAGGCGCTTCTGATTACCTAACTAAACCATTTCAAACCGAACAATTGATTTCATTGATGCGAGTTTGGATGTATAAATAAAAGTAAAATAAATTATTAGTTCACATTATGATTAATGTATTATTAGTTGATGATTTACCAGAAAATATATTCACATTAGAACATATTTTAGATAATGGTACGCGAAAATTTATTCCAGCAGCATCAGGAGCGGAAGCATTATTAATGGCTTCATTGGAAAAGATTGATCTTATCTTATTGGATTTTAAATTGGATGACATGGATGGAATGGAAGTGGCAAAACAACTTCGATCAAATCCTAAAACTGCTCATATCCCAATAATTTTTGTTACTGCCGCATCGCATAATGAAAGAAAAAAATCGAGAAATTTTGAGATCGGAACTGTTGATTTCCTCTTTAAACCTATAGATCTTGATGAAGCATGCACAAAGGTTTTTCTTTTTGAAAAAATTATCCGAATGAATAAAATAATCATTGATAATGGACTAGTGGAATCTACTATAAAAGTGGTTTAAAATATATTTTTTTATAAAAAGCCCTGTAGTGTCTACTACAGGGCTTTTTGTTTTACATTTGGTATAAATTCTCTCAAAATATGTTTCGTTCATTGCTCTATACATTCTTCTTCTCTATTGCCTGTTTTAATGTAATTGCTCAAATGGATCATCGGTTAACACCAGGTGAAATACAACAATTGCCTTTATATGGATTGACAAGAGGAAATTCAGCCGCCGTAACATCGTCAGTTCTTCCACCATCAAGTAATGTTCGTACAATAGGTGAATGGGAGGAAATTCAAGGATTAGTAGTGGCTTGGATTAGTTATCCTAGTATGTTACGCGAAATTATTCGAAATGCCAGATTGGAATGTAAAGTATATGTAGTTTGTTCAAATGCACAAACTGTTATTAATGATCTTCAAAATAATAATATTGACACAAGTAATATAGTGTTTGTTGTAACGCCATTCAATTCTGTTTGGTCACGAGATTATGGTCCATGGAGTGTTTATACAAATGACGTAGATAGTTTGCTAACTATTGATTGGATTTATAATCGTGTTCGACCAAACGACGATGCAGTATCTGTAGCAATTGCAAATGCAATTAACTCACCACTATATCAAACAACATCTGCTCCGTGGAATCTTGTTAATACAGGAGGTAATTTTATGACGGATGGCTTTGGAACCGCATTTTCTTCTAACCTTATTCTTACTGATAATTTACCATCTGCAGGATATGGTGGAACTCAAAATGCATCAGGAATTGATACAATCGTAAAACACTTTATGGGAATCAATCGATACATTCGTTTTCCTACTTTGCCTTACGATGCTATTCATCATATTGATATGCATTTAAAATTATTAAATGAAGAAACTTTATTAGTCGGTCAATATCCTCAAGGAATTGCTGATGGTCCTCAAATAGAAGCTAACCTGCAATATATTCTTGCGAATTATAATTCAGTTTATGGTACTCCTTTTAAAGTAATTCGAATTCCAATGCCCGATGATAATGGTATTTATCCAAATACATCTGGACGGTATTTTACCTATACAAATTCATCCTTTATAAATAAAACATTAATATTCCCGACTTACAATATTCCTGCGGATACTATTGCTTTACGTATTTATAAAGATGCATTACCTGGATATAATGTAGTGGGTATAAATTCTCTCGTAAGCATTGGTGCTCTTGGCGCTTTACATTGTATTACAAAAGAATTAGGAACAGCAGATCCTCTTTTAATTAGTCATCAACAATTGCCAAATACAACAGATACTATAAATAATTATGCTGTAATTGCACGCATTCAACACCGTAGCGGAATTGCAAATGCTACACTTTATTTTCGAACAGATACACTTCAACCTTGGCAAAGTGTACCGATGAATTCATTGAGTAGCCAAATTAATTATTGGGGAGGTTCAATACCCGCTAAACAAATTGGAACAAGAGTTTATTATTATATCGATGCACAATCGAATTCTGGGAAACATCAAGTCAGACCAATACCTGCTCCTTCTGGATATTGGTATTTTGATATTACTGGTGTAACAGGAATTGCTACTTCTGAAATCTCCACAAATCAATTAGGAACAGCTTTTCCCAACCCCTCTAAAGGAATTACGTGCATCCCAATTTCATTAGCGCAAAACAGTTCTGTTACTGCAGGGTTTTATGATGAAACTGGAAGATTACTCATTCCAATTCAAAACGGAAATCTTTCAAAAGGAGAGCACAAGTTGTTTATGAATACCGAATCCATCGCTTCTGGAATTTATTTAATCAAGGTCAATATCGGCACTCAAATTTATATTCAAAAGATTGCTGTTCGCTTTTAATGACAAAAAAGCTATTATTGATTACTCGGTAAGTTGTTTAATATTTAACTTTTGTGATATGACCTGATTTGTTCAAAACCATCCGATTGTTTTAGAATTACTTTAACTCATTTGATAATTTCGAAAGCCTAAAAGCACCCTTTTTTACGTTATTACGGTAATTCATTTCACTTTTAAGCTTTGATTACTAGATAGTTGTTATATAAACTAAAGTTGATCCATTTAGTAAAGGGGTTTACGAAGGGTTTTCAAGATTTCTGTTTCGAAAGTTATCCACATTTATTACCTTTGCCCCCCTTGCGACATTTCCAACGTAAGGTTAAAAACATAATGCCGTGGCTGAACATCGATCAGCTTATCTTATTAAATACGTAGGATTACCTCTTGGTGATCATGAGTACGATTATGATATCGGTAACTCGTTCTTTGAGGGTCGTGAAGGCTCAATTATTAAAAAGGCAACTGTAAAAGCTAAAGCTGTTCTCCGTAAAGGTCCTACCATGCAGTTGGATCTAAAGCTGGAAGGATTAATTTGGGTGGAATGTATGCGCTGTCTTGAAGAGATGACTTTAGCAATAAATGTCGAAAGAACATTGCTAATACGTTTAGTGGAAACAGTCTCTTTGGAAGAGGATGATGTGGATTCAATCAGTCTCCCTGCAAATGCGCATGAAATAGATATGGCAATTCATCTCTATGATTTCCTAACCTTAGAAGTGCCGTATAGTCCAGTACATCCAGATGATGAAAATGGAATTCCTGGTTGTAATCCGGAAGTTCTTAAATATATTGCTAGTCAGAAAGAAGCTGATGCTGAAAACCCCGCAAATGATCGTTGGGCAGCTCTCAGAAAGTTAAAAATGAATTAATCATATTATTAATATTTTATTACCATGCCACATCCTAAACACAAAATCTCGAAAACAAGAAGAGATAAGCGCAGGACTCATTACAAAGCTGTAGCACCAACAATCGGTGTTGATTCAACTACAGGCGAAACACATCTTTATCATCGTGCTCATTGGCATGAAGGTAAACTTTATTACAAGGGTAAAGTAGTGATGGAAAAAGAGGCATAATACCTTTGATTCATAACATCTTTTCTTGAAGACCATAAACTTTAATCGATGAGAATTGGGATTGATATTATGGGAGGTGATTTTGCTCCGCGTGAAACAACGCTTGGAGCAATCCATGCCCTTTCAGAACTCTCTGAAGATATTCGCCTCGTTTTATTTGGTGATGAACACGCTATTCGTGATCTGTTCACTAGCGAGAATGCTGATATTTCAAAAGTAGATATCGTACA
>JBBRAW010000022.1:0-38855 GCA_038206385.1 Bacteroidia bacterium | reverse complement strand
ATTGAACCATTTATAGTTACAGTTGGTCGTTGATCAAGATAAAGAAACTGACCAGAAGACTGTGTGTAGCAAATAGTCCATGAACAAAGGAAAATCCCGATAACTAATAATCGAAACATATAATTTTGGTAAAGAGTGTGTTGAACAAAGATATGTATAAGTGAATAATGATTGAGCGGATTATTTTCTGTTTTTTACATAAGTCATACAGGAAGAGAATTTAAATGATTTCTATAAATTTTTACATATTCTCCTTAATCATTAATAAATTCGTAGCATATTCAATTAATCATGGCAAGTTTCGATATAGTAAGCGAAGTAGATCTTCAAAAATTAGATAACGCAATTAATGTGGCTGTTAAAGAAATTACCACACGATATGATTTTAATGGCTCAAAAACCACATTAGAATTAGACAAAAAGACTTCTTTAATTAACGTTTTAACGGAAAACGACATGAGGATGAAAGCCATTCAAGATATTTTGATATCTAGAATGATGAAGCAAGGGCTCGATTCCACGTGTCTTGATTTCGGAAAAGATCAACAGGCTTCTGGAAATATGGTGAGAAAGGAAATTAAGGTAAAGATGGGTGTAGACAAAGAGACCTCTAAGAAGATTGTAAAACTTATTAAAGAAGGGGGCTTTAAAGTTCAGGCATCTCAAATGGATGAGCAAATACGGGTTACAGGTAAGAAACTTGATGATTTACAGGCCGTTATGGCAGCAGTAAAAGGTGCTGGCTTAGGATTACCTTTTCAATTTACAAACTACAGAGATTAATGATGTTGCGATTTAATCTGAGTACTTTATTCAAATATTTATTGTCTATTGTTAAGTAATTAATATCTTTCTTTCCCACTTATTTTGAAAAAAGAGCCCTAAATAAACACCTTACTAGGATCATAATTAATTTTATAAATGTCATTATGCTGTAAGAATTTTTAAAGCAAACAATAATTAAATCATCTCACTACGTTTTTTCGTTCAAGTCAATTCATTATTATTGTGCCTTCGAACAAGGAAAAAAAATTATAAAAACTTAATTAATAAAAACCATACACGACTATGAGCCAGACAAAGTCAGGATCGGGCATCCAGGGGATGTTAGCAGCTATCGTAATACCGGCCGCTTTGATTACCTCCATTCTTATTTTTAAATTTGTTCTTGGTAGCCCGGGCAATTTTCAGGATAACAATCCTGAACTCAACCCACTTCCAGGTAACTTTTTAGGAATTATCTACAAAGGAGGTTTTATTGTACCAATTCTAATGTCGTTATTACTGATTGTAATCACTTTCGTTATCGAGAGATTTATTACGGTAAATAAGTCACGTGGGAACGGAACAATTGATTCTTTTATCTTCAAAATGCGTTCTTCTTTATCGAAAGGAGATCTTGATGGAGCAATAAAAGAATGTGATCGTCAGCAAGGTTCTATTGCAGCCGTTGTGAACGCTGGTCTGAAAGCTTATAAGCAGATGGAAGGCGAAAAAGCAATGGATAAGGAACATAAAGTAGCTGTTATCCAAAAAGAAATTGAAGAAGCAACGACTTTAGAATTACCAATGTTATCAAAAAACTTAGTAATCATTTCAACGATCGCTTCTATCGCTACTTTGATGGGACTATTAGGAACTGTATTTGGTATGATCAGAGCATTTGCTGCACTTGCACAAGCAGGTTCACCAGATGCAACAGCTCTCGCTACGGGTATTTCTGAGGCGCTTATCAATACTGCTTTTGGTATTGGTACTTCTGCAATAGCAATTATATTCTATAACTTCTTCACAAATAAAATTGACTCGATTACTTATGGTATCGATGAAGCTGGTTATAGCATTGTGCAAACATTCACAGCACGCAACTAATTCGATAATCAGGTAAATATCCTAAAAAGCCGAGACGTATGCCAAAAGTGAAGATGCCCAAAAATAGTCCGTCGTTGGACATGACGCCAATGGTGGATCTGGCATTCCTACTGGTTACTTTCTTCATGCTTACTACTCAGTTTCGTCCTGATGAACCTGTTGTAGTAGATTCTCCATCTTCCATTTCCGAAAAAATACTTCCAGATAAGGTTATGTTGATCACAATAGATTCAACTAACCGTGTTTTCTTTAATCTAGAAGGAAAAGAAATTCGAACGAAAATGTTGAATCAAATGGCAAGCAAGAATCATGAAACATTTGATGAAAAATCAATCAACAAATTTGCCTTGTTAGGCACGTTTGGAATGACCATTAAAGAATTAAAAGCATTTCTTCCGATGGATGAGTTGGGGAGAAAAGACTTTATGAAAAAGAGTAAAGGAGTTCCTTATGATTCTTTAAATAATCAATTGGGTGATTGGATTCGTTATGGTCGCTTAGCGGATGCTGAATTAAAAGGACCAAATGTTCCAAAAGATAAATTGCTTCGATTTGCAATAAAAGGAGATGGTAATGCAAATTATACTGCTATTAAACGTGTAATTGAAGTGTTCCAGGAAATGAAAGTAAATCGCTTCAACTTAGTTACAACGTTGGAGAAAAATCCAAACCAATAAGCCCTCAATAAAATTATGTCAGAGGTACAAAGTAAAGAACAAGACTCCAGTAAAAAGGGCAAACATTCGAAGGTAAGAGCCAAGAAACAATCGACTCATATCGATATGACACCTATGGTTGATCTTGCGTTCTTATTGCTAACCTTTTTCATGTTAACTACCACTTTTGGAAAACCAAAAACAATGGAAATTAACATGCCTGTGAAGGATCCCAATAATAAACCTAATGAAGTAAATAATGCTTTAACATTTTTGTTAAGTGGTGATAATAAAGTGTATTGGTATTATGGTGAATTAAAACCTACAACAACACTAACGCCTACTGACTTTTCTAGTAATGGTATTCGCAAACTTTTACTTGATTACAATAAAAATGCTGTTAGTAAAATCAAGGAATTACGTACTCAAGCAGAGAAGACTAACATGGCCGACACCACACTTAAACGTATGGAAGTTGATGTGAAAGGAGAAAAAGAATCCTTAATGGTACTTGTTAAAACTGACGATAAAGCAAAGTACAAAAATGTAATTGATGCACTTGATGAATTAAATATTACTATGGTAGGAAAATATGCCCTTGTTGATATTGGCCAGCAGGAATTTGATTTGATTAATAAATTACAACCCGCTAAGTAAAATGGCAGATCTGTTCACCCCATCCTGGGAAAACCCAACCAACTCCGAAAGGACTGAGTTGGTTTTCCAAAATAGGAATAAAGAATACGGTGCGTATCCAATTCGAAAAAGCTATGATCGAACAACTTCGAGAGCACTACTTATTGCGATAGGTTTATTTGTTGTAGGTGTTGCTACTCCTTTTATCATGCGAATGATCAATAATTCAGGTACTGAAAAAGTGGATAGGTCTGTGGAAGTAAACATAGAACTTAAAGAACCGCCACCACTAGATAAAAACGAACCACCGCCGCCACCTCCACCGCCGCCACCTCCAACAATCGAGACTGTAAAGTTTACTCCACCTGTTGTTGTTGATCGTCAAGTAGAAGAAGAACAACCACCTCCACAAGAAAAGCTAAGTGAAACAAATGTTGGCGTTGTAACTCAAGCAGGTGATGAGAATGCTGTTGAACCCCCGCCAGAGGTTGTTGCAGATCCTGATGCAGGTAAGGTATATAGTTATGTTGAAGAAATGCCTACTTTCCCAGGTGGTGAAGCTGCACTTTACGAATATTTGCAACGTAACATAAAATACCCACCTTTAGCTCGTGAAAATGGAATAACCGGTAAAGTATTTATTGGTTTTGTTGTTGATAAGGAAGGTAAAATTGGCGACATAAAAATCCTTCGTTCTTTAGGTGCTGGTTGTGATGAAGAAGCCTTAAGAGTAATAAAATCAATGCCTGGTTGGAAGCCTGGAAAGCAAAACGGAAGAACAGTTGCTGTTTCTTATAGTATGCCAATCAATTTCTCACTTAAGTAAATTATTTCTATACCGTATCAAAGGCTCTTCCATCAAGGAGGAGCCTTTTTCTTTTATATATTTCGCATGATTTTAATTCTGACACCATACATCAGTCAATTGCTTATTACCTTTGTCATCAATAAAAAAGAATATGTCAAAAAAACCAGGATTCCTCTACCTCTTCACAATGGCAATGACAATCATTTATGTTGCCATTGGCATCTTTTTACTTTTCTCAAGCAATGCTGCGGAATTATTACCAGGTTGGAGACATATTGCATTAGGATTAATTATGTTCATCTATGCAGGGTATAGAATTTTTAGGTTGAAAAGAATTCAACAACAAATTGAAAAGGAACAATCCACTAATTAAAAAATAGCCTGAAGTTATTTTTATCCTAAACCAATAATTAGTTCTTTGCTGCTTATTGAATCTTCTCCATTATGAAAATTAAAATTCTTATTTTATTTGCAATTTTCTCAATGACGAACGCGTGCACTACCGATTATACAAAACCATATAGTGATACTCCTACAACAGGAACAGTTTCGATATTCGCTGATGAAACACTTAAGCCTTTTGTAGATGCGGAAAAGGATACATTTATTGGTCTTTACAGATACGCAACATTAAAAGTGAATTTCGCTTCTGAGTCAGATTGTTTTAAAGCATTGCTGCAAGATTCGGCAAAAGTAATTTTTACTTCGCGCAAATTGCGCGCTAATGAAGAGTCTGTTTTTAAATCGAAACAACTTATACCCATTACTACAAAAGTTGCAATGGATGCATTAGCATTAATTATAAATAAAGATAATCCAGATTCAATAATTAAGATATCACAACTCAAATCTATTTTAGATGGGACGTTAGTTTCATGGAAAAACATGAATAAAAAATCAACTTTGAATGAGATCTCATTTGTATTCGACAAAAATGGTTCATCAACCGTTCGATATCTGCGTGACAGTGTTTTGAAAGGCAATAATTTTTCTTCCAATTGTTTTGCTGCACAATCTAATGCTGATGTAATTGACTATGTAGAAAAACACAAAAATGCAATAGGAATAGTTGGAGTTTCATGGTTAAGTGATGATGATGATCCAGCAACAAAACAATTTCTTTCTAGAATTCGTGTTATGGAAGTAGCATCAATGGATAGTGCCATTTTCCCTGACGATTATTTCAAACCCTATCAAGCTTATATCGCCTTGAAACAATATCCACTTGTTCGAGAAGTTTATATGATAAATAGAGAAGGGAGAACTGGACTTGGCACAGGCTTTGTTTCGTTCGTTGCAGGAGATCAAGGACAGCGAATTGTACGATTATCAGGATTACTTCCAGCTACAATGCCAATAAGAATTATTAAATTAAATTAGCATCTAAATAAAATAAAAATCTTTACATCAAACAGTAATAAATTATATTATGAATAAGTACATTGGGTTATCATTAATTCTGGGCATCGCTTTTACATCGCAAGCACAAACTTTAAAAGAAGCGATTCGATTAAATGAAAATGAACAACAAGAAGCAGCATCTGATTTATATCAGCAGCTAATATTGAAAGAGCCAGCAAATGGAACCTATTATTATTATTATGGAGAAAATTTAATTGATGAAGAAAAATTAGATTCTGCAAAAATTATTTTTCAAAACGGAAAGCAAAAAGACCCGTTAAATCCACTAAATTTTATTGGATTAGCAGAATTAGTTTTAATTCAAGGAAATCTTAATTCAGCAAAATCTCAAATTAATGCTGCATTATTGATGGCTAATAATAAAAGTGCCATCGTTTTAATGGAAGCTGCGGAAGCGTATACACGTTACAAAACGAAAGATCTAGCAACTGCACAGGTTCTACTTGATCAAGCCGTTAAACTAGAGCCAAAAAATCCAGAAATCTACAACTTAATGGGAGATGTTTATTCGGAACAAAACAATGGATCATTAGCAGCAGCCAACTATAATAAATCATTAGAACTTGATAAAAATCAAGTGAAAGCTTTGTTTCACAAAGGACAATTATACAGACGCGCAACAAATTTTGATGGTGCAATGGATGAATTTCAGAATGCTATAAAAATTGATCCAAATTTTGCTCCAGCATATCGTGAAATGGGTGAAGTAAGTTTCAAACAACGAAAATTAGAACAAGCAAATGAGAATTATAAAAAATATTTAGAACTTTCGAAAAATAACAACAATGCCCGATTGAGATATGCATATTTTCTTTATGAAAGCAATAATTATATAGAAGCTTCTGACGAATTAAATCTTATTAATAAAGTTGATTCATCTAATCTTGCGATGATGAGAATAATGTCTTATATAAATTATGAGGCTGGAAAAAATGATTCTGCATTACATACAATAGTGAAAGTGTTTGATATTACTAACCAAGATACTAGTAGAAGAATGGCTAGGGATTATATTTATTACGGTAAGATGCTTTCAAAGTCTGGTAATGATTCTTTAGGTGCTGATTATATACATAAAGCGATACAATTTGACCCTGCAAAACCTGAGCTTTATGATGACCTTGCAGACCTATACATCAAAACAAAAAAATATGATTTAGCTGCGATAGCTTACAGTGATAAGATTGCAAATTCTACAAAAATTTCTATAACTGATTATTTTAATTTAGGTAGAGCATGGTATTCTGCAAAAGATTATCAAAAAGCAGATTCAGCATTTATAAAAGTTACTGAATTAAATCCAACATGGGCGAATGGATATTTTTGGAGAGGAAGATCAAATGGCCAATTAGACTTAGATGCAAAAAATGGGCTTGCTACTCCGTTTTATCAAATGTATGTTGAACTTGCAGAAGCTGATAGTGCAAATTCTTCGAAATATAAAAATAATTTAATTGAAGCAAATAGTTATTTAGCATTTGGTGCATTCGTGAAAAAAGATTGTAAAGGATCAATCGCGTTTTGGTATAAAGTACTAGCTCTAGATTCTGCTAATAAGCAAGCGAAAGAATCAATAGACAGCATTAAAAATTCGAAGGAATGCAAATAGGAACTTGCACTAAAAACAAGAGCGGCTTTTTGATATCAAAAAAGCCGCTCTTGTTTTTAAGCAGGAAATAATTTAGGCTTCGGGAGTTTCATTAACTTGATTTTGAAACTTAAATCCTAACCTAGTATTTGCAGTTAAAGTAGATTGTAAATTATATGCCATTGCTTCAAAAACTGAAATTTGTTTCATCGCATCTATTGGTGGAACTGCAACATCTATTTCGAGACAATAAACTATACATGTCTCAATAAATGATAATAAGTTTTCAGATGTCGAAACCATTGTTGAGTAATCATTGTAAAGTATTCCTAATTGTTTTCTCCCTTCAACAAAAAAATGCGATTCTTTATTGACAAACATTCTAGCTATTAAAATTCCAATATCATTTTTACGATCATACTTCAGTGAATCAGATTGGAAATTGTAAATTGAAATCATTCCACATGTAGCATTGGCAGCGTTAATTCCAATATAACCACTCTTCATTATAGGGTGAGATGGATCAAACACAAATGCATTTGTATGCATGATGAAGATAATTACTTCATCTGCAATCTTTAATTCTGCTTCAAAGGTACCACGATCTGAAAAAGTAATTTTTATTCTAGAATCGATAACACCTTCTCCTTTTACTTTCGATTCAAATTGTTTCAATATTTTTTTTATTGAAGCAAATACAATCGAAGTTGTATCAACAGTTTCGATATTCAATATAGCTTTTGAATTTAAAAGTTGAATTAATCGATCGTTAGCCATTCTTAATGGAAAATTATTTTAATTTATTTAATCCTTTAGAAATTAATATGCCCTCGCAAATACAACTCTCTGAATCGATGGATTGCCAGTTAAAATACATTTTCCTTCTTCCAATTTATTATCTAACGGAATACATCGGATTGTAGCTTTTGTTTCTTCCTTAATCTTCAATTCTGTTTCTGTTGTTCCGTCCCAATGAGCATAAATAAATCCGCCTTTATTATCAAGAATATCAATAAACTCTTCCCAAGTATCCGCATGATAAGTACTTGCTTCTAATCGTGCTTGAGCCTTCTTGAATATATTATCTTGTATTTGGTTTAAGATATTTTCTATTTTAATTTCAAGGTCAATAATTTGATAAATATTTTTTTCTTTTGTATCACGGCGAGCAACTTCAACAGTACCATTTTCAACATCTCTTGGTCCAATCGCAATACGAATAGGAACACCTTTCAATTCGTATTCCGCAAACTTCCAACCGGGCTTATGAGTATCTCTATTATCAAATTTAACAGACAATCCTTTTGCTTCGAGTGCTTTTTTAATTTTTAATGCTTGTTCAGTAACCAAATTTAATTGCTCATCATTTTTATAAATCGGAACAATCACAATTTGAATCGGTGCTAATCGAGGAGGCAATATTAATCCATCATCATCTGAATGAGACATAATTAGTGCACCCATCAATCTAGTTGAAACGCCCCATGAAGTAGCCCAAACAAATTCTAGTTTTCCTTCTTTACTTGTAAATTTAACATCGAAAGCTTTTGCGAAATTTTGTCCTAAGAAATGAGACGTTCCAGCCTGAAGAGCTTTTCCATCTTGCATGAGTGCTTCAATACAATAAGTGTCAAGTGCACCAGCAAATCTTTCATTAGCAGTCTTCATTCCTCTCAAAACTGGTATTGCTAAAATATCTTCTGAAAAAGTGGCGTATACTTCTAACATTTTTTGTGCTTCTTCAATTGCTTCTTGAGAAGTAGCATGTGCTGTATGACCTTCTTGCCATAAAAATTCAGTAGTTCTTAGAAAAAGTCGTGTTCTCATCTCCCATCGCACCACATTTGCCCATTGATTCACTAGAATAGGAAGATCACGGTAAGATTGAACCCATCCACGGTAGGTATTCCATATAATCGTTTCTGAAGTTGGCCGAACGATTAATTCTTCCTCAAGTTTCGCATCTTCATCAACAATAATTCCTTTTCCATTTGGATCATTCTTCAGTCGATAATGAGTAACCACGGCACACTCCTTTGCAAAGCCTTCAACATGACTAGCCTCCTTGCTAAAAAATGATTTAGGGATGAAGAGTGGAAAATATGCATTTACGTGACCTGTATCCTTAAACATCTTATCAAGATGTTGTTGCATCTTCTCCCAGATGGCATATCCATTGGGTTTTATTACCATGCATCCTCTTACCGCTGAGTTTTCAGCTAAATCAGCCTTTACTACAAGGTCTTGATACCATTGAGAATAATTTTCGCTTCGTGACGTTATTTGATCGCTCATACCTTTATACCTTTGCCTAAACTTGGCATTGTGTTTGAATGTTAACTTAATCTACAAAAATGTAAAACATACCCCAATTTGCAAACTCGGGATTAAACTAAAGCAAAGAAAGGTAAGTCAAACATGCAATTCGGAAATAATATGAAAAAAATCGCAATAGTGCTGCTAATTTCAGCAATCTACATCAGTTCTTGCTCATCAGGAAGAATTGCAGCAAAGAATTATGATGATGTTTATTATTCCGACCGAGATGCAGGTTCTGGTAATAACACCACTCCAGAAATTTCTAACAATACATCATCGCAAGATTATAGTGGGTCTAAGCAAAATGAACCTCAACGTAATTATGATCAGAACAATAATTCTGGTAACAATGCTCAAAATTCACAATCAGGAAATCAATCGAATACTAATAATTCCGATCAAACACCTGAGCGTTTTCAAAACAATGTAAATTCTTCTGATTATACAAGTACTCAAAGTTCGGCTGATCAAGATGGAAATACGTACGTAACAAATAATTATTACAATAACGATGATTATTACGATTACGCGTACTCTTCTCGTTTACGTCGTTTTTATCATCCTTATGGATGGAATTATTATGATTCTTATTACACAAACATGTATTGGTATGACTACGATCCATATTCTTATGGCGTAAGTTTATATTTATCGTATAATTTTTGGAGACCACAATATGTATGGACTCCAGCATGGGGAAGTTGCATAGGTTTTGGAAATTCCTATTATGGTGGTGGGTATTACGGAGGTGGCTTCTATGACAATGGATTTGGCTACAATAACAGTTATAATTATGGTTATGCGAATGGTTATAATAACGGGTATTACGCAGGACTTTATAACGGAACATTCAATCCTTATTATTACAACAGCAATGATTCATACAGCTATTACTATGGCCCACGTGGTGGACGAGGTGCATTAGCTAATAATGCTCCTAGAGGTGGTCGTAATTTAAGTGAGCTTTATGGTCGTCAGCAAATTTCTGACAACATTAGAAATCCTAAACTTACAGCTGGTATTGATGGTGTAAGTGCTATTGGAAGACCAAAAAGAGAAATTGGAAATATAAATGCTAATGCAATTGCCACACCCGTTAGAGGGAATAATGAAATTGTAAAAGACATAAATGTAAATCATAATAACAATCTTTCTAGCCCAGGAAACAACAACACGTCTCATCCAAACTCACTTAATGGAGTTGTAGGTCATGGAAATGAAAATAGTAATCCGATTAAGAATAATACGATTAAATCGAACCTTCCTTCACCAAAGGACAATGAAACAAGTCCAACTAATCATCATGTTATCAATCCAAGAGATTATACAGGAAAAACGGATGAGAATTCATCTCCATCAAACACTGAATCGAGTCCACACAATGTGAATCCAAATGGAAATACTTCTCCAGCGCATAATCCTAGAGAACAATATTCAAATCCAAATGAGAACTCTTCGCCAGCGCATAATCCCAGAGAACAATATTCTAATCCAAGAGAAAATTCAACTCCTGCTTCCAATCCGCATGATGGAAAGCAACAAAATAATGGTAGACCAAGAGGTTTCCTTCAACATCAGAAAGAAAGTTCAGATCCAGTAAAGGGTCAGCCAACGAGACAAAATCCATCCTCTGGTTATCAAAATAATTCTCAGCAAAGAAATTACGAAAGTCAACCAAGATCTTCAAATCCGAATTCAGGTGGAGGATCAAGACCATCATCAGCTCCTGAAGGTCGTCAACGTAATCGTTAATTGTAATAGATACACAAAAGCCTACAGCTGATTAATTGGTTGTAGGCTTTTGACAATAATTTTAAATTCTTTATTTATGAATTGGAAAAAACTTTTTAGCATTCTATTTTTAGTCACTTCAACATCATTAGTAATTGCACAAAACGATGCAGATGTTTTAAGATACGGAATGTTGAATTATGGAAGTACTGCTCGATCATTAGCAATGGGAAATTCGTTTGGTGCATTAGGAGCTGATTTCAGTTGCTTGAGTTCTAATCCTGGAGGTATTGGTTTATATCGTCACTCTGAATTTTCTGTGAGTCCATTATTATCAAATAGAACTAATGACACTGAATTTAATAATGCTAGTAAAAGAGATAATTATTTCAAATTTGCTTTTGGAAATTTTGGAGCGGTGTTCGTAGGTGAAAGCGAAAAGAGCATTCATTTCAAGTCGTGGGCTTTTGGTATTGGATACAATAAACTTAATGACTTTAGTAGTAGAAGTAAAGCCTCATCAATAAATTCTACTAGTTCCCTTGTTGATAGTTATATTGAACAAATTAATAGTGATGGAATTTCTCCTGAAAATATACCTAACACTGGAGCTTATGCTTTTGATGTAAATCTTGCATGGCAAACATATTTGATAGATACTATTAATCCCAATAATCAGTATCAATATTTTAATAATGCAACTCCATTTGCTGGTGAACGACAAAGTAGAACTATTACAACACGAGGTGGACAAGGAGAATGGGATTTTTCATTTGGCACAAACTACGATAATAAATTATTTTTGGGTGCAACGTTTGGACTTAATACAGTTCATTATGAAGAGAATGTAACATGGAAAGAAGACAATGTTACCGATACAATTTCTTATTTTAATTCTTTCACTTTAAATACGAGATTAAAAACTACAGGTAGTGGAATTAATTTAAAGATTGGAGCCATTTACAAACCAAATGACATCGTGAGAATAGGTCTTGCAATCCATAGTCCTACATATTTTACACTTTCCGACGACTATTCCGCTGCAATAGTTTCCGACTTAGAAAATGGAAATATTTATCAAGTAAATTCACCAGTATTTGTTCCCTTTGATTATAATATTACTACCCCTTTTAAAGCGATAGGTAGTTTAGGTCTGATTTTAGCAAGAACGGCGGCACTAAACATTGAATATGAATATTTAGATTACAATCAAGGTCGTTTGAGTGAAAGTGATCCTAATGTTGATGCCAATTTTAATTCAATAAATCTTGGTATTAAATCGAAATATATAAGTTCACATTCCATTAAATTAGGTTGTGAATACAAATTCGAGAATTTAAGATTTCGGGTAGGAGCAAACTATTCGACATCACCGTTCAAAAAAGAATTTCGTAATGATACCCAAAGTGATTTATCACGTTACGGTGCAAGTTGTGGCTTTGGCATAAAACAAGAAAATTACTTTATTGATTTTGCCTATGCATATTCAGTAACAGGATCTTATTACCAACCTTATACACTAACATCGAAAGATGTACCAAGCATACTAACGAAACAATATGATAATCGCTTTTTGATAACTTTAGGATACAACTTTTAGATCTAATTGATAGAAAGATGTTTTTTATAAATGCTATTAATATACCTCTCAAAAATCATTTTAGAACTCTTATTAGGAAATCATCTCCAATAAATTTTTGTTTAGTTGTATTCCAAATAAAAACTTTGATATCATCTTCTTGTTCCAAATCTTCAGCTATTGTATAAGCCATAAATACCTGACTCCATGAATTCTCTTTAATAACAAAATCCTGTAAATTCACAGATCTCCAAACTACTGAATTTTCCCCTCTATTAATTGAGAAAACAAGTGACGCATCTTTCAATACTTCAGAAGTATTTATCCAACACGACAATTGAATAGTATTTCCTCTATTGAGATGAACATCCTTTATTTTCGCAGAAAAAGTTGAACCATATTCTATTGATTCGGTTAGTTGTGTTGCGTGTGTACCTGAGTGAGCCACTCCTGATACAATACAAGAACTGTCATTAACCCATAATGGCTTCTCGAATGAATTATTTTCTTCGAATAGAATTTTCCTATTGAAATCTAAGCCGTCACATTTCACTTTCGAAAAAAGAATTAATCCCGAATTAAAAAACGAATCTCGTTCAATAATATATGGATAATATTGCTGAACGATTTGATCAATTTCAGGAGCATGAAAAGTATTCGCCCATCCATGTAAAAAATATTCCTTCGTATTAGTTTTTAAAAAATTATTGAGCAAAACGAAATCAGGAATATGTTCACAACGATATGATTCAATTTTAACTGGTAGCGCATTTTTGGAAAGATAATAATCGATATAAAATGGGCTAATTACATTCATAGTATTAATTATTTTTCCGGAAGAATATTTTTCATTTAACTCAGCGGTTCGTTGAGCTACTCCTTTAAAATTTGCAAAATTTTGAGCTGAGTAAAATTTTTGTTCAATAATAGTTGAATATAAAACGATGGCTGTAAAACAACTCAAAATTAAACCTTCTTTTATACTCCAGCTTCTTACAGGAATAAAAGAACATATCATCAATAATAAAAACGGGAAACTAAAAAGCAAAATTGAATATTGGAAGACAGGATTCTTAAAAATTGAATAATAGAATGCAATTAATGCAGGAAATAAAAAAAACAACACACTGAACGAATGAAATTTCGTCCAAATTAATTTTTGCTTATTGTAAATTACACTTCCTATAAGCAAAACCAAGCATGCTCCCAATACTAACTTACTCTCATTTAATCCATAAAAGCAATAACTAAAAATTGCCCACCTTTCTGGCACTCCAAGCCAACCTCCATCACCACCTAAACCACCAACATTAAATTGAAATATAAAAACGTTAATGTTTGGAATGTAAAAAAGAAACATTGAAACACCAGCAATTAAATACCATTTATAATCTTCTTTCCTTAAATAAAACAACCCTGTTAATCCAACAATTCCTGCAAACATAAAGCTGAAATAGTGGATATACATACATGAAAGTCCCGACAATATAAAAATGAAATACCACTTTCGTTTTGAGATATTAAAAATAGAGATCGTTTCATTTTCAAAAATTATTTTTGTCCAGGCTAAAACAAATAACAAACTAAAAAATAAACCTGGGCTATATGGTCTTGCAAGTTGGCTATATAATATTGGAAATTGCAATGCCGAAAAGAGGCACAATGAGAATAACGCTGAGGTTCTATTAAACCAGATTATTGCAATACGATAAAATACAATTACGGAGCCAATTCCAAATAGCACAAATGGCAAACGAAATGAAGCAACAGAAGTTCCTACTAAATGTGTCCAAAACCAAAGGAAAGATTGTACACCGATTGGATGCATATCATTTAAGCGAACTCCCTTCTCGATCATTTCATTGAAAGATGGAAATTGCAATCTCGCCATGGCACTTAATTCATCATTCGAAAGCGACCAATCAGCATAATTGTAAATGCGTAAAACTGAAGCTATAACAATAATTAGAATTGCAAATATTTCTTCATTTCTATTCTTATTCATTGCATAACGAATTTATTTTCTTTGTCGCATCACTTCATACAAGACCATTCCAGCTGCCACAGAAACATTATAAGATTCGATACTTCCTACCATAGGTATTTTCATGGAAGTATCTGCACGTTTAATATATTCAGGTGATACGCCATTCTCTTCTGACCCCAAAATGATTGCTGCTGGAGTTTTAAAATCTGCATCAAAAATGTAATCATTGGTTTTCTCGGTACAAGCAAAAATCTTTATGCCTGAATTTTTCAAAAACTCAATGGTATCTTTTAAATTATTTTCGCGACAAACAGGTAAGTGATGTAATGCCCCAGCCGATGTTTTTATTGCATCACTATTTATGAGTGCTCCGCCGCGAGTAGGAATAATTATTCCATGTACACCAGAACATTCTGCTGTTCTGGCTATTGCTCCGAAATTCCTTGTATCAGTAATTCGATCTAAAATTAAAAGTAATGGAGTCACTCCCTTTTCAAATAATTTAGGAACCAATTCTTCTATTGAGTGATAATTTATTTCGGAAATTATTCCAATTACTCCTTGATGATTGCTCCTAGTTAAACGGTTCAACTTTTCAATAGGAACTTGTTGAAACATGATTCCTGCTGTTTTAATTTCGTCTCGCAATTCTCGCATCAATGGATTATTCAATCCTTGTTGAATAAATAAGCGTTCTATTTCTTTTCCTGATCGAATAGCTTCAATAATGGCTCGCGTTCCATACACCATTGTGCCATCCAATTCATTGTTACTTCTGTCGTTTGATCTCATTATTTATCATTTGCTATTCGTCCTTGTCGCCATTGATCAACGGCCATAAAATATGGTGTATCAAATGTGGATTGGCGGATCAAACTGAAATCATTATCAGTAAATGGGTTTGCCATTCTTTTGAAAACAAAAGTTTGATCAGGGATATATAATTGATTAGTATAGTTCCAGTATTCTGATACATCATCTTTATATACTGATGATGGTGGTCCAAAGATAATATAGATCATACCACGATCGGTTTTCCAACCCTCCATAAACGATGAAAATTTAGTGTTAGCCTTTTGTACTCGACTATAATAAGTACGAATTAATTCTCTAGCATTTTCTTTATTACCACCAAGCTTTATCCAAAAATTATCGATTGCATTCTTTTTATCTGATGCATTAATAAGTTCCTTAAATTCATTGTTACTTGTGAGATAACGTGTAGCTTCTACTAATTCTAAAGGATTCGTAACAAGTGGAAAATCGGAATTATATTGGAATAGGGTAAAACCATCTTTTCTATTCGTATCTTCTTGAAAATGATAAATACCAAATCTGTTAAGTGTCAACAATGGAACGCTATCGGCATGGACAGTAAAAATACTATCCGCTTTATAATTAAAAATTTGCAATTCACTTACTTTAAAAGGAGGTGTTGCTAAGGGATATTTCCTGAAATAACATCTTACAAAATAGCGTTCATTAAAATCATTAGCTGACCACAATTTAAAATGTTCATTATTTAAAATGTAATAACGATATTGAATTTCAGAATTTAAATCTAAAAGCATGTAATTTTGTCGTGTGAAATTACTTGTTTTATTTACTGACAAAACACGTGTGATAGTTGCATTTCTATTTAAATCCTTTATGGTGACTTTCATTATATACTGATAGCCATACTTCATCGCAAAAACTATAGAGTCATTAATTTGATCAGAATTACTTAAGGAGGATTTCGCAATTAATTTTGACCCACTATCAACAATGGCTTTTGACTCGTAGTTTAGATGCATTTCGTAAGTTACTTTCAACTTTGAAATGAACATATCACTATCACGCATAAAGAGAGCTGATTGATCTGGAACATGGAAAAACAAAGTGCTTTTTATTGAATCAGAATGGAGGATAAGAAAATCCGCTTGCAAAGTAGATTCGGAAGAATTAATTTCATCTGCAAAATCTTGATGACTTAATTTTTCTATCGATCCACATGAACTCAGAAATAAGATCATAGAAATTAAAAAGAGCCTTGTAAAGCATCTTAGGTACATTGATAATAAGTTCCGTTTAATATTTGACATTATACTATAATTCTTAATTATTGAACCAATTTATCTTGATTCTCTTCAGGAATATCAAGGTCTTCGGTTTGATCAAGTATTTTTTTATTTATTTGTTTAGAAGTTTTCAGTCCAAGTTTTTTCAAGTTCTCTACTCTAGAAATCAAGTTACCTTTTCCTTGTTGTAATTTACTCATTGAAGAATCGTATGCATCTTTAGCGGAATTAATCTTTGCACCAACGCCGATTAAGTCTTCAACCAATCCAGAAAATTTATCATAGAGATCACCTGCTTGACGAGCAATTTCCACTGAGTTTTTATTTTGATATTCTAATCGCCATATCGATGCAATAGTTCGCAAGGTTGCAAGCAATGTAGAAGTAGTTACTATAACAATATTGCGTTCGAAAGCTTCATTAAATAGTTCGGCATCATGTTCTACAGCTAAAGCAAAAGCAGGTTCTATTGGGATGAATAGCAAGACGAAATCGAGTGTATTTATCGCATACAAATTTTGATAATTTTTTCCACTCAAATCTTTGATATGTTTCCGAATAGAAAGAATATGTTCTTTCAGTGAATGCTCACGTAATTGTGGATCTTCTGCACTCGAATAGCGTTCATAGGAAGTCAATGAAACTTTTGAATCGACTACTAGATTTCTATTTTCTGGTAGATTAATAATCACATCAGGTTGTAGTCGTCGGCCATCTTCTGCTTGCATACTTGATTGTACATGGTATTCACGACCTTTCACCAAACCAGATCGTTCTAACACTTTTTCAAGAATCATCTCTCCCCAATTTCCTTGTGTTTTGGTTTGACCTTTTAAGGCAGTTACAAGATTTCGTGCTTCATCACCAATAGATTTATTTAATGTTTGTAATTGGGATAATTGTTCCTTCATCGATTGATGTTCGCGAATTCTTTCTTCGTGTGTATATTTCACTTGCGTTTCAAACTTCTCAATTTTATCACGCAGAGGAGTTAAAATATCATTTAACTTGTCCTTATGTTCCTCTTGAATACGTTGTGAATTTTTAAAAACGATATCAGCGGCAATATTTTGAAACTGTTCTTTCATTTGTAATTGAAGTGCGTCAAGTTCACTTTTGTGTTCCGCCATTCTTTCTTGTAAACTTTTATGATCAGATGTTAATGCGGCTTTTTCTGATGATAAAAAATTTATTTTTCCACGTAACTGTTTCAACTCTTCTTCTGAGCGAACAACAATTTGGCGTGAGTCATTTAGTTGCTGCTCTAAAATTGCATTTTGTTTATCTAATTCTTGAAATGACTTTGGATCGATACTATTTGAAATTGAATATTTTGATTTTGCGATAAGCCATGCACTTAATGCGCCCAAAATTAATCCAACAAAAAGATAAATTAGATCCATAAGAAATGATTGCAATAGTTTGTTAGATTTAAAAATTAATGCTGATTTTACGATTTCCTTCGTTCCAATAATTTATTAAAATTAAATATTGAATTCGGGTAAATTATCCTGAAACTCAAATTCATTTCCATTGAAATAGAGGCAATAATGTTCAAGTCCATTTGTGAGGGCTAGATAGGGCACTTGTAACGTCAGATTATACCGTGCGGCTTGCAAGAAAGTATCATGACTAATTTTTACAGAAGGAGCTTTACACTCAATAAGGAGCCAAGGTTTTCCCTCGCGATTATACACAACTATATCTGCACGTTGTGATAAATTATTTACCTTAACGGATCGTTCAATTGCAATTAAGGAAGGGGGATACTTTCTAAATTCAATCATAAATCTCAAAAAATGCTGCCGAACCCATTCTTCTGGAGTTAAAGCAACGAATCGTTTACGAACACTATCGAATATTTGCTTACTTTGCCCTTGTTCTCTGACAGAGAAAGTAAATTCTGGAAGGTTTAATAATTCGAGACTGTTATTCATGCTAAACACAAAGATAGTAGTTTCAAACGGGGGAGATGGATATAACAAATTGCAGATAAAGCATGTTTTATGAAAAACAAAAAAGAAATCGTTGAAAACTGGTTACCGAGGTATACTGGAGAAAAACTCGAAAATTTTGGTGATTATATTTTACTAACCAATTTTCAGCATTATGTTAATTTATTTGCCAAATGGAATAAAGTAAAAGTTGTTGATTTGAATAAGCCAATGCCATGTGCTACAGCTAATGGGATGTCGATCATCAATTTCGGGATGGGGAGTGCGAATGCTGCAACAATTATGGATTTACTTAGTGCTATTTCACCAAAAGCATGTTTATTTCTTGGCAAATGTGGCGGCTTGAAAAAGAAAAACAAACTTGGTGATTTAATTCTTCCAATTGCTGCTATACGTGGTGAAGGAACATCTAACGATTACTTTCCTCCAGAAGTTCCTGCATTGCCAGCATTTAGTTTACAGAAGGCAGTCTCCACAACTATTAGAAATTTCAATAAAGATTATTGGACCGGTACAGTTTACACTACCAACCGTAGAGTTTGGGAGCATGATACTGAATTTAAAAAATATTTGGAATCAACACGATGTATGGGAATTGATATGGAAACAGCAACGATTTTTGTAACTGGATTTGCTAATAAAATACCTACGGGAGCATTGCTTTTAGTATCTGATCAACCGATGGTTCCTGAAGGAATAAAGACGGCATCGAGTGATTCGAAAATTACGCAACAATACGTTGATGAGCATTTAAAGATTGGTATTTCTGCATTAAATGAGCTAAAAAATAACGGACTAACAGTGAAGCATTTGCTTTTTTAAGAAAAATCAATTTTGCTAATTTATATATAACAATTCTGTAATTTAATATAATTATGGCGGCGAAGAGTTATGACGAGATACTGCGCGATTTACACAATAAAATATATTATCCAGTTTACCTTTTGCAAGGTGAAGAGGCTTATTATATAGATCGTTTATCAGAAATTATTGAAAAGGATGTTCTTGGTGATATGGAGAAGGAGTTCAATCAAACTATTTTATATGGTAGAGATTGCGAAATACTTAGTTTGATAAGTGCGGCTAAACGTTATCCAATGATGTCGAATTATCAAGTAATTGTTGTTCGTGAGGCGCAAGAAATGAAACCAGGATTAGGTGCGAAAAATGCCGATGACGACAAAGATCCATTAGCAGCATATTTTTTAAACCCGGTACCTTCCACACTACTTGTTTTATGTTACAAATATAAAAATCTTGATAAGAGAACTAAACTTTTTAAGTCGATAGAAAAAAGTGGTGTTGTTTATGAGTCAAAGAAAATTTACGATAATAAAATTCACGAGTGGATTGAAAAATATCTTGCTGATTTAGGATATAAAATACAACCGAAGGCTGCGAATTTAATGGCTGATTCGCTTGGGAATGATCTTTCACGAGTAGCAAACGAATGTGACAAATTACTCATCAATATAAAAAAAGGTGAAACAATTGATACACATCACATCGAAACAAATATTGGCATCAGTAAAGATTTTAATGTATTTGAATTATTAGATGCGATGGGTCAACGAAATTTTTTAAAGGCTTCTAGAATTGTAAATTATTTTAGATCTAATCCTAAAAGCAATCCTTTTATGCTAACCATGGCAAATTTTTATGGGTTTTTCTCGAAGCTATTAATTTATCATACACTCGAAGATAAGTCGAAGATGAACGTAGCTTCTGTATTAAAAGTAAATCCCTTTTTTGTAGGAGATTATGAACGTGCGGCAAAAAATTATTCAACAGCAAAATTAATATCAGTAGTAAATTTATTAAGAGATTCCGATTTAAAATCGAAAGGTATTAATAGTTCAATTGGAGATGACGGAGAATTTTTACGAGAATTGGTTTATAAAATTATGCACTAATAAATGAGTGATAGTAAAATTCGAATTTCCGTTGTATCCTATTTAAATTCAACTCCATTTGTTAAAGGATTAGAAGGCAATACTAATAATGATCTCTTTGAAATAAGTCAAGATATTCCATCTGTATGTGCCACAAAATTATTGAATGATGAAATCGATATTGGATTAATTCCTGTAGCAATGATTCCTCAATTAAAGGAATCCTATATTTTAACCGACTATTGTATTGCAGCAGATGGGAAAGTTGCATCAGTATTAATAATTGCGAATGAGCCTTTAGAATCGTTAACAACAATTATACTTGATAGTGAATCGCGAACTTCTGTTTTGTTAGCAAAAATTCTATTAAAAGATTATTGGAAATTGATACCCGAATTTAAGTCGGAAATAGGTTTTGATTTTTCGAGTTTACCTCCACATACTGGCGCAGTTATTATTGGAAATAGAGCTTTACAATACAAATCCAATTATAAATATTGTTATGATCTAGCAGAAGTATGGAAAATTTATACTGGTAAACCGTTTGTATTTGCTTGTTGGGTTGCCAACAAAAAAATCGATAAGAAAATTGAACTTATCTTAAATAATTTATTTGAGGAAGGACTATCTCAACGAGAAGTGATTTCTGAAGAATTAAAAGCGCAATATCCACAAGTAAATATTAGCGATTATCTCTACAAAAATATTCAATATAAATTAACCGATGATTGTCGTAATGGCTTGAAACTTTTTATGGAACTTATAAAAAGATTATAGTTCTATAATTTAAATTAATTCATCATTTTGGTTAACACGATGGAGTTCTACAGTAATATTACTTAATTTTTTACATAACAATTCTTCTTCTTTTGAAAATAAGATAGTTGTGTTATGTTTACGATTTAGTTTATCCTGAGCCGAACTTGTAGGAGTATTTGATGACAATAATTTGACCATCATTTCATTTACTATCTGTAAACGTTTCGTCGGTTCCAATTGATTTAAAAGATTTTTAATAGCGCGCAGATGTTGATCAATTTCATCTAAAACTGAATTAGCAAGATTTGAATTTTCGGTGTTCATTGTAATAATGGTTTAATGCTATTACGAAATAAAAACTTCTTTGTTTCAAACTTCTTCCACCGCAGTGTAAAATAATTCTTCTTCTACGTGTACTTTTTTCTTTTTGGGCCATGTAAAGTAAAATGTGGCGCCACAATTTTTTTCTGATTCAATCCAGATTTTCCCACCTTCTTCTTCGATGATCTTTTTAACGATAGCTAATCCAACACCTCTTGATTCTACTTCATCGCGTGCATTAAGTGTTTGGAAAATTACGAATATTTTTTCGTGGTACTTACCTTCTATTCCAGGCCCGTTATCTTTCACATAAAACTTCCAATCTTCGCCTTTATCTTCACATCCTACTTCTACTTGTATATCTTCTTTATCATTAAATTTAATAGCATTATGAACTAGATTTAAGAAAATCTGCTGTAGCTTAACACGTTCAGATTTCATGAGTGGCATTGTTTCACGAACATGAATAATAGCATTAGCTGGCACTCCAATTAAATCGATTGTTTCACGGAGTAATTCATCAGATTTAAACGATTCTAACTCTCCATCTTTTTTTGCTGCTTTTGTATAATCTAAAATTCCGTTGATAAGACCTTCCATCCTAACTACACGACTTTTTATTATTGTGAAGTGACCCCGGATCTCTTCAGGTAAACGATCACCCATATCTTCCTCTATCCATCCAGTAAGGTTACCAATTGCACGCAATGGAGCTTTTAAGTCATGAGAAACCACATAAGCGAACTTATCGAGTTCACGATTCGTTTTCTCAAGATTTTTTAAGTACAACTTCATTTTCTCTTCTACAATTTTGCGAGGCGTGATATCACTTTCGATAAAAATAAATTGTTCTTCTCCATTTTCATCTGCTGCAATTGGAGTCATGGTTATCTGTGTCCAAAAGCGGCAACCATCCTTTTTATATTTAAGCAACTCACCAGCAAAAGGCTGATGAAGCGACATTGACTCCACGATATTCTGTAAAAGCTGGCGATTAGTACCAGCACCGCTAAGGATTTCAAATGATTTCTTTCCTATAATTTCATCAGCATTATAACCTGTAAGGCGAACAAATCCATCGTTAACCCATTCGGCAATTCCGTTTGAATCACTTATTAAAATTGCATTATCCGCTTTTGAAGCGACAATAGAAAGTTTGTGTAATTCCTTGTTTTTTTCTCTTAACTCGTTTCGTTGTTCAGTGATACGCTGTATGACAATATTTTTTCCGGATTCTAGATAATTAAGTTGTGCGGCAACAATAAACGCTGCGAAAAAACCAGTTATTAAATAATCGAAATTTATTTGGTGATCGCCTGAGCCGATGGCTGCATAAGAAACCCAATTTGTATTTTCATTAACAAAATAAAAGTAAACTAAGTTCGCTACAACGAGTAAAAAGACGAAACGTCCGATCTTATTACCAAGCAACATGAAACTCATTAACGTAATAGGAGCATAATAATATGCTGCTGATGCTTTTATTCCTCCTGCGGGATACATATTAATATGTATCAACATAATTGATGTTACGCAGAGGATTCCATAAGCTAATCGAGTTCGTTTATGGTAAGGTAATGCTAACAAATTAAGAGTGAAAATAAGTCCAATGATGATTGTAAGAAAAACAACTGGATCAGAAATGGAAAATACTGCTAGAACTTGAATTGCGAAGAGCATACAAGCTATTGTGCCGACAATTGAAGTACGGCTAAAAAGCTTATACCTTTGCTTCTCAATGAGGTCATCATCAGGAATAGAACGGTAATATGAATCTTTCTTTAAAAAATTCTTGAACATTTCTAATATTTTCTTGTTGTTTCCGAATACTTTAGTATATCATCGTAATGATATTAAAGTAATCTTTGTAATATTACGAAATTGGGGAAAATTAGTTTCATTTAAAAGAAGAACAGATTATGGGCAGCAAGCAAATAAATCTACTTCACATTGAAGATGACAGTGTTGATCGAATGGTTATCGAAAGGGCACTAAAAAAAATCGAAGGTATAGGAACAATTCACAATGCGACAAATGGTGAAGAAGCATTAGATCTGCTGACGGGGGAAAACGGTAAGCAAAGACTAAGTCCATATCCACAAATCATATTGTTGGATATTAATATGCCTAAGATGAATGGTATTGAATTTCTTGAGGCATTAAGGGCAAATGATGAATTAAAGCACTTGAGTGTTTACATGGTAACCACCTCGAACGATGAATCGGACCTTATAAATGCATACAACTATAATGTGTCGGGATACATATTAAAACCTGTAGACATTTCTCATTTTGAAAGAACATTCAAGATCCTAACTGACTTTTGGAAATTATGTGAGTTTCCAGAAACGCATTAACAATTTGAAGTACGAAAAAAGGGCTTTCTTTTTATAAAAGAAAGCCCTTTTTAATTATTATTTTTCTACTATTATAACTTAAAGAATCGATTTATTTCGGTCATACTTGAGCCCACTTCTTTCAAAACAATTGGCAAGTTTAACGCAATCTCATTCAATAAATTTTCAATATCATCAAGCGTATGATGACGCGTTAATGCGATACGGATTCCCGTATTGTTTAATGATACACTAGGATAAACGCACAGGCTATTATAAAATCCAGCATTCCGCAATCTAGTAACCATATTGTATCCTACTTGCGGCTTCCCTAAACCAATAAATCGAACAGGCGTAATTCCATCTGACAGAAGCGGCAATTCAAGCAAGCGAGCTTTCTGGTTAAAGAATTTAATTTTCTCGTGTAGTTGTGATTGCATTAAAAGTATTTCTCCACTTAAGTGAATTTTTGCAGAAGCGCGAATAGCACCGAGCATAGGTGGAGCTAATTGAGTAGAAAAGATAAATGTTCTACCAAAATCATGTACTCTTCGAAATGCTGTATCATCAGGGAATGCTAATACTCCTCCAGCGGCTCCGAATCCTTTTGCTAATGAAGTGGTAAAATACATTTTAGGGTGATACGGCATTTTTGAATAAACATAACCAGCACCATTTTCGCCAGCCCAACTCATACCATGTGCATCATCAATATAAAGGTAGAACTGCTCATGTGTATCCATTAACATTTTTAGCTCGTCGAGTGGAGCGCAATCACCGAACATAGAATAAACGCCATCTGCCATGTACCAGATTTTTTCATGAGTGAGGCTTAATTCTTTAATTCGATCTTCAAGAATATCCATTCTATTATGACGAATGCGTTCGATAGTAATACCACGTTCTACTAAAAGCGACACGGCCTCTTGAACCGTTGCATGAACACTAATGTCCATGATGACGGCATCGCGATCGCCAACTAAAATTGGAATGTTACTAATATGACCCAATGAAGTTGTTTGAGATAGTGCTGTTGGAAGTTTGAAAATTTTAGCAAGCTGTTCTTCAATTTCCTTGTAAAGTGTTACTGATAAATAAGATCTTGAAGAAGCGAATTGAGTTCCATATCTTGTCGTTGCTTCAATACAACCTGCTATCATCCTTGGATCTAACTCAAGACCTAAGTAACTACAATTGGTAAAATTTATTAATTTCTTCCCATTCACCAGCACTGTTCTTCCATCTAGTTGTTCGTCCTCTGTGTTCTGTAGTATAATCCCTAAAGCCTTACCAGAAATTGAAATTTCATCTAACAACTCTAACATCTGCTGATGCTTACCTTTTACCTCTTGTGTCTCTCCCATATTTATATATTTTTATTGTCTGCTAGTTAGATTTCAAAGATCCAATTGAAATGCAAATGTCATGAAAATTAATTTTAATATTTTACATTTATTATTAATTAAACTATAATTATTAACCATAGTCTGTTAATTGGGCAATCTATCTGTTAATTGGGCAATCTAAAACATAATTTTAACTCTTGCAAACAAATTATAAAAAAAACCCATTGGTTTCTACCAATGGGTTTTATAATAGAAAGATTTATTTTTATTATCGATTATCCGAAATTTTTGGTAATCGAAGTTCATGTCCTGATTGACGAATATCACCTTTATTTATTTTCACTTCATCAGTAACATTAAAATCTTGAGATAGAGCCAACGTTTGTGAGGGTTGATCTTTATCAAGAATGATACGACGAACAGTATTTAATTCTGGACGAGTTATAAATATTCCACTGATTTGTGGTTGTGAGTTGGTGTAATAAAAATAGTTAGCACCCGAATGAAATATCCTTCCATTGGTGAGTATATTTCCTTTTTTACCAGTAGTATAAATCCCTTCAGGATCTCCAATACCCAATGTTGCATTATCTTGTAAAAGAAAATCGCCAGCACCCGTTACTTTGTTAACTCCGCAAAAAAGTCGACCACCTGATTGTACATCAATGATACATTTTTCTCCTACATCACCCATTTTTTCACCTTTAAGAATAACATCGTGCATGTTCTTTATTTCAATATTTCCTAACGTAACTTCACAAGTAGGATTTTGAATCCAACGAGAAATCCGATTACCTTCGAAAATCATTTTAGATCCATTTCCATTATTAAATTTCATTGTTCCACCCATGAGTAAAACATCACCGGAAATTTTCATAACAGTATGTCCTGCATTTTTTCTAGCATCTGCATCAGTGAGCAATCCACTTTTCATGATAAGATCTTTACCAATTTCAACATATAATGTTTTGTTTTTATCACTACGCATTCCATAAAATTTTCCTCCAGACACTATTAAACTTCCTGCGATATGAAGCGTATCTTCTTCTGCACAGAACAATCCTTGATCTCCGTTCGAACCTATAGAAGATCCCGTTTTACGCAATTCTAAATCACCTTGCACATAACTGAAATTTTTCTGGATATCAATATCTAATGGTGTACTTGCATCAATAATAACATTGCCCCATTTAACAGTATATGGAAACGTTGCTAAACCATATTGAAAAAAAGTTTGATTTGATTTTGCATCAAAATAGCAATGCAAGCCAGGTAAATATCCAGTATTATTATGAATGTAATTACTTCCATTCTCCATATAAAATTCATTGAAACAATAATAATCAGTAATGGTAGCATCTTGTTGAACAACACCACCAAAAGCAACATACATCGCATTCATTCGCAGTGGTGAAGTGATTCGTATTTCACCACCATTTTCAACATACATTGATTGTAGATTTAGCGCTGTATTACTAATCATTTTATGTCCGGATTGAACAAAGTAGGTATTACGAGATGCATTTATTTGCTTTGGAGAAATTCCTGATCCATCTCTTTTTGAATTCCATGCGCCTAAATTATTAACTGCGAAGTTTCCCATAGAATAAAATGGAATGTTTGGCTCTGTAAAACGTTTACCAGCTGCATTACTGATTAGTGGCTTGTACTCTATCGCACCAATTTTCATATCCTGACAAGTTGCGTCAATTGTTCCGGGAGCATACGCTGCATCAGCTTTAACATCAAATGTTAACCAGAAATAATTTTTCCCTGGTTTAAGATTTTGGTTGCAAGCGATTTCAAAATCACTTTCAGTAACTTTCACTACAGTGCTTCCGATTTGTTGAGTAGGAAGAAAATTTTTATCGTTAGCGGTGAACCACAATCGAGCATTTTCAATGTTTTGTTCAACAGGTAATGATGTTCCATTCGCATTGAAGGTCATCGTATTTACTTTAACAGGATTTCCCTTTCCAGAAGTTTCGACAACAACACCAATTATTTCTTGGTTGATACTCCCTCGAAGTACATTTGATGTGTCTTGAATGACATCTGCATTTTTAAATACTAGGGAAGACTCAGCATGGCCTTGCTCTTCCTTCATCATATTAAAAACGACAATTAATAATACCACCAAACCGGCTATTGAAACTCCCGCTGCAATTAATGCAAGACGAATTGTTGTTTTTAATGCGGTTTGTTGGCGAATAGAATTTTTGCGTGACATTTTTAAAATTGGTTTTTTGCTCCGTGTTATACATCGCAAGAGTCCAAAATGTTTCATCGCCAGAAAAAGGAAAATCCCAGTTCTTTTTACAGAACTAGGATTTTCTATGAGAATTAGTATTTAGAGATTCCCTCTCAAATCTTGTTCGCGTTCTAAGGCTTCAAAGAGTGCTTTAAAATTCCCTTTGCCAAATGATTTTGCTCCTTTTCGTTGGATGATTTCATAAAATACCGTTGGACGATCCTCAACAGGTTTTGTGAAGATCTGTAATAAATAACCTTCGTTATCTCTATCAACAAGAATTCCCAACTTCTTTAAGTCATTTAAATCCTCATCAATCTTACCAACTCTTGATTGAAGATCATCATAATAAGTAGTTGGAACATTTAAAAAATCAACACCTCTTGCTTTCAATTCGGTAACCGTTTTAACAACGTCTTCAGTAGCAATTGCGATATGTTGAACACCTGGACCATGATAAAACTCAAGGTATTCATCTATTTGAGATTTCTTTTTTCCGGCTGCTGGTTCGTTGATTGGGAACTTCACATAACCGTTACCATTAGAAACTACCTTACTCATCAATGCAGAATATTCTGTACTAATATCGTTATCATCAAAAGTGAGAATCATTTTGAAGCCCATTACATCTTCATAAAATTTAACCCACTCATTCATTTTTCCTAACTCTACATTTCCAACGCAATGATCAATATGAAGTAAGCCTAGTGGTTCCACTTTCAAATTTGATTTCGCTGCTTTATATCCAGGAAGAAATGCGCCAGTATAATTTTTACGTTCCACAAATTTGTGAATTGTTTCACCATATGTATGGATGGCAGAAATTTTCACTTCACCAAATTCATCCTTCATCATTTGAGGTGTAGAATGTGCTTGAGCACCTCTTGACATCGTTTCGTAAAAAGACTTCTCAGCATCGTCGACCCACAGCGCTAAAACTTTCACTCCGTCACCATGCTGCGCAACATGCTTTGTAATTTCATGATCAGGATGCATGGCTGTAGTAAAGACAAATCGCACCTTACCTTGCTGCAATACATAAGATGCTCGATCGCGAATACCTGTTTCTGGTCCTGCATACGCTACTAATGAAAAGCCGAAGGCTATCTGATAAAAATAAGCAGCTTGTTTAGCATTGCCGACATAAAACTCAATATGATCGGTACCGTTTAGGGGGAGGAAATCTTCTGACATCGTTTTTATTTTATTAGACTAAACACTATTTCTTTGTTGCAAATTTACGTAAACAATAATTCAAAGTACTACTTCAATGACCAAACACTTTCAGTAATTCTATTAAAATTTATCAAGACTTTATTATTCGTCTTTGGTAGAGGTTTTTTTTGTCCATTTTACGGATGTTAAAAATTGATCCATTGCCTTACCGAATTCGGTTATCTCTGAAGGAGGAGCTTCATGTGAAATTTGAATATGTTTGGTAGGATTCAAATCGGAAATCCATAATTCCCATGCGGGATAATCAGCGAGGTATTTATTGATATACGAAGTATCCTTTTCTTCCATTTTATAAGTTCGAATAAGGCTGTATAATTTATTCAAATCATCGGCTTGCAGTTGACCAGTATAATATCCGATTTTATCAATATCCTTTTTTCCATAGTATTCGGCAAAGCCAGATTTATAAATTATCGTTTTATATTGAGGACACTTACCAAAGCAAGCACTTCGTTCAATTGCTGCTAGAAGAGAATCTTTCGCAGACACTTTAATAACAGTAGATTCATTATGCTTTGTTGATGCACAAGCGATAACTAACAAAACAAAAAGCAAATAAATTATTCTGCGCATTACATCTTTTTTTATCAACTAAAACAAATGCCCTGAAGCTTTAAGACGACAGGGCATTTATAAATTTTATTTAGGAAGTTTAACTCCTTTTTGTTTCGCCATCGCTTCAAGTCGTTGTTGAAACTTTGATTTCGATTGTGACGCTGGTCGCTTTTTATTTTCTTGAATTTTTTTGTGAATTGCATCTTCATCAACAAATGCTTTAAACAAATATTGTTGTCCGATACTTATAGTATTTGCAAGGAAATAATAATAACTCAATCCAGAAGAATAACTGTTGAATACTCCCAAGAAAACAATAGGCATCAGATACATCATCCATTTCATTTGAGGATTTGTTACTGTTGTTTGACTGTTCACCCAAGTGATTAACAAAGTAGAAATCGTCATCAATAAAGTAAATAAACTTACATGATTCCCGTAGAATGGAATAGTGAAAGGTAGATCCATAATGGAATCATACGTACTTAAATCATGTGCCCATAAAAAACTTTGTTGGCGTAATTCTATCGACTGCGGGAAGAAACGAAACATCGCAATAAGAATTGGGAACTGCAATAACATCGGCAAACATCCACCTAACGGACTCACTCCAGCTTTTTTATACAAGCCCATCATCTCCTGTTGAAGTTTCATCGGCTCTTCTTTAAACTTGCCTTGAATCTCTTCAATTTCTGGTTTAAGCACTTTCATCTTTGCTTGCGACTGATAAGCTTTAAAAGTTAGTGGCAACAACATGATCTTAATCACCAATGTTAAAATCAAAATGATGATTCCGTAATTGAGATTAAATCCACTAAGGAAATTAAAAATAAAAATTACGATATAACGATTTACCCAACCAAATATTCCCCATCCTAATGGAATTTGTTTTTCTAAATTAAAACCAATTTTCTCAAGTGTTTTATAATGATTAGGGCCAAAATAAAATTGCATTCCGAAAGATTCATTAGGCAAATGCGAATAAGGAATTGTGAACGATGCTTTCATCTGCTTAACAAAATCGTCACCTTCTTTTCCTGCTAATGTTTCGATATGTGTTGGCTTATCAAAACTATTATCTGCTATCAGCACTTGCGTAAAGAAATGCTGTTTCATGGAGATCCATTTTACTTTCGTTTTAAGATCATCACTTTCATCTTTACGTTCACTAATAAAATCAACATCATCATCACTGTATTTGTAATAGATAGTTGAATTCATTCGTTCAGACTTTATATCCATCTCCTGCTGACGAAGACGTTGAGCCCAATTCAATTCAAGGTAACCAGCATTAGCTGCAATCACTTGATTGATGCCAACAAAGTTTATTTTATATCCAAGAAGATAACTTCCGCCTTTCAAGCTATAAACGTATTCGATATAGCGATCAGGACTTCCTGCAAATAAGCGAAGAGAAATACTATTGCTGTCAGTACCTGCAACAATAAATCCTTTTCCTTGTGCTTGAAAAAATAAATTTTCGGTAGAGATGGATCTATTTTGCGCAAAGAAATTCAATCCAAATCGTGATGAGTCCCCTTCAAAAAGTACTACAGGTTTTTTCTCCCATGTTTTATACTTTTTTAATTCTGCTGATTTCACTCTACCACCTTTCGATGTTAAAGTTATTTTGAGCAAATCATTTTCGATGATTATATCTTCATCTTTACCAGTGCCTGCTGCAGCAAATGAACCTAATTGATCCGCTTGTTGCGCTAATGCTGATGAGTCATTAATTGCTGAATCATTTGTTGAAGCATTTTGTGCTGTTGGAATTGGAAGCGTTGATGCTTTGGCAGAAGAAATTGCTGCTTTTTGCTTTTCTACAAGAGCTATACTGTCTTGTTTGTGCTTCATTACAGCCATCTCTAGTTGAGAGGGCGTGTTCATGATACTAAAGCCTATAAGTATCAGACCTATTAATACGAGTCCGATTACGGAATTACGATCCATACTATGGAATTTGGAGGCGCAAATATAGGAAGTCTAGGCACGTGAAATGCTGAAAATGAACAGCTGTTTTTATGCAGAAATCAATATTTAAGCCTATTGATAAATGATTTATTAATTAATCGGCTAGTGAAGTACTTTTGATTTCCAATTTATTGTCAACATGACCATGGGATCTATCCAAAGCTGCCTTTACAAACTTTACGAAGAGTGGATGTGGATTGAGAACTGTACTCTTATATTCAGGATGAAATTGAACTCCTACAAACCAAGGATGATTTTTCAATTCAACAATTTCAACTAGATTAGAATCGGGATTTATACCAGAAGCGATCATTCCTTCTGCTTCAAATTTTTGGAGGTAATCATTATTAAACTCGTAGCGATGACGATGGCGTTCCGTAATTTTTGATTTACCATAAATCTGATAAGCACGTGTCCCTTTTGCAACAGAACAAGTGTATTCACCTAGACGCATGGTTCCGCCTTTATTCGTAATGAGCTTTTGTTCTTCCATCATATTAATAACTGGGAACGATGTTTCGGGGTTCATCTCTGTAGAATGAGCATCTTTCATCCCCAAAACATTACGCGCAAATTCGACAACAGCACACTGCATTCCTAAACAAATACCGAGAAAAGGAATTTTTTTCTCTCGTGCAAATTGAATAGCATTAATTTTTCCTTCGATTCCCCTTTCTCCAAAACCTGGAGCAACAAGAATCGCATGTAGATGGCCTAATTGGATTTTCACATTATCGTGATCCAATTTTTCAGAGTGAATCCATTCCAACTTTACCTGACACTCATTAGAAACTCCTGCATGAATAAAAGCTTCGTTGATTGATTTATAAGCATCTTTCAACTCGATATATTTTCCAATTAAACCGATACGTACTTCGTGAATTGGGTTTTTAAGTTTTCCTAAAAAATCTTTCCATGCTGCCATGTCAGGCTCTTGTCGCAATGGAAGTTTTAATCTATTCAAAACAACTTTATCTAATTGTTCCTTTAGCATCATAAGAGGCACTTCATAAATCGTACTGGCATCAATTGATTCGATTACCGCATTTATATTTACGTTACAAAACAAAGCTATTTTACGACGAATATCATTGCTAACTGGCTTTTCAGTTCGGCAAACTAAAATATCTGGTTGAACACCGTATTCGAGTAATGCTTTAACAGAATGTTGTGTAGGTTTCGTTTTTAGTTCACCTGTTGTACTTAGGTAAGGTAACAGTGTAAGATGGATCACTGCCACATTCGTAGAACCCATTTCCCAAATCATTTGGCGAACTGCTTCTATATATGGTAATGATTCGATATCACCTACAGTCCCTCCTATTTCGGTGATGATAATATCAAATTCTCCTGTTTCGCCTAAAAGTTGGATTCGGCGTTTAATTTCATCAGTAATATGTGGAATAACTTGAACTGTTTTGCCAAGATATGCTCCTTCGCGTTCCCGATTGATTACTGTTTGATAAATTTTTCCAGTAGTTACATTATTGGCTATTGAAGTAGGGACATTTAAAAATCGCTCATAATGTCCAAGGTCAAGATCGGTTTCCGTTCCATCATTCGTAACATAACACTCCCCATGTTCATAAGGATTCAAAGTTCCTGGATCCACATTAATGTAAGGATCAAGCTTTTGAATAGTGACACGATAGCCACGTGCTTGTAAAAGTTTAGCTAATGAAGCGGAGATAATTCCTTTTCCAAGTGAAGAGGTTACTCCACCAGTAGTAAATATATATCTGACGGAAGAAGCACTAGATGACATGTAACGTGTGGGTTTTAGCAAAATTACAGGAAATAGCTCGAAAGAGGACCATTAGTTTAAAGAAATATAAAACTATTAACTTCTTTTCCTGTTTTAATAGGACTTTCAAACTATTCACCCTAAAATTTAGATGAGAGGAGTTAAAAAACAGGATCTGCCGCAAAAAGTTTGTCCCGCATGCAATCTACATTTTTCTTGGCGCAAGAAATGGGAAAAATCTTGGGAATCCGTAAAGTATTGCAGTGAGAAATGCAGAAATAAAAAGAAAAGTATACTTCAATAAATAAGCAATCAGATGAGTCTTCACCGATTAGAAACAGTACAAAAATTACCAATAAGCATTGATAAAGCATGGGAGTTTTTATCTTCTCCTTCGAATTTAAAAATAATTACTCCTCCACACATGGGATTTATCATTCATTCAGGATTTAGTGAAGGAGAAAAAATGTATGCAGGGATGGTGATTAATTATACTGTTAAGCCTGTTTTAGGTTTGCCAATGTCGTGGGTTACTGAAATTACACATGTAGAAAAACCGAATTACTTTGTTGACGAGCAACGATTCGGGCCTTATTCCTTTTGGCATCACAAACATTTTTTGAAAGCAATTCCTGGTGGTGTTGAGATGAAAGATATTATTGATTATAAATCCCCATTTGGTCCTATTGGTGATTTGATGAATATAATTTTAATTAAAGGGCAACTAAAAAATATTTTTGATTTTCGAAATAAAAAATTAATAGAGATTTTTGGTGAGTGGAAAGATTAGTAGAACAATTTTGAAATTATTTTTCTTACACCAATCGAATTATTTTTTAAACTAAAAAGACATTAATCATTTGTATGAGTTTTAAAATAATATCATCTATTATTTTTGGCAGATGCAAGAAGCATTTCTATATTATTTATGGAAGAATCGTCTCTTCGAATCGACGGAATTAAATACAGTCAATAATGAGAAAATTGAAATTATAAATCCTGGTCAACGCAATGATGATTCGGGTCCAGATTTTTTTAATGCACGAATACGAATTGATGGATTTTTGTGGGCAGGAAATGTTGAAATTCATGTGAAGTCGAGTGATTGGTTTAAACACGGACATACAAAAGATCGAGCATTTGATACTGTAATTTTACATGTAGTTTATATTGCTGATGTCGCAATTAAAAGAGCAGATGGAAATACAATACCAACAATTGAGTTAAGAGGAAAATACGATGAGAATAGATGGCAACACTATTTAGATTTAATGCATGGGGCATCGAAATGGGTTCCATGTGAAAAAAATTTCTTAGATGTACCAGAAATCATTCGGCATCAATGGTTCGATCGGTTGTTAGTGGAAAGATTAGAAGAGCGAACAAAATCCATCAAAGAACTTTTCATACAAACGAAGCATAATTGGGAAGAAAGTTTTTACCGCCATCTATCCAGAAGTTTTGGGTTTCGCGTAAATTCAATTCCTTTTGAAATACTTTCCTCTTCGCTTCCACTTGCAACTATTGGAAGGCACAAAAATCAGTTGATACAAATAGAAGCATTTCTTTATGGCACAGCAGGATTTTTAGGAGGCATTCCTGATGATTATTATACAAAAGAATTAAAAAAAGAATACCGGTTACTTCAAATAAAATTTGGATTGAAACCAATGTCAGTTCACTTGTGGAAATTTGGAAGATTAAGACCTGGAAATTTTCCCACAATTCGTATAGCGCAGTTAGCATCCTTACTTTATCATCACGAACAACTTTTTGATTCGGTAATTCATGTAAATGGATTTGCCGAACTTATTGAAATGCTTGATGTAACAGCATCGCCCTATTGGAGTAGGCATTATAGCTTTGAAGCTTCCAGCGAATTTTCAGAAAAGAACTTGGGACGTTCTTCGATAGAAAGTCTAATCATCAACAGCATTGCCCCTTTCACTTTTTTTTACGGTCAATACCATCAGCAAGATCACTTAGTTCAGAAATCGTTGGTTTGGCTTGAGAAATGTAAGTCGGAAAACAATTTAATTTTGCGTGGATGGGAGCAAATTGGACTTAAAGTTAAGGATGCAGCTGGGTCACAAGCATTACTTCATCAAAAAAAAATGTATTGTGATTTTAAAAAATGTGTAAATTGCGGCATCGGAAATTATCTTTTGCAACATCCATGAATCAATTAATTGAAATTATTAAAGCTTGGTTTGAGCGTCAAGCCTTCGGTGTTTGCGAATGGTGGGGCGATCGACTTAAAATTCGATCCTCAAATATTCGGTTATTTTTTATTTATACCTCGTTCCTTACTGTTGGCTCTCCTATTATTATTTATATGGTTATGGCCTTTTGGAAGAAGATGCGTACCATGATTTCCGATCAGAGAAGAGGAAGTGTTTGGGATTTATAAGATCCGAATTCACAATGAGACTTGTAAAACTATTCTCATTCTTTTCTGCTATAGGCTGATTTTTCGATTTCATTGAATATTTTAGCAGTGTGCAAAGTAAACATAACCAATTCCTAAAAAAACTATATATAGCGATAACATTAATTATTGCTACACTTGTATTTGGAATTCTTGGGTTTATTTTCATTGAGGGTTACACATTTAATGAAGCCTTCTATACTACAGTTATCATCCTTTCTACTGTCGGTCTTGGTGTTGTTCATCAATTAAGTGATTTAGGAAGATGGTTTGTATCGATTTTGATTATCGTTAGCATAGGTATATTTGCTTATGCGGTTTCGGTTGTCACGAGTTATTTGATGGAAGGCGAATTACAACGTTATTTAAAATCACGAAAATTGAAAAAGCAGATCGACAAACTAAGTAATCATGTGATCGTATGTGGATATGGCCGAAATGGAAAGCAGGCTTGTGAACAATTGCGATCTCATCATCAGCCGTTTGTAACTATTGAAAGCAATGAGCGTATCTTATCAGAGATGAGAGAAGATGGAACATTATTTATTGATGGAGATGCTACAAGAGATGAAATTTTAATTGAAGCGGGAATTCAAAATGCACGTGCCTTAATCACTACTTTACCAAATGATGCAGCCAATGTATTCGTAGTTTTAACAGCTCGTGAACTTAATCCTAAATTAAAAATAATTAGTAGAGCATCTGAAGATACATCGGAGGGTAAATTAAAACGTGCAGGAGCAAATAATGTAATCATGCCGGATAAAATTGGTGGTACACACATGGCTTCACTTGTTACACGTCCTGATGTTCTTGAATTTTTAGATTATATCACCGGCAGAATAAATATACGATTAGAGGAAATTTTATACAACAACTTAAGCGATCGTTTAAAAGGAAAAACGATTCGTGATTTGGAAATACGCAATAAAACTGGTGCCAATATTATTGGATTTAAAACTGGTGATGGAGAATATACTATCAACCCGGATCCAGATACTGTAATGCAACCAGATGCTAAATTATTTGTACTTGGAACACAAGAACAAGTAAGTAAATTATTGGAAGTACTCTCTTCCTAAAATTAACATCCATCTGTTTTTCTTTATAACAGATAAAAATCTAACTATGAAAATTCTTGTAACAGGTTCTAATGGTTTGCTTGGTCAAAAACTTGTATATGCATTACGTAACAGAAAAGATGTTGAACTAATTGCTACGGCAAGAGGAGAAAATCGTGTCAAAGAACAAAGTGGTTATGTTTTTGAAACATTGGATCTCACAGACGAATCACACGTTCGTGAGGTGATCAATAATTACCGACCCGATTGCATTATCCATACAGCAGCAATGACGAATGTAGATGCTTGTGAATTAGATCCACCTACTTGCCAATTAAATAATGTTTTTGTTATTGGATATTTATTGGAAGCATGTAAACCAATCGGTACTCATTTCATTCATCTTTCTACTGATTTTGTTTTCGATGGAGAAGATGGTCCTTACAAAGAGACCGATAAACCTAATCCACAAAGTGTATATGCACAATCAAAATTAGATTCCGAAAAACTTGTTGAAGAAAGTGGTTTGCCATGGACTGTTTTACGCACTATAATTATTTATGGTGTTACCGATGATGCACAACGATCAAACGTAGTTTTGTGGACTAAAAACTCTTTAGAGCAAGGTAAAAAAATTACTGTAATTACTGATCAATTTCGAGGACCTACTTTAGCAGAAGATTTAGCAGAAGCATGTATTCAAGCTGCGTTAAGAAAAGCGCAAGGAATTTTTCACATCTCGGGAAAAGAAGTAATGCCAATAATTAATATTTCATACGAAGTTGCCGACTACTTTAAGTTAGATAAATCGTTTATTCAACCGATCACAACAGCAGAGTTAAATCAACCAGCTAAGCGACCATTAAAAACAGGATTTATTATCGATAAAGCAATGCGTGAACTTGGTTACAAACCGCATACTTTACGAGAGGGAATTCAAATTGTGGAAGAACAATTGAAAAAGAAAATGGGATGATATGCCTATTGCACAATGAAGCAAGCCAAAGGCTCTCCATTTTTATTATTATAATTCTTTTTATCAAAGTTTAATGAATTTACTTCTTAGTATTTCTGCTCCAGAAATTGTTTCAATGAAATGAATTTTACTCATAATAAACATCAACTATTTTTTGCACCATTACCAAAAAAAACAAGATTATCTTTTTCATAGTTATAGAATTATCAATTTCATAAGTTTTCTTTCCCCTCCATAAGTAACTTCAAGAAGATATAATCCAGCTGGTAATTGTTTAGAGTTTAATAAATAATCAGCTTATACCAAATACAATTAAAATATAGTCCAATTTTGTTGTATTGATTTTTTTACTATATTTGGACTACATTATAAATGTATATTATGTCAAAAGCAAAAATCATCCACATTAAAGAAAGTTTGAAAGAACTTAAACAATTACAAAAGAATCAACCTTTAACTATTATTAAGAGGCTTAATATGCTTATTGAGTTAAAAAAGAATGGTACTAATGGTTTATCAAAAAGGGAATTGGCTACGCGTATTGGCGTTGATCCTAATAGTATTCAAAAATGGAGAACTATTTATATTAATGAGGCAATTAAAGGCATTATTTCACATGGCAGAATTGGTTTTAAGCCAAGCCTTATTACTAAAGAAGAGCATAAAAAAATCGAACAAAAACTAAACCAACCTAAAAATGCTTTAAGGGGCTACAAAGAATTAATGCAATGGATAAAAGATGAATTAGGTAAAGAAATAAAATACACTACAGTTGTAGAATATTCTAAGCGACATTTTGGAAGTAAAATTAAAGTAGCTCGTAAATCTCATATATTAAAGGATGAAGTAGCAATGGATGCTTTTAAAAAAACTTCAGTCAAATCATTCAAGAGGTAGTATTTAAAATAGACCCTCAATTTGATAATATAAATTTATATTTTCAAGACGAAAGTAGATTTGGCTTATTTACCAAGAATGGTAGAGCTTTAACTGCTAAAGGCGTTAAGCCTATATGTCTTTTTCAGCAGGTCTTTAAATCAACCTATTTGTTTGGAGCCTTTTCTCCAATTAATGGAAAAAGTTTTTTATTAGAATTACCATTTTGTAATAATGACACGTTTCAAATTTATCTCAATGAATTTTCAGCGCAAGATCCAAATGAATTTAAAATTATAGTACTTGATAACGGAGCCTTTCATAAATCAAAAGCATTAAAAATACCCAATAATATAGGTCTTATCTTTTTGCCTGCGTACTGTCCTGAATTAAACCCCGCAGAAAGGATGTGGGAAATAATAAAAGCAAATTTTACTGGATGTCTATTCAAAAATTTAGAACAATTATCAGACTTTATTGAAAAGCA
>JBBRAW010000021.1:0-39266 GCA_038206385.1 Bacteroidia bacterium | reverse complement strand
ATGCAAGTAGCATATTGGCATCCTACATTATCAATCATTGTAAAACAAATGTTGTGAATGCCACCTGTTGTAAATGTATGAAATGGACTTTGTAGTGCTGATGTGCTTCCATCACCAAAATCCCATAAAAAAGTATATGGGGAAATGCCATAGGCAGTACAAGAAAAAATAACTGAATTTCCATTTTTAAATAATGTAATAAAAGAATTACAAGCAGAAGTAGCTTCACTAGTGTTTAGGATATTGCTGATATTTGTTTGGCAACCATCAACTGTTGTTGTGGCAAGAGAAACAGAATAGCTTTGTTTTGAGAGGTAATAATGTTCAGGATTTGTTAGGACGGAAGTTGCACCATCTCCAAAACCCCATTTGTAACTTTGTATTGCAGATGATCCTGGTAAAGATTTAAAAGAAACTAAGTAGCGCAATGCAGTTGTTGATGAATTGTAATAAGAATAAATTCCTTGATTGAAAAATTCTGTTGTATCTGAATAATTTCCATTAGCTGTAGATTTACCACCACGAAAGGAAAATTGCATTACACGTTTACAAGAAGCACAATTATTTTGTCTAAACGTTCCACTATAAATATTTAAGGAGTCAGCGTTTTCTCTACTAACATCTGTATACATGTAATAATTATTAACTCCAGCCATAATTTCTACTGGTACTGCATCCAAAATCCCATTAAGTTTAAACGTAGGAGTTTCAATCAGAGGAATTGGATCATCCTTATGTTTGCATGATGAAAGAATCAAACCAATGCTAATAACAATCAGTATCTTATTCATATATTTATTTGCTAAAAATCACATATCGAAAAGATAATGCAACACTTATATTGTAATCTTTAGAATTGTTTTGATAGTAAGAATTATTTGTTACATCAATTAACCCGTAGTTCAATCGAATTCCTGCACTCAGATTTTTAACAAGCATACTTTCATAACCTGCAACGATTGCTAAATCATTTTTCTTGAAACCATTTACAAAACCTGATTCTGTACTATTACTAGTAACTTGATTTCCATTATCAGTGCTAGTGATTTTTGTTAAGTCATCATTTGATGTTAAAATATGACCTATTGAAATTCCTGCAATAATTGATTGACCAATTTGAAAATGATATTTTATAAATAACGGAAGTGAAATGTATTTTATTTTTCTTGTTGTAATTTGAGTTGTTTCTTTGTTATATCCAAAATCATAAAATTCGGAGGAGAATTTTTTCGTGGTGTTTACATTGCTTCGTTCAATATATAACAAGTCAACATCGGCATCAAACGTTCTAGATAGCTTATAACTTATACCTACACCTGCAATTGGTTGAATGGTGAATCCAGATGCATTTCCGAATCCTTTATATATCCCCGCACCAGCTACTAAACTATATTGAATCGTCGATGGTGTTTTAATTTGTTCCGTATTTAATTTTTCAATATTATTAATTCGAATGCACTCCATTGCAATTAGATCTTCTGGAAATTCTGACGAAAGAGTATTTATTTCATCAGTAAATGAATCCGAATTGGGTGCATTCCTAATGACCATATATTGATTATTCTTTCCATCATTATTTTTAGCAATACGACTTCGTTTTTTTGAATCGGTAGAATTTGATTTGTTATCAGCATAAATATTTAGTACATTTTCTTTATGTTTTTTATTAGCTGTTAATACTAAAATCTTGTGATTTTTAGTTGGAGAATTATTTTCTGTTTCCGTAGAAATTATTTTTTTATTATTACTAGACACTTTTAAACGTTCATGAAGTTGATTATTTTTATTTTCAGAAAAAGATTTATTCTGAGTGTTTGCATTCATTTCTTTTCTCTCGCTTATATCTTCTGAAATATTTCTCTTTACTGAAATATTATTTTTCAATAAAGTTATGGATGAATTATTTTTTATACAATATACACCAATAAGTAAACACAGTAAAGCAGTGAATGAGGATAAGTAGAAAATGAATCTTCTTCGCTCTCGTTTTTCATTTGCGATTATAAGTTGTTCAGCTTGTTGCCAATATTCTTCTTTATATTCTATTGGATTTTTCTCGAACTCATTTCGAAAAAAATCCTCAAATTCTTCATTGTTATCCATCTTAAATAGATTTATTGATTGTAATCAATCCTTCGATCATCTCTTTCAGCTTTTGTCTTGCTGTTGAAAGATGCCATTTACTATTTCCTTCACTCATTTCAAGCAAGTTGGCAATTTCTTTGTGGCTGTAACCATCGATTGCATAGAGGTTAAATACTTTCCTGCTTTTCTCCGGCAATTTACTAATGCACTCTTGCAGATCTTCAATGTTAATTTTATTCTCTACTTCATTCATCACAAATGCACCATCATACTCATGATAATTACTAAAATCTGTGAATTCTAGTACTTCTCTATCTCGTCTCTTTTTCCTGAATTCATCGATAATCGTATTGATCATTATCCGCCGTATCCAAAGCTCGAAGGGAATATGAGGTTGATATTTTTTAAGATTCATTATAACTTTCAAAAAGCCTTGATTTAGCAGATTAACTGCATCGTCGCGAGAATTCGTATATCGGAAGCAAATACCCATAAGAAATCCAAAGCATAATTTATACAAATCATGCTGCGCCCTACGATCCCCCTGAATACAGGATCTAAGTTGCTCATTTCTTACTACCATAAGATCCTAAGATAGGAGAATTAAAGAATCATATACTATCTAATTTAACACTATCACGAATAGGTTTGCTAAAAGGTTGGTGCAAATAGTAATTACTTATTTGCCTTTTTCTTGTCTGATATTTAAGTCAGCTCAACATTATAGAATAGTTGAATTTGAAATGATTAAACTTGATGAACATAATGATTTGTTCTTATTATTTTGGAGAACCGACCTCACTTTCACTATGTTGCAAAGACAAATAAATTGATGATATCGACCATAAATATTACGTGTAAATATTTGGTTTTTAGTAGATAATATCTCGAACTGGAGAAATTTAATGGGAAGAATAGCTAGATCCAACTTGTGAATTGTAGGCCATTTCAATCTTCGTGGAAAATTTAGTTAACAGACGGTTGTTTATTATAAATTAGAATCCTATCTTTGCTCTCCCTTTTGGGAAAGTAAAATTATAAAGAAATCATGTACGCGATTGTAAATATTGCCGGTCAGCAGTTTAAAGTTCAGGAAAATGCTCCCGTATTTGTACACCGTCTCGATGCAAACGAAGGCGATACTGTAAATTTTGACCAAGTATTATTGGTTGAGAATAATGGATCTGTTACAGTAGGTGTTCCTACAGTGTCAGGTGCTTCTGTATCTGCAAAGGTTTTAGCTCACGTTAAAGGTGACAAGGTGCTTATCTTCAAGAAAAAGCGCCGTAAAGGATATCAGAAATTGAACGGTCACCGCCAATCATTTACTAAAATCCTGATCGATAAGATCAACGCTTAATTCACACATTCGAATCCCTATTATTTAAAATACAATGGCACATAAAAAAGGTGTTGGTAGTTCCCGAAATGGTCGCGAGTCACATAGCAAGCGATTAGGAATTAAAATTTTTGGTGGTCAGCGTGTAATCGCTGGTAACATTATCGTTCGTCAACGTGGTACAAAACATCATCCCGCTGATAATGTTGGTATCGGTAAAGATCATACGCTCTTTGCACTTGTTGATGGAACAGTCGTTTTCCGCAAAAAAACAGATGATAGATCATACGTTTATGTTCAACCAGTTGCTGAAGCATAAGCAAGATTAAAAATAAAAAAAAGCCCTGAAGTGTCTACTTCAGGGCTTTTTTTATGTCATTATCGTTCAAAAAGCCGTTTATTAAATTCAAAAGCTTCAACTTTTAAAATGTTTATTTGCTTGAAACTTTTATGATGTGGATTAACCAAATAATTGTATTCACCTTGAACAATAACAGATGGTACTTTCATCAGTAAAAAATTGTTTTCAAAAATGAATTTGTCGCCAATCCTCTGTGTTGATTTTGAAGGAGGAAAATCTTTCCAATTAGAAGGTAATTTAGAAGTGTTCACCTCGAAAATAGAAATCAAATCAGGCACCTCAATGGAGATTAAAAAATAATCGGAAGGAAGAATTCCTAGAGGTGTATGTGCCGCAATTTCGGTAGTGCAAAGTGCTCTCGAATTACTTGTGTAAAGCATCGCAATTCCTTTGCTGTTCCATCGTCCTCCAGCTTTTTCCGCACCACTTCCTGAAAGGTCATTACGGTATTTCGATTTGCACAAACGGAAAACAATCATGCTAATATACCATGCTCAATTTTTGTTAACTCATCTTTGATTAATTCAATCCCAAAAGTGTTATCAAGTAAACTTTTAGGCTTTATACCACCTAATGCAACATTGTTGCTATCTATCCACGAATTAAATTTTTGTTTATCACCAAATACATGAATTCCAAGCTGAAGTAAAAGAGTTATCTGAAGAATTTTTTCTGATTGGGTGGGATCAAATTTCTTTTCCTCTTTTTGGTATCGTTGCATCGTCCTTTCCGAAATATGTAGAAAGCTTGACCACTCATTTAAGGAAAATGGACTTTTTAATGCATAAGCCTGGAACAAAGTGAATTTTATCCCTTGTCGAACCATCTCTATCAAAGAAATTGTATCCGATTCATTAACCAGACTAAATGATATATCCGGAGTAATTTTATATGCTCGCTTTCCCATAATTTCTATCTCAACCCAAATATACAACATTTGGCAATTATAAAACGACAAATGCCAAATTTATTTTAAAATCCAATATTTTTCAAATTTTGGCTGAACTACTACAAATCATTATTTCTATGTAGATAAATTAGCTATCGTTAAATGAACAGACAAATTGATTTTTAAGGGTTCTCACTAAACTTCCAACTCGAAATTACTATGTTCTTTTTGTTGAATCCACTAATACCAAAAATTTTATCTTGCTTAATATTCGTGCAATAATCAAAGCGAGCAGGTTCTGAATTAGCTTCCAATGCAGCATTCACAACCAATTTATTAGTAGTGAAATTTTCATAAATCAAATTATAAAACCGATCATAATAAACTACTGCTTTTTGTTCATCATTAACTAATAACAATTTACTTTTTGGTGTAACATTATCTGAAAACCAATAATTTTCTCTCTTTAAATTTGCATAGCTTTTATGGTTGTTAATCTTTTTTATAAAATTATAATGTGCTTGATATATAAAACCGTTTTTATAATTTAGATATAGATTATATGAGTAGTTAAATCGAGTAAAATAAAAATCTTGCAAGTAATCATTGTTGCTATAAAAGGTAGGAATAGTAGGGATCTCAAAATTTTTATAATAATGATTTAATAAATTATACCAGTCTTCAGGCTTGTTATAGGCTAAAGTTTCTAGTTTTTTAGATTGTGAATTGTATCTAAATATTTTCGTCTCATCATTATCCATAATCAATAGATTATCATATTCATCGTATTCCATTGCTCGCAAACATTTATCGGTAGGAACTTTTACGCTATCAATTTGATTTCCTTTTGAATCAAAAATAAAAACGATTTGTCGAGAACAAGCATTGAAAGCGATGTTCTCTTTAGAATCAGCAGCAATTTTAAAACTATATCCAGATGCTACAGCAACTTTGTCAGTGGGGATAGAAAATAGTTCATTTTTACTTAGGGTTCCTTCTTGGGAGTATGTATTAATGAAAGTAAATAACAGCAGAATGAACAGGAAATACTGTTTTGCTTCAAACTGCTTAATCGTGTTTAATGTAATCATGCTGCAAAGATGCAAAAGGTATAGAAAATGTAGGGGCCAAAGCAGCAAGATATTGACCCCTACTAATGAAAAACCTGTGTGTGTTAATGTCGAATATGAATTTTCCCGTCTGATGGAAATATTTTTCCTGTTGTTTGTTCGATGATGTCAAGCATTTTCTTACGACTTTCACTCGACAATACCTTCCCATTTAAAATGGCTTCATCATTACTAATAGTTAAGTCATACGATTGACCTTCAACAAGCAAATTTTCCTTATACAATCCTTGAATAATAGCATCAGCTAATTCTTCTTTTTTTGAAAGTCGTTTTTTCTCTTCTAACTTAAGTTTTATTCCAGATCTTTTAGATGCCTGTTCAATATCCTCATTATAATTTGAATAATTATTTGCACTAACTAATACACCATCATCAATAATTTTTTTCACGCCAAATTGGTTCAACTCTATCGAAACAATTTTATTTTCGTGAGTTAGTAGAACAGTTTTAGTACCTTCTAAATAAATACTGTTTTTATTTAATGCTACTTCTTTAGCGTTTATACTTTCCTTTTTCTGTACAGATAAATTACTTGATTTATTATCTATATTTGATTCAGTACTATTTTTTTCTTCAGCTTCAGTTCCTGCCTCAATTTTACCAACTGGTGCAACTGCTACAGGATTATTGGAAGTAATATTTTCTTTAACCGTATGAATATTTCGTTTTGACAATAACGTGTAAAGTACAATTCCAGTAAGCAGAATTGCGCCAGTTATAATCCATTTGAAATTACTTATCCGATTTAATGTACCAGGATTTGATTTCGGAATAAGATGTAACATCTCTTCACTACTTATTGCAAGTGGCATAGTAGCAGCCTCATTTAATAAGCGATCAAGTTGAACATTACCGGTTTTGCGCGGCTCCAACTCTTCTCCTTCAACTTGCATTTTTGGCGTTTCGTTCATGGAGTTCTCCCTCCAGTTGTTTAGATAACATTATTCTTGCACGAACTAATCGTGATTTTATTCCATTTTCTGAAATGGTAAGTAATCCTGAAATTTCTTTAATGCTAAAACCACTTAACTCAAATAATACTAGTGGTTCGCGATATAGTTCAGGTAATTGGAGTATGGCAGAATGAAGCTCTTTAGAATTTAATTGCTCCAATACTCCATTACTATTATCAATAGGTTCATCAAGGATATGCACATCGAGCGGTACAAATCGTTGCTTTCGCGTGATGTAAACATTTACTTTCCTACGAGCAATAGTGAACAGATAATACAAGAAGGCATCTTGATGCTTTACTTTATTAAATTGCTCCATTGCAGCTAGAACCGTGTCAGAAACAATGTCACGAACTTCTTCCTTATCCCATATTAACACCTGTACAAAGCGTACTAATCGCTCATGCAAAGGGCTGTAAAGAGCTAGAAACTTCCGATGACGTTCATCTCCCTGATTCATATTGTCTACAAACTGTTGTTGATAGTTAGTGCATCAAGATTACTAAAAGTTTCAGGTTAAACATTAATTTTATTCCATGATTAGACGATTCCTTCTCTTTTTGCTGATTTTAAGTGCGCATAATGCTAATGCACAGTCAATTCCCTTCGAGCGAGCAGCTTTTCGCAATAACGAGGTTGGACTTAAAGAAGCTGTACAAAATTTAAATAAAGGCTCTAAAATAATGGATCAGAGCGAAGGTGCCTATAAATTAGCATTGCCTTTCCTCGAAAAAGCTCAGGTATTTAACCCCAATAACGCACTTTTAAATCTTCGTATAGGATTATGCATTCTGAAAACTAGTCGCCAATATGAATCGCTTAACTATTTTTTAAAGGCCAAGTCATTAGATCCAGCCGTAAATCCTAAGCTTAATTATTATATCGGTTTCGGATATCACTTAAATAGTGATTGGGATGATGCGATAAAATTTTATACTGCCTATACACAACGCCTTTCCAAAGATGATCAAACGGAAAAAATAGTAGCAACACAGCGTATTCATGAATGTGAAAATGGTAAAAAACTTTCTATGGATACTGTTAATGTTGCAATAACTAATCTTGATAAAATAAATTCTGCTGAAGGCGATTATATTCCTTTGCTTAGCGCAGATGCAAAGTTGCTTTTCTTTACTTCCCGTCGTCCTGAAACTACTGGTGGAGGTATCGATGATTACGATGGCGATTATTTTGAAGATGTTTATTTATCAACGAAAGAATCAAATGGTTGGTCGACACCAAAAAATTTAGGAGCACCAATAAATACGATAAGTCATGATGCCGCTGTCGGTTTATCTGTCGATGGTCATTCTGTAATTATTTTTCGTGGTGATGTTAACGGAGGCGATTTGTTTCTCTCCACAAATAATGGATTTAAATGGACAAACCCAGTTAGTCTCGGTGCAAATATTAATTCGGAATATCATGAATCGAGTGCATGCTTTTCGCCTGATGGAAGAACATTGTATTTTGTAAGTGATCGTGAAGGTGGTTTTGGCGGAAGAGATATTTATAAAAGTACGTATGATGTAGACAAAAAAATATGGAAGGAAGCGCAAAATTTAGGACCAATAATTAATACACCAAATGATGAAGAAGGCGTATTCATGCATCCCGACGGTAAGACATTATATTTTTCATCCAAAGGACATAACACAATTGGTGGCTATGATATTTTTTATGCTGATTGGGATGGAAGTAAATGGTCGCAGCCAGTTAATTTGGGGATACCAATAAATACTCCTGGCGATGAAGTTTTTTTTCAAGTTAGTGCTGATGGACGAACGGCATATTATAGTTCCTACAGAACTGGTGGGCATGGTGAAAAAGATATTTATCGTATCGATTATTTAGAACGTAAAGAGCCTGTAACGAAAATGGTTTTATTGCAAGGTAAAATTACTGACGCCGAAACTGGTATTCCAATAGCAGCGGAAATTGAAGTAATCGATCTTGACATAAATCAAACAGTAGGAAAATTTACCAACGATTCGAAAACAGGAGAGTATTTAATTTCATTGCCTGCAGGAAAAAATTATGGAACGGTGATCACTTCAAAAGGATATTTATTTGAATCTGAAAATTTTGATTTGTTGGATCCTAAAGGGTATCAAGAAGTAACGAAAAATGTTGAGATGAAACCTATTAAGCCCGGTAATGGAATAGTACTTCACAATATATTTTTCGAAACAGGAATTTATGCATTGAAAGAAACATCTAAGAACGAACTTATTCGTATCATTGAATTGATGAAGTATTACCCTTCTTTACGAGTAGAGATTCAAGGCAATACCGATAATGTAGGAGGTGAATCTTTTAATTTAGATTTATCGCAGAAACGTGCGAGTGTTGTAAAGAATTACCTTGTAGAACGTGGTGTTGAAGCAACTCGATTAGAAGCAAATGGCTATGGATATTCAAAACCACGCGCTACAAACGACACGCCTGAAGGCAAAGCATTAAACAGACGAATTGAAATGGTGGTGATAGCGAATTGAAAATTGATTTTTACATTTTTATTAACTGATTTAAAAAACGCCGTATAGTTCTACAAATATTAATATGAAATCGAATTAAATGAGGAAGAATATTTTTTTTATGAGAATAAAAAGCACTAGCTTGTTTACTGGTTTACTGATGCTTTTTTTTATCCTTACTAATTTTAAAATAGTAGCGCAAGATAATGAAGGTAGTAAAGTAAAATGGATGTCGTTAACAGAAGCAATGGAAAAGGTGAAGAAAGAACCTCGCCCAATTCTCCTCGATTTTTATACCGATTGGTGCGGTTGGTGTAAGCAAATGATGAAAACTACTTATGCAGATGCGAACCTTGCTAGTTATATCAATACGTATTTTTATCCAGCAAAGTTTAATGCAGAAAGTAAGGATACAATCGAGTATCTAGGAAAAAAGTATGGCCCTACGAGTATGGAACCTAAATCACCACATGAACTTGCAGTAACTTTACTATCAGGAAAACTTATGTATCCGACCACATTATTTTTAAGTGGTTATGATAAGGAAAAGAATTCGTTTGCATTGAATATGATTGCCGCAGGATATCTTGACATCATTAAAATTCAACCCATTTTAATTTTCACACTTGAAAATGTTTATCGCAATTCATCAATTGATGATTTTACCAATGAATTTAATAAGGCAAATAGCGATACAAGTATTGATAAAAAAATCGAAGCAATGAAATGGTTAAAGCCTATCAATGCTTTTGCAGATACAACAAAAAGGAAACATAAAACAATTGTATTTATAACTGCAAATTGGTGTAATAGCTGTAAGGTGATGAATAGAACTTCATTTACCGATTCTCTCAATATTCACTATTTAACAAAAACTTTTGATTGCATTAGTTTTGATGCTGAAACAATGGATTCAATAAATTTTAAAGGACAAAATTTTATTAATCCACGCACACCACAACAAAACTTTCACCAACTATGCTCCGCACTTAATAAGAATAATTTTACTGTTCCAGCAGTCGTTTTCCTCGATGAGCAAATGAATTATCTCGATGCGGTGCCTGGCTATCTTCCACCAGTGTTACTTAATGAAATTGGTCATTTTTATGGTGATGATATTTTCAAAAATAAATCATGGCAAGATTATTTTAAAGAGACAGAAGAAAAGAGAAAAAAATAAATGTCAAAAAATAATTTATTTAAAATAAATCTAATGAGAAAAACAATTAAAATAGCTATGCTCTTTATTTTGGCAAGCTCAATCATAAATGCTCAAGGAATTGATAAACCACAATACCGCATAGCAGCGTATCGTGCTGGAATTTTGCTTGGGAATATCGACATTGAACTTTTTCCTTTTTTTGCACCACTTGCAGCAAATAATTTCGATAGCCTTGCGCTTGCATTAGCATATGACAGTACTGCTTTTCATCGCGTAGTTCCTGGATTTGTTATTCAAGGTGGTGATCCAAATTCTATCAATGGTCCAATAAGCACATGGGGAAATGGTAATCCTAATCAACCAAATGTAAATGCTGAATTTAGTGTGGCTCGACATTATCGAGGTAGAATTGGCGCAGCTAGAGATACAGCAATTAATAGCGCTAGTTCTCAGTTTTATATTTGTGCTGCTAACGCACTCTTTCTTGATGGGAATTATACTGTATTCGGACAAACAATTGCTGGACTTTCAGTTGTTGACTCGATTGTAAATTCTCCACGTGATGCGAACGATGTACCACTTCAAAAAATTACAATGTTTGTTACTCCTCTAGGATCTAATCCCTCAGTACCCCCTGCATGTACTTTAACTTCTCCTGTTGATCAGTCGGTTGGAATTACAAAAACACAATTGTTTACGTGGTCGTTAGTTACGGATGCAGTTATAAACACTGCTGAATTTAGTACCGATTCAACTTTTTCGGTAATCAATAATTCAGTTAAGGCTGGAATTAATCAAGTGGTATCTCCAATACTTCTATCGTTAACAAAATATTACTGGCGTGTGAAATCAAATAATGGTGGACACGAAAGTCTATATTCAAATGTTTTTTCATTCAATACAGCTATTGGTCTTCCAAATCTTGTTTATCCTGCAAACCAATCAACAAACATTGATACTTTTCCAACATTCGTTTGGAATTCTATTAGCGGAAATGTTACCTATAATTTAATTGTTGCTTCTTCACCTACCTTCAATGCGCAATCTACAGTATTTAATCAGAATGGTCTCATCGATACTGTTCAACAAGTTACAGGACTTGTTCCAAATACGCTTTATTATTGGAAGGTAAATGCATCAGATTCTACTAATATAGGGTTGTTTGCACCACGACATACATTCGTAACAATACAAACAACATCAATTAATGAAGTTACCAATGATTTCAAAATTGATAAAATTTATCCCAATCCCACTACTTCTGAATTGTTTATTGACGTTTCAACGCAAACATCTTCAACAATAACATTATCGCTTACCGATCTGCTAGGAAAAACTGTAAAGCTTGAAAACAAATTAATTAATCCACTGGTAAAAACAATAAAGCTTGAAATTGATGATGTTAAAACCGGGAATTATATTCTGAATGTTAAAAAAAATAATAGTGTTAAATCTTTTAATGTAGAGATCGTAAATAGGTAGTAAATTAAAATCAATGATTAACAAATATAATTCACTTTTTAAAAAGTGTTTTGTTGAAGAGATATTGTCCAACTAAAAAAGAGTCCTGAAGTACGAAACTTCAGGACTCTTTTTTATTATGCTAGAAAAAGATTACAACTCCATGTTTATCTCTTTCTGCTCGTTAATATCACTTGCATTACCTTTTCCATTTTCACTAAAGCGATTTGTGAATTTTTTCAAGCGCTCTTTTGTTCTTTCAGAAACCAAATACATTACAGGAACAAGTATCAATGTAAGGAATGTTGCAAAGCTTAATCCGAAGATCATCGTCCATGATAACGGTCCCCAAAATGCAACGTTATCACCACCAAAATACAGATGTGGGTTTCCAGTTGAAAGCAATGATTCGAAATCTATATTCAGTCCAACAGCAAGAGGAATTAATCCTAACATCGTTGCAAATGCTGTAAGGAGAACTGGTGTCATACGCGTACGTCCCGCTTCTACAATTGCTTCATAAGTTGCAATACCTTGCTCACGCAATAAATCAGTGAACTCCACTAAAAGAATTCCATTTCGTACAACGATTCCTGCTAAGGCAACAATACCAATTCCCATCATAATAGTAGAAACAGTCATTCCAGTAATTGCATATCCTAAAAATACGCCAATCATACTAAAAATAATTTCTGTTAAGATGATTAATGGTTTGCTTAACGAATTAAATTGCGATACAAGAATTAAGAAAATTAATCCTAACGAAATAAGCATTGCAGTTCCAAGGAACGAGGTTGTTTCATCTTGTTCTTCCTGTTGTCCGGTTAAAAGAATTTCAACACCACTTGGTTTAGTATACGACTCTGCATTTTTCTTAACGTTAGCAACCACTTCCGCTGGATTAAATCCACTCAATACATTTGAACTAATTATCACAACGCGTTTTTGATTGATGCGTTTAATCCCTCCGTATGTGTTCGAGTAACTTATATCACAAAATGCAGATAGCGGCACTTGACGAATCACTCCATTCTTATTCATATCACGGAAAGTGATAACAAGATTTCGTAACGCATCAATATTTGTACGTTGATTATAATTATAACGCAATTGAATTGGATACTCATCATTATCATCTCTAAACTTTGAAGCTTCTACTCCAAATACAGCATTACGAATTTCCATTCCAATTTGTCCTGTACTTATCCCTTCACGATTTGCACGTTCACGATTAATATTAAATACAATTTCAGGTTTCCTAGTTTCGAAATCACTCTTCAATTTTTCTACTCCTGGAATTTGCAATGAATCAAGATGGCGTAATAATAATTCTGATGTTTTTACGATGTCATCGAAATTATCACCACGAACTTCTATGTTGATTGCTTTACCAACTGGAGGCCCTCCGTTTTCTTGATCAACACTTATTTCGGTACCAGGAATTCCTTTAACTGCTTCACGAATTTTACCAAGATATTGCGCACTTGATTTTCCATTTCGATCACCAAACTTTACAAACGCAACAGTGATTTTTGCTTTGTTTGGTTGAACGCTTGGATCAAACTCATTCGCATCATTTGTTCCTACAGCTACGTTGGTGATAACTGATTTAATCATATCATTTTTATCACCTAAAACTGAATGAATTCTCCCTTCAACAACTTTAGAAATTGAATCCGTATATATTTGATCTGTACCAATTGGTAGCTTAATATATGCATAAATAAAATTAGGATCAGCACTTGGGAAAAAAGTAACATTCGGACTTCTTGCTATTAATCCAACAATAGAAATAATAAATAATGCAACAGTACTTAGCATCATGGTCCAAGGATGTGCAAGCGACCATTTAAGTTTTCGTGCATACCAATTTCTGAAACGTTGCCATGTATTTGTTTGGAAATTATAAATTACTTTTTGCAAAATAAAATGATTCAGCATATTGAATAATATTAATAAAAAAGCAAAGTTTCCCATTGCATGTGAACCCTTAAGATGAAATATTAATCCAACTGCTGCTAAAATGATACTTGATATTTTTAATCCTCTTGTCCATATTGGTTTTACACTATGATCTTCATTATGAGGTTTCATAAATGTAACTGCAAATACAGGGCTGATAATATATGCTACCAGCAAAGATGCCATGAGTGTAACTATTAAAGTAATCGGAAGATAGAACATGAATTCTCCAATCACTCCTTTCCAAAAAGCAAGTGGAATAAACGGTGCGAGTGTAGTTAGTGTACCACTTAAAACAGGAAGAAATACTTCACCGGCTGCATTCTTTGCTGCTTTCTTAATCGGGACTTTCCCATTGTTAAAAATCCTATGCGTATTTTCAATTACCACAATTGCATCATCAACAACAATTCCCAACGCAAGGAGGAATGCAAACAACACAATCATGTTCATTGTAAAACCAATTGCTGGCATAAACAAAAACGCAATGAACATTGATAACGGAACTGACAATGCCACAAAGAATGCATTCGTTGATCCCATGAAAAACATTAAGATAATCAACACTAAAATAAATCCAATAATAATTGTATTGATCAAATCATGTAATGTAGTTTTCGTTTGATCACTTTGATCTCCTGTTAATGTTATTTTTAAACTTTGAGGCAAATCAGTTTTTTGCATCTTATCAATTGTCGACTTTATCTTATCTGTTGCATCAATAAGGTTATAACCAGTTCGCTTAACAATATTTAATGTAATAACATTTTTTCCTTCTAAACGTGCAAAACTTTCTTTCTCTTTAAACGCATCTTTTACCTCTGCAATATCTTTTAAATAAACAGGCGATCCAGATGTAGAATTAACAATCATATTACTGATTTGGTCTACTTTTTTAAACTCTCCTTTCACACTCAAAACACGACGTACTCCATTATTGCTAACGGTTCCTCCTGAAATGGTCATGTTTTCATACTTAACAGCATTTTCAATATCACCCATCGTAACTTTTGCTGCCTGCATCTTGTACATGTCAACATTAATTTGAATCTCTCTTTCGAGAGCGCCAACAATTTCAACACGCGAAATTTCTTTCATGCTTTCGATCTTGTCTTTAATGTCGTCAGCATATTTCTTGAGTTTATTTAATTCTATATCTCCAGAAATATTTACAAATAAAATGGGAATCTCACTAAAATTAATATCCTGAACATCCGGATCTTTATCTAAATCCGTTGGTAAATCCGTTCGTGCTTTATCAACAGCATCTTTTACACGTTGTTTAGCTTCTGCCACTTTAACATCCGTATTAAATTCAACCGTTACACTTGTAAAATCTTGTACAGAATTACTGGTAACTTTCTTTACTCCCGAAATACCTTTAAGTTGTTTTTCAATGGGTTTTGCTATCAGGTTTTCCATGTCGGCAGGCGATGTTCCTGGATATACAACACTCACAAAAATTTGTGGTAATGTGATATCTGGAAAATTTTCTTTTGGCAAACTATTATAGGACATTATCCCTGCTAGGGTAATGATAACAGTTAAAATATAGATTGTCGTTTTATTGTCAATCGCCCAACTACTAGGTTTAAATTCTTTAAAAATATCCTTCATTACTGAGTTTTTTATTTGTTATAATGTTGGTATTGTTCTCTAACTAAAATTTGATCGGTTGACCATCAACAAGATTTTGATATCCAGTTGTAACAACAGGTTCACCAACTGTAAGTCCCTCTATAATTTCTATGATGCCATTATAATTTTTCCCAATCACAACATTGCGCTTGCGAGCAATTGCTTTTTCTTTTGATCCTTCTGCAATAAATACATAACTTCCATCTTCTGTTGTTTGTACTACACTTATTGGAAGTACCACTGCATTTTCTGCTCTATAATCTGCAATACGAAGTACCGCAATCATGTTTGGATGTAAGTCAATTTCTTTCGGATTAACATCTATTTCAACTTTGAAGGTACGATTCAATGGGTCGATAACTTTCCCTGCGTAAGAGAGTTTAGTAGAAATTGATTTGTTTAAGTCTGGAAAATCTATTTCAACCATATCGCCTTTCTTAACTTTACTTATATATGCTTCTGCCACTTCACCTTTCACTTTTAATTTTGAGAAATTTACAACACGGACCCCTTGTGAGCCAGGTGATACTGCTTGTCCTATTTTTAAATCCATCGCATCTACAGTTCCACTAATTGGAGATTTAATTTTGGTCATATCTAATTGTTGACGAGTAGTAGCAATTTTACGATCGATCGCTTCAAGATTATTTTTAGCTGTAAGGTATTGTATTTCTGTTCCTATTTTTTGATCCCACAACACCTTTTGTTTATTATAAAGCGTATTTAAAAAATCTCGAGAATTTTGTAATTCATCTAACCCACGCTGATAAGAAAGATTATCTAATTCAGCAAGAACAGATCCTTTGCTTACGTTATCACCAACTTTTACATTTATACGAGTAACGGTTCCCATTGTCTCTGGGCTTACACTAACATTTTCGTCACCATCAACTTTTGCTTGCACTTGGATTTGGTGACTAAAATTTTGACTTGCAACATTCGTAACCGCAACATCAATAATTTGACGATTACTGCTTTTGGAGGAACTACCAAGTTCAGCTTCCATTTTTAATACCTTGTCATGGATTTCTGATTCTTGTTTTTTAAGTTTTTCTAATTGCGCTTTTTTATCACTTGATTCACTAGATGAACAAGCGGAAAAAACTAATAATACAAAAGCTATATAGCAGAACTGTTTCATAGAATTATTTATTAAGGGGTAATTTTTCGGTTAGGGATATCGTTAGTAAGTAATGTTTCCTGTTGATTTATCAAGATCAATTTTTGCGAGAATGGTTTCGAATAAAATATTGAAGTAATTAGCATTCGATTCCTTTAATGAACTTTCAGAATCAATCACCTCCAAACTAGAACCAATTCCATTATCGTATTTAATTTTTGTTTGTCGAGAAATTTCTTTGGCCAACTCCACATTTTTACGAGTAGTTTCTAAGGAAGCAATGTAATTATCGAAATTACTTTTTGCACTGATGTATCCTAACTGAATACTTTGTTTTAATTGTGACGTAGAATTATCAACTTCTAGTAAAGCAATTTTTGATTGTTGAACTTTCGAATTTTTCTGTAAGCCATCCCAAATAGGAACATTCAATGATAAGCCAATTAGAGAAGTTTGATACCACTGCTTATTAGTATCGAAAATAGTAAAATGATCTCTAGACGCATTCGCACTTATGCTACCGATTGCTTTTAATGATGGTAAATAATTTGATTTATATCTTCTCAAATCTAACTCTTGAAGATGATGTTGCATTTCTATCAAAGCAAATTCAGGACGTTTATTATAATCAACAGAATCTGGTAGCGCAGTAATTGCTAAAGGATAATCTTCTAGTTTATCAGTTAACTCAATTTTGGAAGTAGGAGGTAATCCCATTTGGAATTCTAACAAAGCAAAATTTAAAATCTTTAATCTTTTTATTTTGTCACGCTCCACTAATAAATTGTTATAACTTAATTCTATTCGATCAGCATCAATTTTTTCTACAAATCCACTTGTGTTTAGAGCACGTGTATCATCTAATGTCTTTTTTATACGATCAACATTTGCTTCAACTTGTTCAAGATATGCGTTTGAAATTAATGCACCGTAATATGCCTTGCTAACATTTACTACAGTTTCTGTTTTCGTCAAGTTTGTTTTCTTACGACTTAATTCTTGATAAGCTTTTGATGCTTGTAATCCTACTAAGTAACTTCCATCAAATAATATTTGGGAAGCAGAAAGACCTACTGATGAAGTAAATTTTGATCCAATCGTAATCGCTTGATCTCCAAAAAAAATTGTTGGAATCTTAAGATAATTATTCAAATCTGCTGATCCAGATATTTGAGGCGTTCCGTATCCTTTTAATTCATTAATTTTTTGATGCGATACCTCTTCCTCTAAAAGCGAGTTTTTTACATCAACTTGATTGGTTAGAGCAAAATCAATAGCTTGTTTTAAGCTGAATTTACTTGTGCTATCTTGTGCCTTTACGTTGCTTATAATAAACAGAAAGAGAAAGGCGGTTAACAGTTTTTTCATAGAGATAATATTCGTTCAGAAATAATATGATAAGTTCTATTTAAGGTTGCTTTATTGTTAAATGTGGAGATGATGACTATCGTTTTCAAGCGGCTTGCGCTAAGTCTGAGTGAGGACGATTTAATCATTAAAAGATTTTAGTAATGATTGATTTTTATTCTTCTTCGTTAATCTGCTTGTATTTATTAATTAACTTATGTCCTTTTATGGTGCAGATACCATGAAGGAAATGATCAAGAATTTCTACTTGTACTTGTGATAAATTAAATTTGTCGGGAGGAAATATGACTGGATTAAAGGCCATTTCTACTTCTTCAAGACGAAGTTTTGCAAGAATTTTTTGATTCAATCCAACTCGATATAATCCTTGTTCTTTTCCTTTCTCAAAATTTTTGATAACGCAGCTATAGATGTAATTTTCTTTGAAGACTTTAAATTTTATCCATGCTTGTGGATGATATTTTTGCATATCATAAAACATGTTTGGATTAGTACCTGCAAAATCTGTAGCCATATAGCCCATCATGCTAATGATTTCATGAACTGCATTTTTGGAGGCTAAGGCAATAGCATCAATCCTTTCAGTGTGCGAATTCAATACTAACGCTATCAAAACTGTTACTAAAGCATCTTTATCTGTATAAAATTGATAAATCGTTTTTTTAGAAATGCCTAAATGTTTAGCAATATCGTCCATCGTTACGCCTTTTATTCCGTAACGCTTGAATAATTCAAAAGAACCATCTAATATTCGTTGTTCTGATGTCAATTTTAAAATTAATTTTAGGATTACAAAACTATGGAAACTATTTATATAAAAAACGTTTCCTCTGTTTTTGTTTTGAAAATTCTTTTAAAAAACATATTAATGCATTGAATTATAGGCATTTATTATTGAGATTTCTTTGAATCGAATTGCAGCAGCCCTAAACATCTTGACTTCTTTAAAAAAATTAGTTATATGCATTGAGCAAACATCCAAAAGTAATCTGTCGTTTGGAATTTAATTTATGGCTTTTAGAATATAGCGTATAATATTAGTTTTCTTCATACATTCTTAGTTTGTTATTTAGAAGCAATAATTGATTTTGCATTTCTTGCATTCGTTGAAGTAAGTAGGTAATGGCTTCTATTCCTTCTGAATTTATATCAAGATCATGTTGCAATCTTAAAATCTTTTCTATTATTTTTAATTGACTCTCTGGTATAAATACTTCTTCTTTGATTTTTATTAATTCGATTAAACTTGATGCATGTAGAGTAATAATAAAATTAATTTCAATATTGTTATGTTTGCAAAATTCAGTTGCAGAGACGATGTTTTCTGTTTGCATCTAATTAATTATTTTATGTTTGAAAGTTCAGTGAAAAGTTTTATCTGCTCTTCATTCAAATTAATTGGTAATTTTATTTGATAAGTGACGTACAAATCTCCATTTTCGCCTTCTTTTTTATATATTGGAAATCCCTTTCCTTTTAATCTAATTTTTGTTCCGTATTGAGTTTCTGGACTCACTTTCATTTTTATTTTTCCAGTTAACGTTTCAATGATCGTTTCCCCACCTAATATAGCCGTATACAAATCTATTTCCGCTGAGGTATAAAGATCATTTCCTAGTCTTTTATATTGAGAATGATTTGCAACGTTAAAAGTTATATACAAGTCGCCAGATGGCCCACCGTTAGCGCCAGGTGCTCCATAATTTTTCAATTTTATGATTTGTCCGTTTTCAATGCCTGCAGGAATTGTTATTCGAATATTTTTTCCATTTACTGTTAACGTTTGTTGATGTGTTATTAATGCGTCAATTAATTTTAAATTTAATTCTGCATTGTAATCTTGACCCCTAAACTTTGTTTGATTAGTTCGTCTCGATCCACTAAACATAGAATCGAAAAAACTAGAAAAATCTCCTTGATCATTTTCGTAAAATTGTGACTCATTTGAATTGCGAGCACCTTGACGATTTTGTTGTTGCTTCTTAAATTCCTCTGCATGTTGCCAATCTTTTCCATGTTCATCATATTTTTTTCTCTTCTCAGGATCACTTAATACTTCGTTCGCCTCGTTTATTTTTTTGAATTCGCTTTCTGCATTTTTATCATTCGGATTAAGATCTGGATGTAGCTTTCTAGCTAATTTTCGATATGCTTTTTTTATTTCTGCTTCCGTGGCTAATTTGTCTACACCTAAAATTTTATAATAATCTATAAATTCCATAATTAATCTCCTTTTGTGATAAGTCTTAATAAATTCTTAGAATAAATCGTAGTTTTTGTATGTGCTTTCAACTTTATCTTTTCACAAAAGGTCGAACAATAATTCGAATAGCACGATCATAACTAAAATAATTCCAAATCCAATTTATCAATACTATTAAACGGTTTCTGAATCCAACCAAACTCATCAAATGAACTATCATCCATACAAGCCAGGCAAATGCTCCTTGGAATCTAATCGAACCTATTTCTGCAACTGCTTTATTTCTACCTATAGTTGCCATTGATCCTTTGTCATGATATTTAAATTGATTCCATGAGTTAATGGATGTATTACTTAAAATATTTTTTGCAAGTAATGTTGCTTGTTGAATTGCAACAGGAGCAACCATAGGATGTCCGTTAGGATATTTTTCTTCAACCATACCAGCAACATCACCAATAGCAAAGATATCTGTAAAGCCTTCAATTTGATTATAACGATTTACAATAATTCTATTTCCTTTTTGAATGGAACTACTCGGAATTCCATTTATCGTTTGACCTTGCACTCCAGCACTCCATATCAATGTGCTTGCTAATATTGTTGTACCAGAAGAAAGGAGAACTTTTTCCCCGTCATAACTTAATAATCGGTTATCCAATAAAACTTTCACTCCTAATTTTGTTAAAAAATGTTCTGCCTTTGAAGATGATTCCATTGACATGGATGCCAGAATCATTTTATTGCTTTCAATGAGATAAATATTTACTTCATTTTTATTTAACTCTGGATAATCATTTGGTAAAACATGTTTTGTTAATTCACCAAGCGCGCCTGCAACTTCTACTCCAGTTGGACCACCGCCAACTACAACAAAGTTTAAACAGGCTTCGCGCTGCGATGGATCGTTAAGTGCTTTCTCTAAATTTTGTAATAACAAACTACGAAGATCTAATGCTTCTCTTACAGATTTTAGAGGCATTCCATTCTTCTCAATATCTTTCATTCCAAAAAAATTATTGGTGGATCCTGTAGCAATAACTAAATAATTAAAATTGATTTCACCAATGCTCGTTAGGATGGTTTTATTTGTAGTATCAATATTTAATACTTCAGCCATCCTAAAAAAAATATTGTTAGCTCCTTGAAAAATTTTCCTAATCGGAAAAGCAATCGAATCTGGTTCTAATCCTCCAGTTGCAACTTGATATAATAATGGTTGAAAGGTGTGAAAATTATTACGATCAATAAGAACTATTTGAAAATTTTTATTCTTAAATTCTTTCGCTAATTGAATCCCTCCAAAGCCACCACCAATGATTACAATTCTAGGATTTGAAGAATCGGGCAGTTCTAATTGTGTTTGCATAAATCAAAGATCATAAAAATCCTTGCCTTTAAAACGTTACTCAGATTTTTTCACTTCTATTTGGGTAATTTCCTTCTCAATTGCAGATTCAATACTCGGAGATGTTACAGGTTCTATAGTTGCTTCAATTTCTACTTTTGTAACAGGCTGCGATAATGGATTAACTTCAATTTTTGGAATCTCATCTGAAACCGACTTCTCCACATCGCGCATTCCTTGCGTGATTTCACTCTGTACGCCATTCATGGCATCCTTCAATTGGCGCATCCCTTTACCTAACCCTTTCGCTAAATCAGGAATTTTTTCTGACCCAAAAAACAGAAGTACAAAGAGCATTACTACCATTAGCTCACCAGTGCCAATGCTTTCTAGAAATAATATAATTGATGTTATCATGATCTTGCAAAGTTAGGGTAAAGGAATTAATCGCTACAAAAATTTTTGTGCCTATTAATTGTGTTCATCTAAAACTTATTTTATTAACTCAATTATTGGCTTTCCAGTACAACCATTTGGAATTCCAATATTAAGTAGGTATGATAATGTTGGAGCAATATCAGTAATGTGAATTTCTCTAATCGTACTTCCAGCATTTATATTCCAGCCATACCAATACAACGGAACTTGTGCATCATAAGGATATGCAGAGCCATGTGTTGTTCCTTGTTTGCCATTACCAAATAAATGATCCATCCAACCAGGTGCATATTGTAACCAAACATCACCATCTCTTCCTTGCTGATAACCATTTTGCATTTTACTTCTAAAAGGTTCGCTGTATTCATTTTCTTGAAGATTACATGCTGTTAATGCATCAATAATTCCTTCAATATGTTGTTTTAAATATTTAGATAATTGTTCTTCAACAATGCATTCATCTAACTTATCAAGGTGCATTTTAGTGTGATCAAGATAAATTTGATTATTCATGTAACATGTAAAATAATCACTCTTGCCATAAGTAGTTTGTAAAAATGCTTTAACAGAATCTGCTAATGCTTTTGGTTCACCAATTCCTGCATATAATTTTTGATCTATTAAAGATTTTGGATTGTATTCTGCAGCATGATCTGCTGTAAGAAATACTAAATATTTTCCTTTGCCAAAATTATTATCCAGAAACTGGAATAAGTCAGCAAGATCACGATCAAGACGTAAATAGGTGTCCTCTGTTTCTATTGCCATCGGCCCAAATTGATGTCCTACATAATCAGTGGCTGAAAAACTAATACATAGAAAATCTGTGATACTATCTTTTCCTAAATCTTCACCTTTGATACTTGCAATCGCAAAATCTTTTGTTAATGTATTTCCAAAAGGAGTGCGTCGAACTAAATCAAAACTTTTGCCGCGCAACGAAGGAAGATCATGAGGGAAAATTGGTTTTTCTTCTCCTGAATAAGTAGCTTCATAAACATTGTTGTCAGGATCACTTTCTGTGTAACGATCAATATTTAATAATGTATTCCAAGGTTTTGATAAATATTCATTAGGCCATTTACGATCATTGAAATCACTTGCCCACTTTGGTAATTCATTCATGTACCAACTACTACTTATCCAATTGCCTGATTTCCCATCATACCAAAATGCTGCATTCGCCGCTCTACCAGCAGGTAAAATTGCGCCACGATCTTTTAAGGATACACCAATTACTTTTGATTTTCCTTGCGTTGATAAATGTAATTCATCCGTTATAGTTGTCGTTAATAATCGTGATGGAGACATTTTTCCAGCTTCTGCATCTCCACCAATTGAGTGAACCGAATCATCTTGCACACAATAAACAGTATCTCTATTTTTTTGATCGTACCAATCATTTGCTACGATTCCATGATAAGCTGGTGTTGTACCAGTATAGATGCTCGCATGTCCTGGTCCAGTATAAGTGGGAACATAATTGTATTGCGTATTTCTACAGTTGTAACCCTCTTTCACCAATCGTTTAAAACCTCCATCACCAAATTCATTCCAATACCGTGAAATGTAATCTGGTCGCATTTGATCAACAACAATTCCAATTACCAATTTTGGTTTTTGTTGTGCTTGCGCAGATGAAATTAAAATCGAAAAGAAAAGAATGGTTAGAATGAAATTTTTCATTGTTAATTTTTTTATAAAAGTAGACAAAATGATATAGAACTTTAAGCCAGTATAATATTAATTTAATAATTTTTGTATGTGTCTTTTGGGGCTTCTATTTTTGTTAAATGTTTCGACTTAATCACTCAATTATGCCTGCAAAGCAACAATAGTTATTCTGATGCTTTGTATTACAAAAATAAGCTATTTATACTTTTATAGTTTTAATTTAAAATGGCTCTTATTGTTTTAAGATCGTATTAAACTTATTAGGATTTCACAATTAATTACTATATTTATAAAATATTGTCGTTTAAAAATTACAGGTAAAAGTTGTAGATTCAATAATTCACTCGGACTATTCAATTACCTAAAAAATGATAATCGACAATTAATTTTACTAGTTGATATGTATGGTCATGAATTATCCTTTAATGAAAACAACCGTTTACTAAATTATGATTTAACTTCAGGATTGTATATTGCAAAAGTTAAAGATTTAAATGGCAAAGTGGATACCATGAAAATTTTACTTGTAAATTAAAAATTAATTTAGCACTACATAAATTTATCAATGAAAAAGAGCATACTAGTTATTTATATATTGTTGAATTTATGTAGTGTTAATTTTACACAAGCACAAAACCTAAATTATTTAGGTAAACATTTTATATTCGATACAAGATGGGGAGCTTCTTATTTTCCTGATAAATTATATATATTTGGAGATAAGCAGGCTGTAATAAGTTTTTTGGATCCAGCAGGAAATATTTTAGCGCAAGTAAATAAAGCAGCATTTACTTTCGATTCAATTGACTATCCCTTTTGCTGCAATAACGCAGGTGGTTGGACAGTAGATTCAACATTTTCAATTTGTTCAACAGATTCGGTAATTGTTTATGAATGCCAAACACTTTCTGCTGCTGCAATGCACGCTATGCCACCTGTAAATATAGCAGGTACTGTTAGTACGTATAATGGACACTTAGAATTTATAACTCCACAAATTTATGCTAGTCATACATTCGCTTACATTATGTCAACGTTTGATTCCATAATTGTAAATATTTATCCCAATCAGCCGCATCCATTACTTATAAATCCTCCTTTTTTCTCGGTTACTATTCCTCCATTTCATGCTTTTTATGATGAATGGTATTATGATTATACTGGTTCAATTATTGAGACTGATACAAATTTTTCGAAAGGTACTTTTCAAGTTTATAGTGTTGATGTGGGAGCAATTAGTTCATCAGCGGATTACTTAATTCCGAAAGAATTCTTAAAGCAAGAATACCATACTATTCCACATTTAACAAGAGCGGGCGATCGAGTGCATGTTGTTCCATTTGAGGATTCAACAACTGTTATGTTGTATGGAAATCCAATCGTGATCAATAAAGGTCAAATAATTGATACGTTAATTATGCTACCAACCACATGGAAAGCAGATAAAAAAATTGAAGTAATCGAATTATCACGTTCATGGAAGGAGGATAATGTAGTAAATAGTTCTTCATTTGCTTACCCCATGTTTCCTGATGTAAATACGTTTAAACGATCTCAGTTTGCAACAATATTAGTTGAAGATTCAATTGGCGTTATTCTGCAGAATTATTTAAATATTTTATCTCCAACCAATGGAATTCAAACAGTAATGTTAGACGGCATTCCCTTATCAACGTTTTTTAATATTTTTCCCGATGATTCTTTATGGTCGTATGCTCAATTGCCTATTGCCTCAGGAATGCATACTATCATTGCTGATTCTGGTGTGAATACGTATCTCTACGGATATGGCCATAGTAGTGGTTTTGGTACCATCATTCAAGGTTTTGAAATGAAAAACAATGTAACAGCATTGCTAGAAAACACTTCGCTAAAAAATAATATTCTTGTTTTTCCAAATTCATCATCTGATATTGTCACTGTTAATTTGGGGGAATTTCAAACAAATGTTCAATTAATAATTTCTGATATAACAGGAAAAATTTTACCAATTAATTATTTTAAATCAAGCGACCATACTTTTAAAATAAAAGTAAATAATTTACCCGATGGAATTTATTTGTTACAAATTAAAAATAGTAAAATAAGTTTTTGCAAAAAAATTGTTGTGCAACATCTATAATAAAGAAGTGCTTTTTTTCTAATTAATATTTTATCACGCTCCTCTCAGCAACAAATTCGCTGCCCAAAAAGCAATTAAAGTTGCTAATATACTTGCAACAACATATAAAATTGCCATTCCTGCATTGCCATTTCTGAGCATCTCAAATAATTCTAAACTGAAAGTAGAGAAGGTGCTAAAGCCACCGCAAAATCCTATGCCAATTAATAATCGTTGTGTTTCATAATTCCCAGATCGTTGAAAAATAAATCCCATTAATAATCCTAAGATAAAGGATGCAGTAATATTTATTGTTAATGTTCCCCAAGGAAAAATACTGTTTACCTGCTTCGAAATATAATTGCCAAGTCCGTAACGCGTAACACTTCCTAAACCGCCTCCAATAAATATTAAGATAAAGTTATTCATTGTTGGAAATTATAATTTCAGGAACTTTAATTTTTTGTTGCAATAGTTTTGCACATGTAAATCCTAACACAAAACCTACTGTCCATCCACCTAAAATATCGAGTGGATAATGTGCTGCTAAATACATTCTGCTGTAACCGATTAAAAGAACGTAAACAATTAATGCAATACGAATTTTTTTATTGCCAATAGGTAACATCATCATGATAAATGTAGTGAGTCCAACACTGTTTGCTGCATGTGAACTTACAAATCCATAATCACCACCGCAGTAATCATGAACTAAATGTATCATTCCATTTAACGAAGGTTCATGACAAGGACGAAAACGCAATGTTGAATTTTTTATAAATCCTGAAAGTTGATCGCAACCAGCAATTAGTAATGCAACAACAGGTAAAAACCAAAGTGTTTGTTTTTGATAATTACGATAAAGTGTTGCTAGTAATAAAATGTAAAATGGAATCCAAATAAGTTTGTCGCTCGCCCAAAACATGATAAAATCTAAAAGCGCATTATGCTCTCCGTTTATCCACAACAAAATTTTTGTGTCAACTATGCGAAGCGATTCTAGCATTTCAGCTATTACTTAACGTGATAAGAATGATCGTTCACTCATCATTTCCCAAAGTAAATCTTTGAGTTGTGTAATTCCTTTTCCTGTTGCAGAAGAAATAAACATAACAGGCATTTTCATTCCGTCCGACATTGTATCAATTGGAACTTCTGACTGCATCGCAGTTTGTAATTCTTCGTCGAGTAAGTCTGCTTTTGTGATCGCAAGAACTCTTCGTTTATCTAAAAGTTCAGGATTATGTTCTTTCAATTCATTCAATAAAACTGCATAGTCTTTTTTGAAATCAGAAGAATCTGCAGGAATCATAAAAAGTAATACGGAGTTACGTTCGATATGTCGAAGAAAACGAGCCCCTAAACCTTTTCCTAAATGTGCACCTTCAATAATTCCAGGAATATCTGCCATCACAAACGACTTTCCATCTCGATATGAAACAATCCCAAGGTTAGGAACGATCGTAGTAAAAGGATAATCGGCAATCTCAGGTTTAGCAGCAGAAACTACAGATAATAATGTTGATTTTCCTGCGTTTGGAAATCCAACCAGACCAACATCAGCAAGAACTTTTAATTCTAGTATTTTCCATACTTCACCGCCATCGCCTCCTGGCTGAGAATGTCGAGGTGTTTGTAAAGTGGCAGATTTAAAAAAGTAATTTCCCTTTCCACCACGACCACCAGGAAGTAAAATTTCCTCCTGACCATCAAATTCTATTTCGAATAATTTTTCTCCGGTTTCATCATCACGAGCTATTGTTCCTATCGGAACTTCTAGTATTTCGTCTTCTCCATCATGACCAGTTTTCAAAGTGCTTCCTCCTGGTTGACCAGGTTCTGCAATAACATGTTTACGATATTTTAAATGGAGTAATGTCCAAAGTTGAGCGTTTCCGCGAAGGATAATGTGACCACCACGGCCTCCATTTCCTCCATCCGGACCACCCGTTGCTGTTAATTTATCTCTGTGAAAATGCACACAGCCTGCACCGCCAGCTCCTGAGCGACAGCATATTTTTATGTAATCTACAAAGTTAGTTCCTGACACCCTGCAAAGTTAGTAGCTTATCTGTGTATTTCGTACTTAGGCTTCAATCTCTTTGGATAAACGTTCAAAAATTTCGTCGATGCTTCCTAATCCAGGTATTGATTTGTATTTCCCTTGCTCGCTGTAATGAGAAATAAGCGGAGCCGTTTTATTATTGTATTCTTCAATGCGCTTACGGATAATGGAAGGATCGGAATCATCGCTTCTGCCACTGTCTTTACCTCTGTTAAGGATGCGTTTGGTGAGCTCATCATCATCCACGTTAAGTGCTAACATAAAATGAATATTTGTGCCTTCTTCAATAAGCAATTCATCAAGAGCAACTGCTTGTGCTTTCGTGCGAGGGAAACCATCAAAAATAAATCCCTTCGCATCTTTATTATTTTCCAAACGACTACGAATCATGCCTATCACCACATTGTCGGGAACCAAAATACCTTGATCCATCAACTTTTTAGCTTCCATTCCTAAAGCAGTACCATTGGCAATTTCACTACGAAGTAAGTCGCCAGTACTTAAATGAATGAGGTTATATTTTTCGATTAGTCGTGTTGACTGAGTGCCTTTGCCGGCGCCAGGAGGACCGAAGAGAACGAGATTGAGCATAATTAATTAGCTTTTGAGAACGTAAATATCGGCAAGGTTGCGACCTAGTCCATCATAATCAAGACCATAACCTACCACGAAAGAAGGGTCGATTTCAAAACCAACATATTCGGGTTTTATATCTTGACGTAACGCAGCTGGCTTAAAAAGGATAGTGGCAAATCGAAGGCTTGCAGGATTTTTAGAATTGATTTCGTCGATAAGGTACTTAGCTGTATCACCTGTATCGATAATGTCTTCCACTAAGATCACATGTCGGCCATTTAAATCATCCGTTAAGCCCATAATATTTTTTACAGAGCCAGAACTTTCAGTTCCTTGATACGAAGAAACGCGGATAAAGGCTATTTCGCAAGCGGTGTGGATATGACGTAAAAGGTCGGCCATAAAGATGGCGGAACCATTGAGAACTGCAATTAATAATGGACGTTTATCAAGGTAATCCTTGTTAATTTCTGCTCCCATTTCCTTAACTCGTTCCTGTATTTTTTCGGCACTGATAAAAGGGACGAATGTTTTATCGTGTATGGTGACTTCGCTTTGCATAAGAGGTGACGAATTTAGGGAAAAGAGCGTTCAAACGGATGTAATTGTTTAATTGTAATGATAGCTAATCGAGATATTTTTAATCTAAATGATTTATAATGATCGGAATTCTATGCTTGCAGACTGGTATTGAAAGAGTATTGTAAAATTTCCAAGTATCTTATGGAAGATCATCATGATCTATAAAATTATTTAAAATTATTTGTTATTTTCGTAGGCTATACACAAAATCAATTCATGAAAAAAGTACTACTATCACTAGTTTGCAGTGTAATTGCACTATTTGTAATTACGTCAGTAAATGCCCAACAAACAAGGCCGTTTAAACGTTGCGGCACCATGGAGCACATGGATTATTTGCGTCAACAAAATCCTAAACTAGACAAAGAATTGCAAGATGCAAAAGTTAAAATTGCGCAATATCTAGCTAATCATCCTAAAAATGCTTCTCGTTCAGTTTTAACTGCTCCAGATACCATTCCCGTTGTAGTTCATGTGGTTTGGAATACGGCAGCTGAGAATATTTCAGATGCGCAAGTTCAAAGTCAAATCGATATTTTAAATGATGATTTCGCTCGCTTAAACGCAGATACAGTGAATACACCGGCACCATTTAAGCCGTTGGCTGGAGGTATTCCTTATCGTTTTATTCTAGCTCGTCAGGATCCTAATGGAAATCCTACTACTGGAATTGTTCATATAAACACAACTTCAACAACTTTTAGTACAAACAATGCAGTAAAAAGTAATTCTTCAGGTGGCGATGATGCTTGGAATACAAACCTGTATATAAATATTTGGGTATGTAATTTAGGGAGTTCATTGTTAGGCTATGGAGAATTTCCTACTGGAACTGTAACAAACACTAGAGGATTTGTCTGTAGCTATACTGCTTTTGGAAATATAGGAACTGCTGTTGCTCCATACAATAAAGGAAGAACAACAACACATGAAATTAGTCATTGTTTCAATTTGTATCATATATGGGGTGATGATGGTGGAGCTTGTACGGGTTCTGACGGAATTGCAGATACTCCAAATCAAGCAGGAGAAAATTATGGTTGTCCTACATTCCCGCATACTGATGCCTGTACTACAACTGCTCCTGGAGTTATGTTCATGAATTACTTGGATTATACCGACGATGCTTGTATGAACATGTTTACAATCGATCAAACAAATGTGATATCAGCTGCCATAAACACTTTTTATCCAAATGCAATTAATTCAATTGGAATTGTTCCTGTTGTTGTAGCATTAAATGATGCAGGTTCTATTAACGCAATAAATCCAAATGGAAGTTTTTGTTCTACTAGTTTTACTCCAATAATTACTTTGAAAAATTTTGGATCAGCGGCATTAACTTCGGTAACATTGAATTATTTTACCGACAATAATACTTCTGCACAATATATATGGACTGGGAGTTTAATTAATCAAACTACAGTTGACGTTACATTGCCATCGATAACAACTTCAATTGGTAGCCATACGTTCACCTGTTTTACTTCACTTCCCAATGGCGTTGTTGATCCAAACACACAAAATGATAGTACGTCAAGTTCTTTCACTGTTACAGCCGTCATAACAAGTGCGCTTCCTTATGCACAAAGTTTCAATACTAATCCTTTTCCTCCTGTTGGTCATACTATTTACAATCCAGATGGAAATGATACTTGGGCACGTAATGCTACCGTAAATCACTCAGGTGCTGCATCAATGATGATGGATGATTTTACTACCAATTATACTGGACAAATTGATGAATTCATATTACCGAGTTTTGATTTAACAACGATAACTGATCCTAAAATGTCGTTTTATTTAGCTTATAAACTTTATACAAATCCAGCATTAAGTCCGAATTATTCGGATACATTAGAAGTGCTTGTTTCTACAGATTGTGGCCAATCATTTATTTCACTTTATAAGAAATTCGGGATTCCACTTACTACTACTACACCATCATGGGCTAATGTTGCATTTACTCCTACTTCAACGCAATGGCGTAAAGAAATTATTGATCTATCTTCTTTTACTACAAACAGTTCAGCAATTTTTAAATTTAGAAATATTTCTCAATATGAGAACTTCATGTTTGTAGATGATATAAATGTTACTTCTACAACTGGTTTAAATAATCCATCTGTATCCGGAGTTGTCTTGAATATTTATCCAAATCCTAGTAATGGAAAATTCGTTGTACAATCAAACGATCTTCCAAAAGGTGATCGTTCAATTGTGATTACCAATGTAATTGGAGAAGTTATTTATAAGCGGAATTTAAAATCTTCTGGTAATCTGAATGAGGAAATCGATTTGTCGTCGATCAATTCTGGCATTTATCTAATGAAGGTATCGGCTGGAGAAAAACAAATCATCAATAAACTGATTGTAAATCACTAATCAGGTAAATAGTAATTTCAGAATATGCTCGTTCAAAAGACGGGCATCTTTTTTTTGATCCTACTTTTCTTACTATAATTACAAACACTTAATATCTTTTAATTTCGAAAGCAATAATAAAAGAATTTACTTTTGCGCAAGATAAAGCTATGAACTTCTCAAGTCAACATTTTAAATTAGGTATTCTTGGTGGCGGTCAACTGGGGCGTATGCTTTTACAGGAGGCAATAAATCTAAATGTTAGTACTTCCGTAATGGATCCTGATGCAAATGCGCCTTGTCGGCATTTAACAGAAACATTCATACATGCTGACTTTAAAAACGAAGATGCAGTTTATGATTTTGGAAAAACAGTTCAACTATTAACTGTTGAAATTGAACATGTAAATATTAAAGCATTGTTGCGATTAGAAGCTGAAGGATTACTTATTTATCCGCAACCGCAAATTTTGCAAATTGTGCAAGATAAAGGATTGCAAAAAGAATTTTATGTTTCCCATGGAATTCCTACTGCAAGCTTTCAATTGATAAAAAATAAAAGTCAATTATCGGCAGCAACGTTTAAGTATCCTGCAATGTTGAAACTGCGTACATCAGGTTATGATGGTAAAGGTGTTATGAAAATTAAATCGATTGCAGATCTTGAAAATGCTTTTGATGCACCTTGTGTTTTAGAAGAACTGATAGATTTTGATAGAGAAATTTCGGTAATTGTTGCAAGAAATATTCATGGCGAAATTAAACATTTTCCTGCTGTTGATATGGACTTCAATCCAGATGTTAATCTCGTAGAATTTTTGTGTAGTCCTGCGCGAATTAAAAATGAAGTAGCAGAAGAAGCAATACGCATTGCACGATCAATAATTGAAAAATCAGGAATGATAGGCATTCTTGCTGTTGAAATGTTTGTTACAAAGGATGGGAAAGTTTTAGTAAATGAAATCGCGCCTCGTCCACATAATAGCGGGCATCAAACAATCGAAGGAAATGTATGTTCTCAATATGCACAACATCTACGTGCAATACTTGGATTACCTCTTGGCGATACTTCAATAACACGACCATCAGTAATGATAAATTTACTAGGTGCGGAAGGGTTTTCGGGAGAAGCTGATTATTGTGGTCTTGAAGAAGTAGTAGCAATTCCGGAAGTATACGTACATCTGTATGGAAAGAAAATAACAAAACCATTTCGTAAAATGGGACATATAACAATAACGGATGTTCATTTAGACGATGCAATTATAAAAGCAAAGAAAGTTCAGAAATTAATTTCTGTAAAGACTAAATAAAATTAAACATCTTCATAATAAATCACTTTATTTCTTTGAAATGATTTAAGAAAGTAGATTTGAACATCAAGAAAATTGACAACAATACATCAAAAAACATGAGCAAGAAAATAATTGTGGGAATTATAATGGGAAGTAAAAGTGATCTTCCTATAATGCAACAAGCTGCAGATGTATTAACCGAATTAAATGTTGGTTTTGAAATGTCAATTGTGTCAGCGCATCGTACTCCTGATTTAATGTACCTCTATGCACGCACTGCAATAGCAAGAGGATTGAAAGTAATTATTGCTGGTGCTGGTGGTGCTGCGCATTTACCGGGCATGACAGCCTCATTAACAGCGTTGCCAGTAATTGGTGTTCCAATAAAATCTAGTAATAGTATTGATGGTTGGGATTCAATTTTGTCAATATTGCAAATGCCAAATGGAGTTCCTGTTGCAACGGTAGCTTTAAATGCTGCGCAAAATGCAGGAATTCTTGCCGCACAAATGATTGCTACAGGAGATAAAGATTTAATGGATAGAATTTCATCATTTAAAGTTAACTTAAAATCTAAAGTACTTCAAGCTGATGAAGAAATGAAATTTGTGAAAAAAAATGTTGCTACTAAAAAGAAAAAGCTGGAGTTGATAAAAAGCAAAATAGCTACCAAGAAGAAAGCAAAATAGTTTTTTAAATAGTAATTAATATTAATGAATAGTAATTATCTTCTTGATTGGTCATAGTAAAAAGTAACGCATAAGTTTTACCATGTTGAGTAAACATTAATTTATTGTTGACAGTATATAAATTGTGCAATAAATAATAAGTTCACCCTCCTTCATTTTTCAATGAGGAAAATAAATTTTATCGAATGAATAAGGCAATAAAATTATTTCAGACTATTCTATGTTTGTTTTGTGTTTGTGTCCAAAAAAACGCTTTGGCTCAAATGGAAGTTAGTGTAAAGTCTGTTGCACTTTCTTCTTGCTCTGCTAATTTACAAGATGAATGGTCACTCTTTCAAAATCCAGCGGGAACAGCATATTTAAAAAACTTTTCAGCAGGAGTTAGTTATAAAAATAATTACTTGACGAAAGAATTAAGTCATCAATCTTTTGTTGCAAACCTTCCAACAAAAAGCCGTGGAGTTTCAAGTGTTGGCTATTCACAATTTGGTTATGAATTATATCGTCATCAAGATTTGTTTGCAGGGTGGAGTAGATTGTTTTCTGATAAGGTTTCAGCAGGACTAGCGATTCATTATACAAGAATTCATTTGGGCGAGGAACTTGGAAATACTTCATTGCTAAAATGTAGAATAGGAGTTCAAATTAAAATAACTTCTGCCATGCAGTTGGGTGTTGTAATTGATAATCCACTTCGACCAAAAAATGACTGGATAAGTGAAGGACGATCCGCGGCTGGATTTTATGCAGGAATGAAATATCAATTTTCTCAAAAATTAATATCTTATTTACAAGCCGAACAAATTTCAGAACAAACACCTTCATTTCGTTTAGCTCTTGAATATTGTCCAGTCGAACATTTCTTTCTTCGAGGAGGATTGGCAAGTAAACCTTTGTCGGAGTCGTTTGGTTTTGGCTTTGTTTGGCGACAAGTTAAGGTCGATTTTTCTACTGCTTATCATCAACAGCTTGGATTTTCTCCTGCGTTTTCAATGACTTACAATTTTAATAATCACGAATAAAAATATGAAAGAATTAATTTCATGTTGTGTTATAATTGGCTTGCTTTTTATTGATAGTAAATTAAATGCACAAGCGAATCCAACGATTGATAATTCTCAACGATTAGAATCAGTTGCTGAACAAAATGATCAAGTAACTGACTTTTCACAATTGGAAGAACAGTTAAGTTTTTACAAGGAAAATCCAATTGATTTAAACAATACTAACAATGAAGAATTGCAAAATTTTGGTTTGCTTAATTCCCTTCAGATTGCAGGATTACTCGCACATATCAATAAATATGGTGAACTAATTAGGCTAGAAGAACTTCAAAGTATAGATGGTTTTGATTTAAGTTTTATAGCACAAATTCTTCCATACGTTAAAATTTCTGGGCCACTATTTGATTTGAGGCTACACCCCAAAACATTATTAGCGCAAGGGAAACAACAATTAACATTACAATGGCAACGTGTTTTGGAAAAGCAAAATGGTTATAGTGATATAAGCACGAGTGCGTCTCGATATCAGGGTGATCCTAATCATTTAAAATTTAAATACCGATTTGTTGCAGGCAGGTACTTTAGTTTGGGTTTTAATGCTGAGAAAGATCCCGGAGAACAATTTTTCGCAGGTGCACAAAAATCAGGGTTTGATTTCTACTCCTTTCATTTATTTCTACGCCCTGGCAAGTTCTTGAAAGCGCTTTCGATAGGCGATTATCAAGTGCAATTTAGTCAAGGGCTAGTAGCATGGTCGGGTATGTCGTTTGGTAAATCTTCTGATGTAATCAGTATTAAAAAACAAGGAGCTGGAATTAAACCGTATACTTCATCCAATGAATTTAGTTTTCTTAGAGGTTTCGCATTTAGTGTTGGCAATAAAAATTTGACAGTTGATAATTGGATGAGTTATCGTAAGCTAGATGCAAACACAACAGCCACCGATACGTTGGTGAATTTTTATGAATTAAATAGTATTGGCGTATCGGGATTACATAGAAATGAATATGAAATTGCTGATCGTAATAAAGTGCATCAAGAAATAATTGGTACTCATCTGCAATGGCAAAAGAATGCAATTAAATTTGAGTTGACGTATGAATTCGCACATTATTCGCAGTCTCTTTTAAGAGGTGAGGCTACTTATCAATTACACAATTGGTATGGCAAAGATGCAATGAATTATAGTGCTGGTTATACGTGGCAGTTTAGGAATATCGAATTTTTTGGGGAATCAGCATTTGATCGCGAAGGAAATATGGCTACTATTAATGGATGTTTAGCAGCTCTTGATCCTAAAGTTTCCATTTCACTAATGCATCGATCCTTTTCTCCTAAATATACTTCGATAAATGCTAATCCTTTTCGGGAAGGAACAAAAGCACAGAATGAAAAAGGTTTTTATTTCGGAACACAAATACTTGCTTCTCGGGTTTTTAAAATTGCTTTCTATTTTGATAGTTTTAAATTTCCTTGGCTCCGTTATCAAGTCGATGCGCCAACGAATGGTGCTGAATGGCTAGGTCAAATAACTTATTCCCCAGCACGAACAACGGAAATTTATCTTCGTATAAAACGGCAAAATAAACCGAGTGATGAGACATTGCATGAACATAGAATCGACCAACAAGTAGCAACTATTAAAACTAACATTCGATTTAATGCACATTTTAAATTGAGTACTTCTTTTGTTATGCTTAGTAGAGTAGAGTGGGTTCAATTAAATACAATTGACAAGCAGAATGGTTCGTTGTTTCTTGAAGAATTTCAATTTCATCCAATGGGCAAACCAATCAGTATCATCCTAAGTTATCAAATGTTTAATACTGATAGTTACGACACTAGAATATATGCTTATGAGCAAGATTTCCCAGGCTCATCAAGTATCCCCGCTGCCTATTACAAAGGAAACAGTTATTATATGATGATTCGATATCATTGTAATCGAAATTTGGACTTTTGGATTCGTTACGGAAGAACACTTTACGATAATAAAACCGTGATTGGAAGCGCTAGTGAGGCAGTACAAGGCAACCATAAATCAGATGTTAAAGTGCAAATGAGGTATAGTTTTTAGCAATTTTTTAAAGAAGGGATAGTAATAAATTGTCATTTTTTTACAATCATTTAATCTATACGATTGTAATTTCAATTCCTACTATAAATTAGTTCAAAGAGGCGAAATAATTTTTTATCAAGACGATTTAAAAAAATCGTTGCATAACCCTTGCTTATGGAACGATTTTTTTAAGAAGTATTGGTGAAAAAGAACTAGTTTATTGGACTAGTTCATATTAAGTATTGGTATAAATTCCTATATTCGTGTACACATTGAATTTAAACTAAAATGACAAAACAATTTCTCTCAATTATTACCTGCTGTATACTTACTACTTTTTCTGCAATAGGAGGAGGGGTCCTCATTAATCAGAGCCCGAAATCAACGTATCAATTACAGCCTGGAGTTACAAGTAGTGATTACATGGCCAACACTATTATCATTAAAGTGAAACCTGAATTCCGAGCATTATGTGGTGAAAGCGATATTCAAATTCCTACATTTCAAAAGCTGATTAACCAAGCTTCAATTATCGGAATAAAAAAAATGTTTCCACATGATTTACCGCCAACAAAGGAATACAATGAACAAGGACAAAAAATGATTGATTTGTCTTTAATTTATGTTCTTCATTATAATGGAAATGCTGATTTGGTGAAGACAATTAATTTGTTTTTGCATTCTGGTATCGTTGTTTATGCAGAGCCGAAATTTATTCCTCACACGCAATCTACTCCGAATGATCCTTCGATTGGAAGCCAATATTTTCTTACTAATATTCAAGCATACGCTGCATGGAATATCAGCCAAGGAGATACCAATGTTGTAATTGGAATTACAGATACTGGTACCGATACTGATCATCCAGATTTAGCAGCTAATATCAAACATAATTATGCAGATCCTATTAATGGTATCGATGATGATGGCGATGGTTACATTGATAATTTTACTGGATGGGATGTTGGTGAAAATGATAATGATCCACTCGTTGGAACGTGTGGTAATTGCACACATGGAAGCCATGTTTCAGGTTGTGCGGATGCCGTAAATAATAATGGAGTCGGTGTGGCTTCACCAGGATATAATTGTAAGTTCATGCCTGTTAAAATCGCAGATGCTACTGGTGCATTAACACAAGCTTATGAAGGAATTCGTTATGCGGCTGATCATGGTTGTCAAATAATAAATTGCTCATGGGGAGGTTCTGGAGGTGGTCAATCTAGTCAAGATGTTATTAATTATGCAACTATAAATAAAAATTCATTAGTAGTTGTAGCCGCAGGGAATAATGGTAATTCTTCACCTTTTTATCCTGCTTCATTTGATAATTCGCTTGGAGTTGCGGCAACGAATCAATCAGATGCTAAGGCATCCTTTTCTAATTTTGGAAATTCAATTGATGTTTGCGCACCAGGAAGTGGGATTTATTCAACAATTTATGACAACTCCTATGCAAATGAAAGTGGAACTTCAATGGCTTCACCAATTGTTGCGGGGTGTGCAGCAATCGTAAAATCGTTTTTCCCAACTTATACTGCACGTCAAATTGGTGAACGTCTGAGAGCAACGTGCGATAATATTGATGCTGTTTCTGCAAATATCCCTTATGCAAATAAGTTAGGAAAAGGACGTGTCAACTTATTTAGTGCATTAACAAACCTGAATGCAAAATCTGTTAGAATGGACAATATTTCAATTGTTGATAGTAACAATAATATCTTACTGGTAGGTGATACTATGCGCATAGTTGGTGACATCACAAATTATTTAAGCGCCACTACTAATTTAAGCGTTACTCTTAGTACTACTTCAACTTTCGTAACAATTCTGGATAGTACTACTTTAGTTGGTGCATTATCAATGCTAACAACTACTAATAATATTTTAGATCCATTTGTTGTACAAATAAATCCTTCATCTCCATTAAATTCTGTAGTTACATTTAAATTACATTTTAGTGATGGAACCTATAATGATTTTCAATATTTTAATGTTACATTAAATGTAGATTATATAAACATTGAAATTAATGATGTTAATACTACAAATACAAGTAAGGGAAGAATATGTTTCAATTCAGCAAACTCTGCTGATGGATTAGGTTTTAATCTAAATCAAACTGGAAATCTTGTTTATGAATCAGGCTTTATGGTTGGGATTAGTGGCGCCGTTTCTGATAACGTTAGAGGTGCAGCAAATGGAGTAACCGATGATGATTTTTTACCCCTTTCGAACATTCAACAAAATAGCCCATCTATTTGGTCAGATTTCGATACGCATGGAGTTTTTGATGATTCAAAATCTCCGAATAAACTTGGGTTAACAATTACTCATCGTTCAATGTCTTGGAGTCAAGTGCCGAATACTAAATTCCATATTTTTGAATACACAATTAAAAATACAGGACTTGTACCTTACAATAATTTATTTGCAGGAATATTTAATGATTGGGATATTCAAAATTATAATAATAATAAAATTAATGAGGATCCTAATTTAAAATTGGGATATGCGTATTGCACAGATGCTGCAGGGCTTTACGCAGGAGTAAAGCTTTTAACTAATGGTGGATTTACTCATTATGGAGTTGATAATGTCACGGGAGGATCCAGTGGAGCTGATTTGAGTAATGGATACGATGACGCCGAAAAGTTTACGACGTTGTCAACGAATAGAGCAACTGCAGGAGGTGCTTCAACAGGTAATGATGTTATCGATATTGTTGGGACTGGGCCGTTTACTCTTGCAATAGGTGATTCAATTGTTGTTGCTTTTGCGATGGTTGCAGGACAAGATTTATTAGATATTCAGTCTTCTGCACAAAACGCACAAATAAAATATGATCTAGCAACAGCTATTAAGGAAAACACTTCGTCAGCAATAGTTTCAGCAAGCCCTTATCCTAATCCAACAAATGAAA